>NZ_NSGC01000019.1:0-73781 GCF_002294795.1 Mesorhizobium sp. WSM3866 | reverse complement strand
TCGCGCCGGCCACTTCCTCGCCTTCATCCATCTCGCCGCAGCTATGTTATGGATGCGCTGAATGTCGATTCAGCCTAATATAACGTCCCTGTTCTGAAATCAAAATTTCTGGCTTTCGACGCCGCAGCCCCGATCGGGGCTGCGGGCTCATTTCATCCGGCGGCGGATCTTACCAGCCCTGGCGACTCGCCCAGTCGTCGATGTCGCGGCGGATGCGATCCTTCTCGATGCCGTAGCGCTCTTGGATCTTGCCTTCGAGCTGCTCGCGGTTGCCGGCGATGCGGTCGAGGTCATCATCGGTGAGCTTGCCCCACTGTTCCTTCACCTTGCCCTTGACCTGCTTCCAGTTACCTTCGACGCGGTTCCAATCCATGGTGCAGACCTCCTTTGTGTTTGCGTAAATGCTAACGACTGCGCGGGCCGCGGGTTCCTGTTTTTCGGCCGGACACGAGGGAACATTTGAACGCTGCTCATGTTCTGCCGCAGTATGGCGCGCCGTCCCCTGCAAGGCGTGCCGGCGGACCGGGTCGGGACCCAATCCTGCCCGTCTCGTTGTCCCGTTGGGGCGGGCTTCCAATAGATCGAGGAGATCATGCTTTACCAGGCAGCGAAGATCGCCGAAGAGGCCCATCGCGGCCAGAAAGACAAGACCGGCCGTCCCTTTATCGAACATCTGAGACGCGTCGCCGATGCGGTCGAAACGCTTGACGAGAAAACCGTCGCCTACCTGCACGACGTGGTCGAGAAAGGCGAGGGGTGGACGCTCGATCGGCTCGAGGCCGAGGGCTTCGGCTTTCCGGTCGTCGCCGCCGTCGACGCGCTGACGAAAAGAATGGACGAAAGCGAGCACGACTTTGTCTGCCGTGCGGCGTCCAACGAGCTTGCGCTGCCTGTCAAGCAGGCGGACCTCAAGGACAATCTCTGGCAGGCGCACCAGGCGGGCATCGACCCCGAGAAGTACGAGAACGGACTGCGCCTGCTCGACGAGTTGACCAGCGAGTGACTGGAATTGCTCTAGCCCTTGTCGCTCACCTGCAGCAGATCCGCCGACTCGGGTGAAAGGAGCGAGCGTTCTCGCAACGCCTTTTCCAGGTCGTTGCGGCTGTCAGCCGGGCAGGCGTCGGGCAGGTCGAGCGCCGTCAGCGCCTCTTCGTCGAATTCGATGGCCCCGCCATAGAGCTGAGCCACCTGCATCACCAGAGTCTCGATATCCTCGCGGGCAATGTTCTCGCCGAGATTCATCAGCCTGATTTCTTCCGACAATTGGATGATGTTGACGATGCCGTTTTGCCGCAAAGCCCGCTGGACCTTGTGGTGAGCGTCGTTGCGCAACCGGTCGGAAAATCCTCGTAACATCGGAAAAACCTCCTTTCGCGGCGGTTCATCCCTCTGCCGGCCATAATGCGCCGACCTCGCTCGGTTGGCAACTAAAAAATGGAAAAGCTGTAAAAAAATCAACAAGTTAGCATAGAACGGCAAATGCGGTGTAGCCATATCGTTAGCACCGCCAGCGTCCCCCGCCTTTGTTGTCTCGCATGACCTTGACGTCTTTTGAGCCGAATCCTACTTTTACTGGCAGTGAGTGACATACTCGTTCGTGTCATGACCTGCGGGAGGCTAGGGTGGTTGAATTGGAGCGGCCGCAAAGGCTGCAGATCATGTTGACGGAAGAGGAACTGGCGGCAGTCGAGAACTGGCGCTTCGAGAAACGCATGCCGAGCCGCTCGGCCGCCGTGCGCGAGCTTCTGCGAAGGGGCCTCGCATCCGAAGGTTTCCTGACAGCCGAGACCGGCATGAAGTCGCAGGATTTCGGCGTGCTGGATCCAGCAAAGGGGAATGGCGAAAATCCTGACCCCTCCAAGGCTTAGCCGCTTGCTATGAGATTCGGCCGCGCTAACTAATGCCCATGGTGACATCCGGGGGCAGGGAATTTGAAGATGCCAGCGCCAATGCGCGTCTGGCCGCCATTGTCGATTCTTCCTTCGATGCCATCATCGGCAAGGATCTGAACAGCACCATCACCGACTGGAACCGCGCGGCAGAACGCATGTTCGGCTACAGCGCGGAGGAAGCCATCGGCCAATCGATGCTGCTCCTTATCCCCGAGCATATGCACGACGAGGAGACCGACATCATCAGCCGCATCCGCCGGGGCGAGGGCGTGGCAAATCTCGACACGATGCGAAAGCGCAAGGACGGCTCACTCGTTGCCGTTTCGGTAACGGTGTCGCCGATCAGGAGCCTTGCGGGCGAGATCGTCGGCGCCTCCACGATCGCGCGCGACATCACCGCCGCAAGGGAAAATGAGCGCCGCATCCGGCTCCTGATGCGCGAGGTCAACCACCGTGTGAAGAACCAGTTCGCGGTGATCCTGTCGATGGTCAGGGAAACCAACAAGCGTTCTGCCAGCCCCAGCGAGTTCGAGGAGATGATCCGAGCCCGGATCATGGCGCTGTCGCGCTCGCACGATCTGCTGGTCACCTCGGAATGGGCAGGCGCCAGTCTCTTCGACCTCATCCAGGAACATCTGAAACCGTTTGGTCATGAGGAGCGCATCTCGCTTTCCGGCCCGCTTTTGACGCTGCAGTCGAATGCCGTGCAGAATCTCGGCATGGCCTTCCACGAGCTTGGCACCAACTCGTCGAAATATGGCGCGTTGGCGGGCGAGGGCGGGCATGTCGAGATCACCTGGACGGTCGAGACCGGCCCGAAGGCGCAGCGCCACTTTCACCTTGTCTGGCAGGAGAGGTCGAATGGCCATGCCAATGGCGAGCCGGACGAGACGGCGCGCAAGGGTTTTGGCACCGTGGTGCTGCAGCGGGTGGCGCCGCAATCCCTCAGCGGCTCCTCCAGTCTCGAGCGCTCGTCCGGTGCGTTGAAATGGTCGCTGACGGCACCGCTAGAGGCCATTGTCATGCCGCAGCTCGGCGCCGAGAGCGGAAGCGACTTCTACGGATGACAGTCCGTTCCCCACCTCGAAGGACTTTCCCGTAAAAGGGACGGCCCGGCCCGATCCAGCGGGAGCTTGTGCGGGCCGCCACGGCGCGCAATACGGCTACCGCGGAAGGTTCCCTTGTCGCTCCGTAAAAATGTATTACATCATGTAACATAGCGTGCGCATTGCACGCGAATGCAGTTGCTTTGGTCTGGCTTCATCGATGGAGGTTGTCATGGCAAGCAAACTGATGGAAGAAAGGAAGAGCAAGGACTGGGTTATCCTGGTCCTCGCGATCTGCCTGTTCATCTCACCCTGGGTCATCGGATTCACCGCGGCAATGATGCCCGCGTGGAACGCCTGGATTGTTGGCGTCCTGCTCGGTGCGCTGGCGCTCGCGACGCTTTCGGTGTTCGCCGAATGGGAGGAATGGGTAAATCTCGTGCTCGGGCTCTGGCTGATCGTGTCGCCCTGGCTGCTGGGCTTCGCGGCGGACAGGAACGCAATGCTCACGCACGTCATTCTTGGCGTGCTCGTGGTCGCGGCATCTGCCTGGGCCGTCTGGGACGTCCGTCATCCCCACGCGCATGCGTGAGCGGTGATTAAGGGAGCCCGCCGCGCAAGCGGCGAGCTCCTTTGAAAAGACAATTCCAGGAAAAGCGTGCAGCCGGTTTTCCGGCCGGAACTGCATGGAAGACCAATCGGGGCACGGGGCTGAGCAACGGTTGCGACCTCACGCAATTGCTGCAACCGGAAACCTTTTCGTGCATTCTTGGGAATGGCACCGATGCTCCATCCCGATCAGCCTGCCAAATGCTGCTCCTATTGCGGCGGCCGCGATCACGAGTTCGAGGCGTGCCCGAAGCGCAAGGCCGACGCCGACAAGGAAAAGGCCGCGCGGGAGCCCGAGCCGGCCGGCCTGCTTCAGACTGACCTGAGCACCGCCAACCTGCCAGGGCAATCTAGCGAGCGTGGCGCTTTAGTTTCGCGGCCTTGCGCAGATCGTCGTTCATCCGCGTCTGCCAGCCGGGACCTTGGGCGCGGTAAGCGCTGACCACATCGGGGTCGAGCTTCAGCGAAACGGCCACTTTCTTGACTTCGGCGCGCGGCCGGCCCGGCTTGCGGCGCGGCAATGTTTCCGCAGGCTGCGCATCCGGATCGGCCAACGCCGCCGCCCTGATCGCCGCATCTTCCTGTTCGGACATGCGCGAAAGCGCGGCCCGGGCGATGGCGAGGGCTTCCTCTCGGGTGCGCTTCGGCGGGATTGCTTCCCGGTGCACGAGCGCGGAGCGGGAACGACTAGAGGTTTTCGACATAACTCTCGATCTCCTTCTTCGTGGCCCGTCGCAGCGAAATCACCCGGATCGTTTCGCCGCGCTCGACGTAGACCATGACACAGACTGACAGGCCGATGATCCCGGTGGCGACCAGGCGTTCCTCGCCATAGTCCGTGCTGTCGTCGATGGCGACGACGGCGTTGGCGAAATCGAATTCCGGAGCGAGCTCGAAATCGATGCCTGCTTGGCCTTATTGATCTTAGCCTTTGCGGCATCCCATTCGAAACGCATCGCCCCCGCCCGTCTCGACAATTAAGGTATATACCGAAATTACTCTATGATTGCAAATATTCTTGTAGTCATTCCCTTAGCGCATGCGCCGCTGCATCGGCGAACGAGATGTCGCCCTTGATCTCGCGCATCGCCATCGAGGTGACGGTGCGGCGCACGCCGGGCAGCCGGCTGAGCTCCTCGCGCAGCATCCTGTCCAGCGCCCGCATGTCGACGGTGACGATCTGCAACAGATAGTCGGCCTCGCCGGTCGTGGCGTAGCAGCGGCGGATCAGCGGGTGCTTCCTCACCGCCGCCTCGAAGGCGTCCGACACCTCGAAGTCGATCGACACCTGGATGAAGGCCTCGATGTCGAAGCCGATCGCGGCCGGATCGATGCGGGTGGAATAGCTGCGGATGATGCCTTGAGCCTCGAGCGCCTTCACCCGTTTCCAGCACGGCGTCTTGCTCAGTCCCACCTCTTCGGCCAACTCGCCGAAGGAGATGCGCGCGTCGCGCTCGAGTGCTGACACTATCTTGCGGTCAAGGGCATCAAGCATAGTCCGTTCTCCGATGTCGCGACAATGGGCGCTAATCGTACTCCAATTTCCGCTATTTGGATAACAGAAAGGAACAATGTTCAAGCCGGAAGCGCTATCCTTGGCTGCCTGCCGAACATGCCCGCGCGAGGAGGATGAGCCATGGACAAGTTGGACTATCACGCCCGCATCGAGGCGCCCGAAATGCGCGACTACGGCGTCTATCTCAAATGCGACCAGCTGCTCGCCTGCCAGAAGCCGCTCTCGCAAATGGTCAATGCCGACGAGCTGCAGTTCCAGATCGTGCACCAGGTCGAGGAATTGTGGATGAAGCTCATCGCCTACACGCTGGTCGACGTGCTCGACTATCTGGAGAGGCAAGACACGCACCGCATCATCACGCTGATGGGCCGCGTGCACCGGCTGGTGCGCATGATGACGGCGCAGCTCGATTTGCTGGAGACGATGTCGCCCAAGGAGTACCAGCAGATCCGCCTCGAGCTGGGTAATGGCAGCGGCCAGGAATCGCCTGGCTTCAAGCTTATCCTGCGCCTGCCGCCGGACCTCTGGCGGGCCTTCAAGCATTCCTATCTCGACGGCCGCGGGCTTTCCGTCGAGGACGTCTACGACGCTCACTACGACCATGGCGATGCTTATGTCGTGGCCGAGGCGCTGATCGAGTTCGACGAGCTGTTCCAGAAATTCCGCGCCAACCACCTCTATCTCATCCACCGCTCGATCGGTCTCGGAGCCAAGTCGCTGAAGGGCCGCCCGGTGGAGATCCTGGAAGGCGGCGCCCGCCACCGCTTCTTCCCCGAGCTCTGGGACATACGCTGCGACATGACCGACCGCTGGGGTGCGGCCTACGGCACCGTGCGCGACTCGATCAGCCACCCGCCGCAGGCGAAGGCGGGCTGAGCCTTTCCTCGCCCCGCGCTAACAGGGGGACAGGTGGCCCGGCGGAGCCGCGAGGGAGAGGGCCCCTCGTTGAGCGCCGGGCTTGGCTGTGGGCCTCGCCGTCTGGCGCTTCCTCCCGGCGTCGCCGGCGCCTCTCCGGCCGCTGCGCGGTCACCTCTCCGCCGCCTGCGGTGGGGGTGAGGAAACAAGTGAAGCAAAAATTCCGGCCCCCTGTCGGAATCATTGCCCTTCCTCCGTCCTTGGGGCATCAACCGCTTCGAACCGGAGGGACAAACTTTGGAAACGCAATCGGCCTGGCAGACCGCCGCCATTCTCATCGCTCGCCTGATCTTCGCCGCCGTCTTCGCGATGGCCGTGACCTTCAAGTTCATGGATATGGGCGCCACCGCCGGCTACATCGCCGCCGCCGGCTTTCCGTTCCCGCTGTTTCTCGCCTGGTGCGCGGCGATCCTTGAGGTGCTTTTGGTGATCGCCTTCCTCACCGGCGCCTTCTTCACGCCGGCGGCGCTGGTCGCGGCAGTTTATGTGATCTTCCTCGGCTTTTCATTCCACGGCCCGTCGCACTGGACCGGCAACCAGGCCGAGTTCGGCTTCTTCGTCGATCATTTCACTTTCCTCGCCGGCCTTTTCTTCGCCGCCGTGCATGGGCCGGGCAAGTTGCTCGCCGTCCGACAGGGTTGGCCGGGCCGGGCGTGAGGCGCCGCCACTTCACATCTGATCGTTATAGGGTTCCTTCATCTGCCCGACCATGCGCGCCAGCTTGGAGAAGGACGGCATGTCCGCTTCCGGCTGGCATTGGTTGGCGAGCTCGAGCAGGCGGATCGGGAAGTTGATCGCATCGCGGTTCGACGCCGAAATCGCCTCGGACCGGTCCTCGCCTGTCTCGACGGCCTCGGCCTTGCGCAGCGCGATGTCGATCTCCTCGACCGTCAGCACCCCCTTGCGCACCAGGGTATGGTTGATTGCCGCGACGGCCATCAGCAGGCCCTCGAGTTGCAGATTGGCGACGTTCATGGCGCTTCCTCCCATTGACCTCGCTTGAAAACGCATGAGCGGCGTTTCCGATCCGGGACCGCCTTAGGCCTCCATCAGGCGCACGCCATATTCGGCCCAGAGCTGCTTGATCTCGCGGGCGCCCAGCGGCGGCGTCGAGCGATCTCCATAGGCGATGGCCACGGCGCTCAGGTCATATTGGCCGTCGGCCTCGGCGATGAAGCGGATGGCTTCGCCAAGCGGGCGCGAATGGAAGACCGGATCCGCCTGGCCTCGGCCAAGGCTGCGAACGCCTGAAATACCTGCTGGCGCATGCCGCATCCGAAAGACCGATGCCATGGCGGATTGTCCATGCCCGCTCTCCGCGATTCCCCTTGGGGAATGATTCCATAAGGTCCGGCTAATGACCAGCCCAACCGGGCACACCAACGACAACCGGGCACACCAACCCGCCGCTATGGAAAGGCCGGGCTCTGGGCCCGGCCTCCTTCCGCGGCCTGCGCTCGGGCGGCCGTCGTGCTCTAGCGGGTCCAGGGGCGAGCCCAGTCGTGGTCTGCGTCCGAGTTGCGCGCCATCGCCATGCCGATCAGCAAGCCGACGAGGCCGCCGAGAACCATGGCAGTGGAAACGGTGCCGGGATTCTGCTGAACGGTTTCGGAAACGCTCTGCGCCTGGCTTCGCAACTGCCTTGCCGCGCGTGAGGCGCGATCGCTCGCGCCGCCGTAGAATTCAGAAGCTCGGTCGGCCGCGCCGCTGTAGAGGCCGGAGGCCCGGTCGGCCGCGCTCTGGTACCACCCTTGCGTCGCACTGGCGGCTTCCTCGGCCTGATCGGCAAGCGCGCGGTTGAGCCGGCTCACCTCGCGCTTCAATTCGGCGATCTGCTTCCTCATCGCCGCTTCCGAAGCGGCTGAAGATCTGGCGCTGGTGCGCGAAGCGCTGCCGCTGCGGGCAGCGCTGCTGCGGCTCGGATTGCTCCGCTCTGTGCCGCCGCCCTGGGACGTCGAGCTGCCGTTGCGCGCGGCTGCTGCGTTCGTGTCCTTACCCTGGTTGGTTTCGTCGTCTGCCATGGGTCTCTCCTTGCTGAACTCTGCAACGGCTCACGCTCGACCTTGCAACGGCTCACGTCCGCCATGGTTCCCTTCCAAGCAAAGGGCCGTGGAGCGGAACTCCACGGCCCTCGCGCGACGAAACTGCCGCGTCTCGTTACTACTTGCCGCAATGATTATCGTTGACCGACGGCGTAGCCGTGCCAGGCGACGTGTGAGTTGCATCCGGCTGGGCGCCCTGCGGCGTCGCGGGGCAATTCCGATCGGCGTTCGAATTCATGCCGTCCGTGGTGATGCTGCCTGTCGTGCCTGTATCGGGCGCCATCTGATCAGGCGGCGGATTGGCAGGCGTGGTGGGGTCCACCGTGATGCTCTGGCCGTTGCCCGCCGTGTCGGCGGTACCGCCCGTTGCATTCTGAGCCATCGCAGCCGTAGCCAGACCGATGGTCAGAGCCGATGCCGCAAGAATCTTGATGAGCATGATCTTCTCCTTCTTGTGCGAGATCGTTTCTCTTTTCGGGAGTCTGTCGCGTCGCGACTAAGGGGTGGAACCCCTCGGCCCGGAGGTGGTTCCGAGAAAAAATTTCTGGAACTTTCAGACCTGGGCCACAATTTATCGGTGCGCGAGCGAAAGTCGCTTCCCGGCAAGGCTGCAGACAAGCAGCTAGGAAAATTTACCTAAGAGCCTTGTCAGGTGAGGGCAGCTCTGCTATGATTTTATCCATGGTGCTGATTTGCGCCAACGACCCGCCAGCCGGCGGGTTTTTTTGTGGCTCCTCACCTTGGGGGCTTCGCCAGTTGGCGAGGCGACGGGACAGCATCCTCCTGTGGCGTGCCAGCCATATCCCCCGCAAGAAGGGGATCGATGGTCCCCCTTGCGGGCGAGATGTCCGGCAGGACAGGCGGGGCGGGAACTCGACCTTTTTAGTTGAATCCAATCTGCGGAAGCTCTGCATGCCACGCTATGCCACCATCATCACCGGCGACGACGGCGCCGAAATCGTCAGCGCCATCGGCGAGTTCGCATCGTTCGGCGAGCCGCCCCGCACAAGCCGCGTCGAGGCAGTCGCGCCGGGTGTGCGCATCGGCATGGTGCGCGGCGGTCCGGTCGACGCGATCGCCGGCTTCGGCTTTCCGCGCCAGGGTCTCGATCCGTCGGCCATGAGAGCCGCCGCGGCGAAGCTGAAACGAACGGAGCCGTTTTCCGGACAGGTCGATCAGCCCTCCGCGCCGAAGGCCGCCCGCGCCAAGCCGCGCAAGAAGCCGGCGCGCAAGCCCGCCAAGTGGCGTGCGGTTCGTTCCGCCGGAACGCCGGCAGCCGATGCAGCCGTCAATGGCTGACTGCGCAGGCAAGGCGCGGCGCGCCGGCGCCCGAACCGCTGGAGCGAAGGCTGAGCCGGCCGCCGCGCCGATAGCCAGGCGCTCGAAAAAGACGCTGGGCGACGATTTCGCCGCGGCGCTGCGCGCTGATTTCCGCGCCCATGGCGCCGGCGTCATCGCCGCGGTCAGGGCGGAAAAGCCCGACCAGTATCTGAAGGTCGTACTGACGATGCTGCCCAAAGAGTTCTCGCAGGGTCTCGATGCGAACCAAAACAGTCTGGACCAGTTGAGCGATGAGGAGATCCGCAGCCGCATCCGCTGCCTCGAAGCGAGGCTGCGGCCGTTCCTCGATGATAGCGACCTATTTGGCGCTGCTCGAGGAGATGGACCGACGCCGTCAACGTAACCTTCTTGCTGCCTACAGGCCATACGAAAGGCAGTCCGAGTTCCACGCGGCGGGGGCAAAAAACCGCGAGCGCCTGTTCATGGCCGGTAACCAGCTCGGCAAGACCAGGGCAGGGGGCGCCGAATGGGCCATGCACCTCACCGGCCGCTATCCGGACTGGTGGAGGGGCAAGGTGTTCGACACGCCCGTCCGGCTCTGGGCCGCCGGCGTCACCGGCGAGGGCACGCGCGACAATCCGCAGCGTGTGCTGGTCGGCCCGCCGCAGCGACAGGCGGAATGGGGCACCGGCATGATCCCGGCCGACGCCATTGCCGAAACGACGATGGGCCGCGGCGCCCCTGGAGCGCTGGACAGCGTCGTTGTGCGCTGGGGCGGTGGCGGTGATGTGCAGGCGGGCGAAAGCGTGCTCTCCTTCAAGTCCTACGAAAAAGGCCGCGAGAAATGGCAGGGCGAGACGCTGCACGGTGTCTGGTTCGACGAGGAGCCGCCGCTGGACATTTATTCCGAGGGTCTGACCCGCACCAATGCGACGGGCGGGATAACCATCGTGACTTTCACACCGCTGCTCGGGATGTCGGATGTGGTGCTGCGGTTTTTGTCGGCGGAGGCGGTTCAGGGCTTGGGTTCCTCGCCCCCGCAAGGCGGGGTGGCCGCGAAGCGGCCGGAGAGGGGGTCTTCGTAGGGCGACAAGCTTACGAGTAGCTTTCCGCTCTTGCATCGACAGCCGGCGCTGCCCCCGCTCCGTCGCAGCTTCCGCCGCGCCACCTCCCCCACGTTCGTGGGGCGAGGAATTGGAGCCAAAAAATACGGATGAAATCTGATCAGGGATATTTGCTGCCCGCAAGCTGCCTGGCGCGAGCCTTAGGGTCGGTCGCTTTCCGGGTTAGCGGTTGGCACCATATCCTTTCGTCACGAGTAATTGGATTGTACCAGACATTGCATACTTTGTTCGGTGTGTCCGGGATACAAACTCTGCGTTGGAACCCCCTGAACTCGTGCATCCCGCAGGTCTGCTTGCTCGTGTCATAGGGCACGTTCGACTGGCAGGCTGAGGCGCTCGCGGCAATGGCCACGACGATTGCAATGCGGATCATGTATCTCCCCCGTTTCATCAGGAACTTCGCATTGATGAACAGTATTATCAACGGCAATAGTTGGTTGGGGCAGATAATTACGACGAGACTAATATGTCCCGACACGTGACCTTCATGACCATCGACGATGCCGGGCACTATTCGTCCGAGCAGCGCGCGGAAATTATCGCCGCCTTTCGGACATCTTGTTCGAGGTGCTGGTGCGGCGCTTCAGGCCCGCACCAGAAGAATGAGCGGCGCGGAATGGGAGCCGTGCCGATCGATCCCGAGCATTGGCGACATCGGCCGGCAAGAATTCTGCCAATCGCGATGAACCAATTCGCGTGGCCATGCGACGCATCGGTGCAAATGAACACCCGTGTATCCATGGAGATTTTCGATGATTGCAATCCTTCGCAATGCACTTCTCGCCGCCCTGGCCGTATCCACCCTGGGTGGATCCGCGATGGCCGGCCAGCAGATCTACGAATGCGACAACACGCCGACCAACAAGCTCTGGGCTGGCCGCTGCTGCGGCGTCGGCGACGCCAATTGCCTCGGTGGCGAAAGCCATCGCCATGACCGGGGGAATCCCGGCCGGGGCAACAATGGCGGAGGCGACAACGGCAGGGGCGATAAAGGGCCTAAGTGAAGCTCGCGCTCAGCACCAAGGCTCGCCGGTTTGCCGACCGGCGAGCAATCGGCGCAGACTGGGGCACCGTGGTTCGGTTAGTTTCCCTGCCAGTCGCCCTTTTCCAGGCGCCTTCCCGTCGCCTTTTTCAGGCGCCCTTTTCCAGGCGCCCTTTTCCAGGCGCTTGAGCCGCTGGAAGAAGCGGGCCACAATCCCCACTTATGGAGAAATCCAAGGAGGTTTGACATGGCTTCTTCCGAACGCGCGGTCCTTGCCGGCGGCTGCTTCTGGGGCATGCAGGATCTGATCCGCCGCTTGCCCGGCGTGATCTCCACCCGTGTCGGCTACAGCGGCGGCGACGTGCCGAACGCAACCTACCGCAATCACGGCACCCATGCCGAGGCGATCGAGATCGTCTTCGATCCGACCAAGACCAGTTTCCGCACGCTGCTCGAGTTCTTCTTCCAGATCCACGATCCGACGACCCGGAACCGTCAGGGCAACGATGTCGGCATGAGCTACCGCTCGGCGATCTTCTATACCAGCGACGAGCAGAAGCGGGTGGCCGAAGACACCATCGCCGATGTCGACGCCTCGGGTCTCTGGCCGGGCAAGGTCGTCACCGAGCTCGCTCCGGCCGGTGCCTTCTGGCAGGCCGAGCCGGAACATCAGGATTATCTGAAGCGCTATCCCAACGGCTACACCTGCCATTTCGTCCGGCCGGGCTGGAAGCTTCCCGTCCGCGAAAAGGCCGCCGCATCATAAAAATAGGGCTGCGCAGCCCTTCAATCAGGATCCCGCCCGCCGTGCCGAAAGGCATGGCGGGCTTTCTTGCGTTCCGGGCGCAAGCCCGCACCTCGCCGGCATGCTCCGGCTGGAACAGTGGCCTTAGCCCTTGGCCCGGCGGTTCTCGTTTTCATGGCCGATCCAATGGGCTCGGATGCGGTCGCTGGCTTCAAGGTAAGCCATGTCGATGAGATAGGTCAGAAGCTTTTCGCCGTCGGCCTCAGCCTTCTGGCGAAGCTCGCGCAAGATCCCCTGCGCAAACTGCAGGTTTTCCATTTTGCTCGGCTGGTCCATCGGTGCCCCCAATGTCTGCGTGGAAGTTTGGCTGACTATACTTGTACGAATGTTGTCGGCTCGCTCGCGGCCAGGCTGCGCCCGGTTGCACCTGCGCTCGATCAATGAAGCTGTTGCACATCGCGCGAAAATGTCGATATTTTACGCCCCCAATCGGATGGCGACTATGCATGAAGACGAGGGCAGCACTCCCGACAAGCTGCAAGCCATGCTTGACGTGATTGCCAGGAGCGAGCCCGCGAGCGGGAGCGGACAGGCCGATCTCGGCAGGCTGCAGGCCGATGCCGCCAAGGCCGCCAACGTGCTGATCGAGTTCTACGGCGACGCTGCCCTCGAGCGAGCCAAGCTTATCGAGCGCCGCTCGCCCCACTCGCATTTCGCGCGCTTGGTGACGGCAGAGATCGGCAGGCGCGGCAGGCTTCCGCCCAGAAGCTAGCCCGGAACCCGGCCGAGGAACCGACAAAGATCGCCTCAGGACGATTTGCGCCTCCTCGATCTCTCGCCAAGCCTTTGCAGGATCTCTTCCTGGATGTTGTCCAGCAGGTAGGAAAGCATGGCGTCCCCGATCGACTGCGCGATTTCCCTGGCCTGCTCGACATGGTCGTGGATTTCGCGCAGCGAGTGATCCTCGCCCGCGGCATCCTGCGTCAGGTCGATGAACCAGCCCGGATAGAGCGCTGCCTCGCCCATGTCATCGACATAGCACTGGCCGACGGCAAGGATCTTGCGCAGCCCCATCTTTTCCGAGCGGACCTTGTAGACCTCGCGGAAACCTGACCTGCGCTCGATCGCCTTGCGGATCGCCAGCCGAACCCGCGGCCGATCGTCCCGCTCTATGCTTTGCATGCACCGCTCCAGCGGCGCGCCGTGCGAGAACTCCTCGAGCGTCAGGTCGAAATAAGCGGACAGATTCGCGTCCCCATAGACGCGGTCGCGCTTGATGTCCCAGGTCCAAAACCCGTCGATCGGTGGATACCGCATATGCAGGTTGCGGCTGCGTTGAGGCGCCAGTGTCATGAAAACCGCCCCGTTTCAGGATTCGCCAGTACTATGTCTTAAAATCAAAAAGAAACAAAGGTGAGTTTTTGTACAAGGCAGGAAAATGATTGGGCCTGCCGCTTGCTTGCATAGCTACGCCGCATAGTTGGCATCATCCAGGAAATACGGATGGTGAAAAATTTTCTCTGGCCGAAACAATTTTCATTTCCGTGTCGCAAATGAAGCCGGTGCTTCACGCGCGAACGAAGCTTTCGAATCTAAGACAACATCAAAAGCTGTGTTCGCCCGGACGCAACGCCTGGCTGGACATACTATCCATCTTGTAAGCCCGGCGCGGCAATGCTGGTGTTGCCTGAGCCGCGCCGGCCGAAGCGGCCTCCAAATGGTTTCGCCGCGCCGGGGATGCTAGCGGCCGCTGCCGCGCCGGCAAACCGACCGTTGGTTGAAAATGCCCCACTTCCAGAAGAAGACAAGGCCTCGCGCTCAGCGTCCGGTCGTTGAGGGGCATAGGCGCCGGCTCGCTGGACCGATGCGTCTTTGCTCTGCGACTTAAGCCTTACTGGCATTCGGCATTTAGGCCGATTCGCGATAGGGCTCCCGCACGGCCTCCGGCTCGGCATCATCGGCCGCCGACTCAGCGACGGTCCGGTCATGCTCGAATTGGCTCGCCTCGGGCAGAGGATGCAACCACTGCTCGCGCCGACCGATCCACAATTCGTAGCTGGGCTCAAGCCCTTCGGTCGGCACGACATCCAGGCTGCCGATCATCACCTCGGCCTCGTCCTCGCGAACCGACGGCAAGCGGCTGCCGCAGGTTGGACAGAAGCTTCGTCCGCCATAGGTGCTGGTGATACCCGCGCTTTCGAATGCCTGGCGCGGCCATATGGCAAAAGCCTGATACGCCGATCCGCTGGTCTTGCGGCAGTCCTTGCAATGGCAAAGTCCCACCCTCAGCGGCTCGCCGGTCACCCGGAACTGGACACCGCCGCACAGGCAGCTGCCGCTACGCATGACATCGTTGAACATGGCCGTTCCTCCTGCAGCCGGGACATTGGTATCACCATCCGCTACAATTCGCATGCTGCCTCAACTGTTCCACAGCGGGGTCGGAACGTCGCTCAACCGGGGAAGTCGAAGACCGGTTCCTCGCAGCGGTAGACGCGGCATGGACCGTCACGAGTCGGAACCGCGACCGACATCGGGACTTCCGGCCAGTCGCACTCATTGCCGAATTGGCGCACGAAACGATCATAAGTGTTGGGCCCGGTGGTCAGCACCGCGGCATGCCGGCGCTGGATCAGCGCCTGCGTCTCGCCACAGGTCATGGCGCGTGTGTCGGGCCGCGCATCGGCGGCGCCCACGGTCCATAATATCGTGCCGGCAACAAGGGCGTTCGTCAGGCTTTTCATCGAGGCGCCAGCTTTCAGTGATCGCTTTTGTGGTACGAATATGGCTCGCCGCCAGAACACCGCAAGGCTTTTGAACAGCAAGACGCCGCCGATGACGATGTCTGCGCAACCGACCTTGTCGCGGTCGGACGGACGGCGAAGCGACGGTCAGCGCGACGTCGGTAAGAACCCGGTCAGGCATTCTGGCCTCCGGATCCGCCGCATTCAAGGCAGACCACACTGTGTCCCGGACAGCTCAGCCGGTGCGTTCCTTCCGGGCAGCAATGGCCGTTGGAGGCGACCCAGCGGTCGCAAATGAAAATTTTCCTGGCGCCATGGCAGCGCCGGCATTCAGCCGAGGGCATCAGATTCTCGTTTGGCGAGACGCGATGCTCCGCTTCAACGACCGCGTTCATCCATTTAGTCCCCAACGACTGGATTGTCGGTCCTGTTTTTCGCAAGACATTACATTAGCGATCCGAGATATAAAAGGCCCGGACGGATGACGAAAGTTTCATCCCTCGACGCTTTCCCTTTGCGCTGCCGTTGCTAAAGCTCGTTTGGCAGAGCGCCCGAGCAGATTCCGCCGGGCGAGGGCAGGCAACGGGATCCTCCGGCAATGACATGGACCGGCGCGGGAGCGCTTTTCATCCTGGTAGCCACCTATGCCGGCGTTGCCGTCGGCCGTATTCCGGGCTTCAGGCTGGATCGCGCCGGCATCGCGCTGCTCGGTGGCGCCGC
The DNA here is from genome assembly GCF_002294795.1 of Mesorhizobium sp. WSM3866. Classification (NCBI taxonomy): domain Bacteria; kingdom Pseudomonadati; phylum Pseudomonadota; class Alphaproteobacteria; order Hyphomicrobiales; family Phyllobacteriaceae; genus Mesorhizobium; species Mesorhizobium sp. WSM3866. The sequence goes on along the minus strand of NZ_NSGC01000019.1, from coordinate 58,165 downwards.
CATGATCGCCATCGGCGCGATCGGCATGGAGGATGCCTACCGCGCCATCAATTTCGACACGATCACGCTTCTGCTCGGCATGATGATCGTGGTCGCGCATCTGAAAGTGTCGGGCGCGTTCCGGGCGCTCGGCGGCTTCGCCATTGAGCATGCGCACGCGCCCTTCATGCTGCTCGTCATGGCGACGCTTCTGACCGGTGTGCTTTCGGCCTTTCTGGTCAATGACGCGATCTGCCTGGTGATGGCGCCGATCGTCGTCCACGTCACCCGCGTCATCCGGCGCAACCCGGTTCCCTACCTGATCGCCACCTGCACGGCCTCCAACTGCGGCAGCGTCGCCACCATCACCGGCAACCCGCAGAACATGGTGATCGGCGCGCTCTCGGGCATTTCCTATCCGGCCTTCACGGCGGCGCTCGCGCCGGTGGCGCTGTTCGGCCTTGTCGCCGTCATCGTCATTGTCCGCATCGTCTACCGCGGCGAATTCTCTCGCCCCGCCGAGCTCAGCCCCGAGGTCTATCGCGGCCGCATGCTGCCGGGACAGGTGCTGAAGGCGACCATCGTCTGCGTGGTGCTGGCGTTCGCCTTCTTCGCTGGCGTGCCCGTCGCCAAGGCGGCGCTCATTGCCGGCGCTTTCCTGCTCGTCACCCGCGCGATCAAGCCGCACCGCATCTACCGCGAGATCGACGGCCCGCTGCTCTTCATGTTCGCCGGACTGTTCGTGGTCGTGGCGGGCGCCGAGCGCACGCTGCTCACCCCCGACATGATCGCCGCGGCGAAGAATATGGGCCTCGACGATGTGTGGCGGCTCTCCGGCTTCACCGCGGTGCTTTCCAACGCCATGAGCAATGTGCCGGCGGTGCTGGCCCTGAGGCCGTTCATCCCGGGCCTCGAAAACCCCCATCGCGCGTGGCTGGTCGTGGCGATGAGCTCGACGCTCGCCGGCAATTTCACGCTGCTCGGCTCGGTCGCCAACCTCATCGTCGCTGAGCAGGCGAGGGCGGCGGGCAAGGAGCTGTCCTTCGCAGCTTTCTTCAAGGTTGGTTTGCCGCTGACGCTGTTGACGCTGGTCTTCGGCACGGCGTGGCTGGCGCTCACTTCGTAGCCGTTGGACGCCTTTTACGTTGGGGCGATCGCGTCGGCGTGGGCGATCACGCCGGAAAACGCCAAGCAACTGGCGGGGAGAATAGGGCAGGGTTCTGCTGAGAGGTGAGTGCGACAAGGACCCATGGAGCCTTGTTTTTGTTTTCAGGCCCGGTTAAGCCGCCGCGCAATCAACCGAAGGACGACACAAGTGAGCGAACCGACCGTGGCCGAAGCGACCGAAAGCATCTATGCCTCGATCCGCGCGGACAACGCCGACATCGATGCGCATATTGCGACGCTCAAGGCGGCGATGGCGCGGGAAGGGCTGAAACAGGCGGTGTTCGAGCCGGCCAAGCTGGCGCACAACAACCGCGCGGGCCGCAAGCTGATGCAGGCCTATTTCCGCCAGCGCGGCGTGACCGTGACGTTTTCGAGCTAGGGCCGCGCGCCGACCGGGCGCCGCTATTGCGACGAGGCTCCGCAAGGGGCTTTTTTGGGGCGTGGCGGCACCGCGCGGCTGCCTAAGGGCAATCGGCCGATGTGATTGGCTGCCCGAGTTGGCTTCGCTCATGTCGGTACGCGCGGCCGGCCCTTGCCTGTTCAGGTCAATCGCACGCCGCCACGCTCTTCAGCGCCTGGGCACGCGAAGGTCCGGGCAAATTCCCGATCCTTCGAACGGCAGCATAGAACCTTGGATAGTCGCCGGAGCACAAGTCGAACAGGCGAAGAAACGCCGGGACCTGTTCGCCATAGACGGCGGTCGCGGCGAGCTTTGCGTTGTTGATCGGGCTATCGAACCAGGGGTCATAGCCCCGGTATCCGGCCCAGCGCGTATCGCGCATGCGCCGGTAGCGCATCCGCAGCCTGTCGATCGTGGCTGCTTTGGCGGCGGCCATCTGCTGCGGGCTACGCGGACTTCCATAGACTTGCCGCAACTCGTCCCGGGTTTTCGCTATCAGTCCGAGAAAATCGGCGCTCCGCTTGCGATTGGCTTCGTAGCGGCGCAACCCGGCGCGATTGCCGGTGGCGCGGAGCCATTTCCTGACGCCGGTGGTTTCGACCGAAACCGCGAAAGCCTCGTTGAACGCGGAGTCGCCGTTCACATAGATTTTTTGATGCGCCAGCTCATGGAAGATGAGGCTTGCGAGATAGGTGTCGTCCTGGCGCAGCATGGTGCTGAGCAGCGGGTCGCTGAACCATCCGAGCGTGGAATATGCGGTGACGCCCGAGACGTAAACGTCCAGCCCCTGCCGCTGCAGTTCGGCAGCGCTTTCAGCCGCCGATTTCCGGGAAAAGTAACCCCGGTACGGAACGCAGCCGAAGACCGGAAAGCACCATGTTACGGGCGTGAGCGAGAATTGCGGCGCGGCAAAAACCGCCAAGGTCACAGCGTCCCGGCCGATGTCGACATAGCTGCTGTAACTGCTGTTTTCGGGCAGCGCCAGTTCATCCGTGGCAAAGCGGCGTATGGCGCTCGCCGACGTCAGCTTGACGCGCAATGCCTCCGGCGTTGCGGGGTCGCGGATCAGCTTGCCGACATTCTTGCGCGCCGCCATGATCTCAACATGGCCCTCCAGCGACTGCGCGTAATAGGAAATGCTGGTGCACCCGGCCACGCCGGCCGCCAGGATCGCCGCGGCAAGCAAGCGAAAAACGCGCCTCACAGCCTGCCCACCGCCTGTTCGTCTCCCCGTGGAGCAAGTGTCCCCATTTGACCCCGAGTCTCAAACAGGCCCGCCGATCTTCGTCAAGACCTGGTGGGACGTCACGGGTCGGACTTTGGCAGGATCGGCAACGCCTCAGAGCTGACATCGGTGCTGACCAGGTCCATGCCGCTCACGAGATGCAACGCACCAACAGTCGGCGGCATTCAAGCTTGGAGCACGATGCAGGTATCGAGTCCTGATGCGAAGATGCCAGCCCTTGGCCTCGCCACGACGACAGATAGGGCGTATAGTTGAAGACCGCCGGCTCGGACCTGACACGCCGGCGCATTGAGAGCGGGAGACGTCGCTTCAACTAGGGCGCACTTCCAACTCGGGGGGTGTTCCACGCGCTCTCATCATTGCCCGCCGCGTCCGGCTTCTGCTTTGCGCGATCGCGGTCGCTATTCGCATTTACTCACTAAAGGAGAACTGAGCTTTTCACTGGAGGAGAAGTGATCATGCATTACCTTCCCAGACGTGAATTCATGGTTCGAGGAGGGGCAACCCTCGTGGCGCTGGCGTCCTTTCAATCGCGGATTGCCTATGCTTTTCCAACCCGGGCCGGCGAGGAAGTCATCAAATGGCTCGATCAGCTGCCGCCAAACCCGGTTCCGCAAGTCATCAAAAATCAGTTGGTGTGGGAGGATCTCGATTCCTGGGTGACGCCCAACGACAAGTTCTTCTCAATCGCGCATTTCGACCGGCCGGTCATCGACGAAAGCACGTGGAAGCTCGAAATTGGCGGCTCCGTCAAAAAGCCGACAGCCCTGACGCTCGCCGACATCAAGGCTCGACCGCGCCAGGAAGTCACGTTCACGGTCGAATGTTCGGGCAATACTGGCCTACCGTTCTTCAATGGCGGGATTGGCAATGCTCGCTGGGCGGGCACGCCGCTCGCCCCGATCCTTATGGAGGTCGGGATCCTCGACAGTGGTATCGAGGTTGTCTTCTGGGGCACCGATAAAGGTGAAATCAAGCGAGCCGACGACGTCAAGTTCACGCAGAACTTTGCGCGCAGCATGTCGCTCGCCGACGCCTTGGACCCCAAAAACATCCTTTGCTACGAGATGAACGGCACTGCCTTGCCTGCCGATAACGGGTTCCCGCTGCGGCTGATTGCGCCGGGCTGGTACGGGATCGCGAACGTGAAATGGCTCAAGCGTATCGAAGTGAGGGACCAACGCTTCGTGAACCAGTTCATGGGACGCGATTATGTCACGCTGCGCGAGGAGGAGCACAACGGAGAGACGGTATGGATGGAAACCTCTGTCGGGCGGGCGCGTCTGAAGTCTGCGCCGGCCCGGGTCACTCATATCGGCAATGATTACCGGATCGTCGGAGCGGCCTGGGGCGCGCCGATCGAGCGGGTCGAGGTGAAGATCGATGACGGCCCATGGATGCCGGCGACCATCGATGAAACCGAAAAGGCGGACTTCGCCTGGAAGATATGGTCCGTCGACTGGCCCAAGCCCTCCGCCGGGGAGCACACAGTCACCTCGCGCGCCGTTAGCACTGGAGGGCAGGTCCAACCGGCAATGGACGATCCCGTCATCGCCAAGAAGCATACCTACTGGGAAAGCAACGGTCAGGTGACGCGACGCATCGGCATTCACTGACCAGCGGGAAGTCTATAAAACCCTCTCACATCGATGTGACCCCATGCTTTTGGCATGGGGTCATGACGTCGATCGGGCCGGCTGTGACGGTGGCGACCCACGCGGGAGAACGCCTCTGCCGGCGGGTTGAGCCGCCTTATGGCATCATCCTGGCCTGATGGGCGCTCATCGGAGGCATGTTCAGGTTGAGATGGGCCATGATCCAGACCGAGCCGATCACGACCAGCGCGACGATCAGCACGCCGAAGGCGAGCGCGAGCACGTTGTTGGTGTTGTCGGGCCCGGTGGTCAGGTGCAGGAAGAAGACCAGATGCACGCCCATCTGCGCGATCGCCAGCACCACCAGGGCCGAGATCACCGCCGGCTGGTAGATCAAGCCGGTCTGCGCGGCGAGGAAAGAGGCGATGGTCAGCAGGATCGCCAGGCCGAAGCCGAGCAGGTAGCCGGACAGCCCTCCCGCCAGTTCGTGCTCGGTGATGCGCTCCTCGCCCGGCGCCGAATCGCGGCGGTCGAGTTCCTCGTCGGTCCGGCTGTCGATGTCGCTCATGGCGACGCTCCCAAGAGATAGACCAGGGTGAAGATGGCGACCCAGATAATGTCGAGCGCGTGCCAGAACAGGCCGAAGCAGTGGAGCCGGCGCAGTATCTCCGGCCGGAAGCCCTTCACCCAGAGCTGCGCCATCATGGTGCCGAGCCAGAGCAGGCCGAGCCCGACATGGGTGCCGTGGCAGCCGACAAGGGCGAAGAAGGCTGACAGGAAGGCGCTGCGGGAAGGGCCTGCCTGCTCGCTCGCCATCACCGCGAATTCCTGCACCTCCAGGAACAGGAAGGCAGCGCCGAGCAGGCCGGTGACCAGAAGCCAGAACTGGGTGGCGGCCATCGACCGGCGCTGCGTCGCGAGCGTCGCCAGCCCCCCGGTGAAGCTCGATGTGAGCAGAAGCCCCGTTTGCGCCGCAACGCGCGGCAGCTCGAACAGCTCCTTGCCGGATGGCCCGCCGGCGGTCGCCGTCGACAGGACCGCATAAGCGGCGAAGAAAGCCGAGAACATGATGATGTCGGACAAGAGGAAGATCCAGAACCCGTAGGCCACCGTGACGAACTTCGAGGCCGGGCCGCCCTGGCCGTGGCCGGTCGCCGAGAGCAGGCCATGACCGTGTCCCCCATGGCCATGCCCGCCCGACCGTCCAACCCGGTAGGGATCGCGCGCCGCGCTGCCGGCCGTGATGTCGCTCATGCCACGCGCTCCCGTCTGCGCAGCCAGGCAAGCTGTGCGGCCCTGCCGTCGCTGTCTATGCGCTCGACTTCCTCCGCGGAGACTTCGTAGTCGCCGTGCTCTCGCCAGGCGAAGACGACGAAAGTGATATAGGCGCCGATGAAGCCTACGATCGCCAGCCACCAGATGTGCCAGATCAGGGCGAAGCCGATCAGCGTGCTGAAGAAGGCGGTGACGAAGCCGGTCGGGCTGTTGCGCGGCATTTCGATCGGCTCATAGCTTTCGTCCTCGCCGGGCCTTTGCTCCTCCATCGCCCGCTGCTTGATGGTCCAGTAGGGTTCCTCGTTCTCGACATGCGGCAGCCGCGCGTAGTTGAAGAAGGGCGGCGGGGAGGATGTCGACCATTCCAGCGAGCGGCCGTCCCAAGGGTCGCCCGTTTCGTCGCGCAATTCGTCGCGATGCCTGATCGAGACGACGAGCTGCGCGACCTGGCAGGTGGCGCCGACGATCATCACCGCAATGCCGAAGGCCGCCACGACCAGCCACGGCGTCCACAGGTCGATGTCGATATGCTGGAGACGGCGGGTCATGCCGAGCAGGCCGACGATATAGAGCGGCACGAAGACCAGCACGTAGCCGGCAAGGGTGAACCAGAACGCGGCCTTGCCCCAGCCCTCGTGCAGCCGGAAGCCGAAGGCTTTCGGGAACCAGTAGGTGAAGCCGGCGAAGGCGGCGAACAACACGCCCGAAATGATCACATTGTGGAAATGCGCCACCAGGAAGAGCGAATTGTGCAGCATGAAGTCGGCCGGCGGAACGGCGAGCAGCACGCCGGTCATGCCGCCGATGATGAAGGTGGTGACGAAGCCCAGCGCCCACAGCATCGGCGTGTCGAAGCGCACGCGCCCGCCATACATGGTGAAGAGCCAGTTGTAGATCTTGACCCCGGTGCCGACCGCGATGACCGAGGTGGCTATGCCGAAGGCGGCATTGACGTCGGCCCCGGCGCCCATGGTGAAGAAGTGGTGCAGCCAGACCATGAAGGAGACGATGCAGATGAACAGCGTCGCCGCGACCATCGACCGGTAGCCGAACAGCGGCTTCGATGAGAAGGTCGAGAAGATCTCGGAATAGATGCCGAAGGCGGGCAGCACCAGGATGTAGACCTCCGGATGGCCCCACGCCCAGATCAGGTTCATGAACATCATCTGGTTGCCGCCGGCTTCGTTGGTGAAGAAATGGAAGCCGAGGTAGCGGTCGAGCGTCAGCATGGCGAGCGTGGCGGTGAGGATCGGGAAGGCCGCGACGATCAGCAGGTTGGAGGCGAGCGATGTCCAGCAGAACATCGGCATGCGCAGATAGCCCATGCCCGGCGCGCGCATCTTGAGGATGGTGGTCGCCAGGTTGACGCCGGTGAGCAGCGTGCCGACGCCGGAGATCTGGATCGACCAGAGATAATAGTCGACGCCGACGCCCGGCGAGTAGGTCGTCTCCGACAGCGGCGCGTAGGGCAGCCAGCCGGTGCGGGCGAACTCGCCGACGACGAGCGAGATGTTGACCAGGAGCGCGCCGGTCGCCGTCAGCCAGAAACTCACCGAATTCAGCGTCGGAAAGGCGACGTCGCGGATGCCGAGCTGCAGCGGCACGACGAAGTTCATCAGCCCGATGACGAAGGGCATCGCGGCGAAGAAGATCATGATCGTGCCGTGGGCCGAAAAGACCTGGTCGTAATGCTCGGGCGGCAGGTAGCCTGGCCCGTGGATGGCGAGCACCTGCTGCGTGCGCATCATCACCGCATCGACGAAGCCGCGCAGCAGCATCAGCGCCGCCAGAACGATATACATGACGCCGATGCGCTTGTGGTCGACCGAAGTTATCCATTCGTCCCAGAGATAGGGCCAGTATCCTTTCACCGTGACCCAGATCAGCACCGCGGCGGCCGCCAGGAAGACGACGAGCGCGGCGCCCAGCGGGATGGGCTGATCGAAGGGAATGGCAGACCAGTCGAGCTTGCCGAGCATCGTCATCCTCCCGCTTTCGGCTGCGGCTGTTGGGCAGGCGCCGGCGTCCCGGCCTTGGGCTGGGCCTTGGGGCTTACCTGCGGCTCGCCGGCGGCGGTTTCGGCGGGACCCGGACCGGGCGGCAGCGTCTGGCGCACGATCGCGTCGAACAGGCCGTCCTGCACGACGCCGAACGAGGCCGGCGGCACGTTGATGCTCTGCCTGGCAAGCTCGCCATAGGCGCGGGCGTTGAGCACGCCGCCGGCGCCATGCAGCGAAGAGGCCCAGCGCGCAAACTCGTCGGGCGGGACCGCGCGCACGCGGAAATTCATGTCGGAGAAGCCATCGCCGCTGAAATGCGCCGACAGGCCGAGATAGTCGCCCTCGCGGTCGGCCTGCAGGTTGAGCTCGGTCTGCATGCCGTTCATGACATAGATCATGCTGCCGAGCTGCGGCACAAAGAAGGTGTTCATCACGCTGGCCGAGGTCAGCTTGAAACGAACGGGAACGCCGGCCGGGATGACCAGCTGGTTGACCGTTCCGACGCCCTGGTCGGGGTAGAGGAACAGCCATTTCCAGTCGAGCGCCACCACCTGGATGTCGAGCGGCGGCTGGCTGGAGGCGATCGGCCGGCGCGGGTCGAGATGGTAGGATCCGTAATAGATCAGCCCGCCGAGGAAGAGGATGGTGAGCGTCGGGATCGACCAGACGATCAGCTCGATGCGGCCCGAATAGGTGAATTCCGGCTCGTAGCGCGCGTTGCGGTTGGAGGCACGCAACATCCAGGCAAACAAAAGCAGCGCCACCAGCGTCGGAATGACGATGACCAGCATGACCGCCAGCGAGTTGAGCAGGATCGTGCGGTTGCCCGCGCCGATCGGGCCCTGCGGGTCGAGCACCCCGCCCGCGCAGCCGGAGAGCGTTGCGATCAGGCCTATCCAGAGCGGCGAGCGGCCTCGCCTCGGTCTAGGGAAGGAAAGCACTGGAACGGATCATGCTTGGCGCGAACGGATCGGCGGGACGTCTTGACTGTGGGCGGCGCGTCGTCGGCGCCGCTGGGCCGCGGCACGGCCGGAAACAGACTTCGCGGCCAGTCCGGCTGGGCCGTGATCCTTCAAAAGCTCGCGCCTGCGAGGGTCGCGTTCTGCGGCAGCTTTCATCTGAAGTCTCCCCGTGTGCAGAGGCACTTCCGCCATATACCGTACGACTGCTGAACACGGCTGCCAACCCAAGCAGTTGCCGCCTGTTCCGCAAAGGCGGTGTTTTGCCCGATGGCTGGACGGGCCGCGGAAGACATAGGGCGCGGCTCCTGCCTGACCAGACGCCGTCTCGGCATGCTCGCGCTCGCCGATCGCCCGCCAGGATGGTGACAAGGCGTGCGGCGCGTGCATTGTACTGCGCAGGGAATTGCAGCCGACCTGCGGAGGAAGTATTGTCCGAGATTGCAACCATCCTTTCCATCCTTGGCGTTTTCCTGCTGGGGGCGATGAGCCCGGGGCCGAGCTTCGTCGTCGTCTCGCGTATCGCGGTCGCCGGCGAGCGCAGTGACGGCCTAGCGGCGGCGATCGGCATGGGCATCGGCGGCTTCATCTTCGCCATCATCGCGGTCGCGGGCCTGACCGCGCTGCTCGTCCAGGTCGCCTGGCTGGACATTTTCCTGCGCGTCGCCGGCGGCGCCTATCTGCTGTGGATCGGCATAAAGATCTGGCGCGGCGCCAATCAGCCGATCGAGATCGCGAACGATGCCTCGGCGCGCGCCGGCTCGTTCTGGCGGGCGCTGCGGCGCGCGCTTCTGGTCCAGCTCGCCAATCCGAAGACGGCGATCTTCTACGCCTCGATGTTCGCGGCCATGCTGCCGGCCTCGCCGCCGCTCTGGATGCTCTTGGTCCTGCCGCCGCTGCTCTTCCTCAACGAATTCGTCTGGTACGCGGTCGTCGCCTTCGCCTTTTCCTCCAGCCGGCCGCGCGCGGCCTATCTCGGCACCAAGCACTGGATCGACCGCGCCGCCGGCGCCGTGGTCGGCGCGCTCGGGATCAAGCTGATGTGGGAAGGCATGGCCGCCGCGCGGCGGGGTTTTGCCGGGTGAGGTGAGGTCGAGGCCCGAGCGGGCAGGCAACATCTCTCGCCGAGATCGTGAAACCTTCTGATTTTTGAGCCGTTGTCGGCTGATGTCTGAAGCAAAGCTCAAGCCAAGATCGGCCGACGGCGCCCAGCCGCGCGGTGCCGGGAAGTCGCGCCCCGCAAAGACGGGCGCAGCGAAGGCACCCCCGGGCAAGACGCGGCCGGAAAAGTCGCCGCCGGAAAGCTTGCATCCGGAAAGACCCCGCGAAGAGAAGTCGCAACCGAAGCAATCGCCCGAGCACGAGGAGCCGGCGGAAGCCACGCCGGAGGCCGTCGGCGAACCGGCGCCGCCGCCGCCGGAATCCGTCGAGCCCGGTCCGAAGCTGACGCCCGAGGAGGCCGAGCAGGCGCGCAGGAAGTACCTGTTTAGGCGGTTCTGGATCAGCGGGCGCGGCTACTGGGGCCGGAATGGCGACAAGCTCGCATGGCCGTTTACGATTGGGCTGCTGGTGCTGATCTGCGTCAATGTCGGCTTCCAGTATGGCATCAATGTCTGGAACCGCGCCTTCTTCGACGCCATCGAGCAGCGCAATGTCCACACCGTCTATATGCTGAGCGCCGTCTTCGTGCCGCTGGTTGCCGGAAGCGCCAGCCTCGTCGTCGTTCAGGTCTACCTGCGTATGACGATCCAGCGCCGCTGGCGCTCCTGGCTCACCACATCTGTCATCGCGCGCTGGCTGGCCAGCGGCCGCTACTATCAGCTCAACCTCGTCGCCGGCGACCACTCGAACCCCGAAGCCCGTCTCACCGAAGATCTGCGCATCGCCACCGAGTCCCCCGTCGATTTCATCTCCGGCGTTCTCAACGCCTTCCTGGCGGCCTCGACCTTCATCGTCGTGCTGTGGACCATCGGCGGCGCGCTCACCTTGCCGCTCGGCCGCGAGAGCATCACCATCCCCGGCTTCCTCGTCGTCACCGCGGTCATCTATGCCGCCATCACCTCGACCTCGATGGTGGTCATCGGCCGCCATTTCGTGCAGCTTTCGGAGCGCAAGAACCAGGCGGAAGCCGAATTCCGCTACACGCTGACACGCGTGCGCGAGAACGGCGAGAGCATCGCGCTTCTCGGCGGCGAGGCGGAGGAGCGCAGCGGCATCGACAGGAATTTCGGCCATGTGCTGAGGCAATGGGCGCTGCTGACCGGACAGCACATGCGCACCGCGATTGTCTCGCAAGGGTCGATGCTGTTCGCGCCGGTGGTGCCGGTGCTGCTCTGCGCGCCGAAATTCCTCGAAGGCTCGATGTCGCTCGGCCAGGTCATGCAGGCGGCCTCCGCCTTTGCCATCGTGCAAGGCGCGTTCGGCTGGCTGGTCGACAATTATCCGCGCCTGGCCGATTGGAACGCCTCGGCGCGCCGCGTCGCTTCGCTGATGATGTCGCTCGACGGGCTGGAGCGCGCCGAAGAGAGCGAGTCCTTTGGGCGCATCCGGCGCGGCGAGACGCAAAACGGCGCCATGCTCAGCCTGGACGATCTCTCCGTCACCCTCAACGACGGCACCGGCGTGGTCAAGGAGACGAAGGTCGAGATCAACCCGGGCGAGCGGGTGCTGGTCGCCGGCGAATCCGGCACCGGCAAGTCGACGCTGGTGCGGGCCGTCGCGGGCCTGTGGCCCTGGGGCGGCGGCAGCGTCAATTTCCATGCCGGCAAGCGGCTGTTCATGTTGCCGCAACGCCCCTACATCCCGACCGGCACGCTGCGGCGCGCGGTCGCCTATCCGGCCGCCGCCGACAACTGGACGGTGGACGAGATCGACGCCGCCCTCGACAAGGTCGGCCTCGGCTACCTGCGGGACAGGATCGAGGAAGAGGCGCCGTGGGACCAGACACTCTCCGGCGGCGAAAAGCAGCGCCTCGCCTTCGCGCGCCTGCTGCTGCACGAGCCAGACATCGTCGTGCTGGACGAGGCGACCTCGGCGCTGGACGAGAAGAGCCAGGACAAGATGATGCAGACGGTGATCCAGGCATTGCCGAAGGTCACCGTCATCAGCGTCGCCCACCGCGCGGAGCTGGAAGCCTTCCATAGCCGCAAGATCACGCTGGAGCGCCGCGAGGGCGGCGCGAAACTGGTCAGCGATGTGGAGCTGGCGCCGCGCAAGGGCAAGCGCAACGTGTTCGCGCGGGCGCTGTGGGGGAGCGGGGCGAGACGAGGCCAGGCCCGCTGAGGCGGCATTAAGGCAAGGGCGGCAAGAGCGTCCCGAGATGGTGATCGGACCGCAGGGGTCGCACTTCCGCCAGGCGGCAACCTTGACGTCACCAGAGGCCCCGGTCTGTAATCGCCGCAGGCCAGGGAGAGGCGACCCCATGGAAAAGATTATCCTCGACTGCGATCCGGGGCACGACGATGCCATCGCCATCCTGCTTGCGGCCGGCAACCCGAACATCGACCTTCTCGGCATCACCACGGTTTCGGGCAACCACAATGTCGAGAACACCACGCGCAACGCGCTCTCCGTATGCACGGCCTACGGCATAAAGGTGCCGGTGGCGAAGGGCTCTCCCGGGCCGCTGATCATCGACCAGGTGCTGGCCGTCGAGATCCACGGCGAGACCGGGCTCGATGGCCCGGAGCTGCCGCCCGCCTCGTTCGAGCTCGACAAGCGCCATGCCGTCGACTTCATCATCGAGACGGTCATGGCGCATGAGCCGAAAACCGTCACGCTGGTGCCGGTCGGGCCCTACACCAACATCGCTCTAGCCGTGCGCAAGGAGCCGCGCATCGTCGAGCGGGTGAAGCGGGTCGTCGCGATGGGCGGAAGTTTCACGCGCGGCAACATCACGCCCGCGGCCGAGTTCAACGTCTATGCCGACCCGGAGGCCGCAGACGTGGTGTTCCGCGCCGCTTGGGACGTCACCATGGTGGGGCTCGACCTCACGCACCAGGCCTTGGCCACCCCCGACCTGCAGGACAGGGTGCGCGCTGTCGGCGGCCCGATCGCCAAATTCATTCTCGATATCTGGGAGTTCATCGCGACCACGCATGGCGGCCTGCTGCAGATAGCCCATCCCGCCGTCCATGACGCCTGCTGCGTGGCGGCGATGATCGATGCAGGCGTCTTCACCACCGAGAAGGCCGATATCCGCGTCGAGCTTGCCGGACGGTGGACCAGGGGCATGACGGTCTGCAATTTCGAGAAGCTGGGCGGCATGCGCCATTTCGGCGGCACGGCGAGCGAGCAGGTCGATTTCCGCCATACCGTGGCGATGAAGCTCGACCATGCGAAATTCTGCGACCTGATCGTCGATGCGCTCGAGCGCCTCACCAGTCAAAAGGCGTGAGGCGCTCCAGGGGCAAGGCCTAGCCGGCCCTCACAGCAGGAACGATTGCCTGTCGCGCAATGTGGCGCTGATGGCGGCGATGCCGGTCTCGATCTCGCGCTTGTTGGCCAGGATCGCATCGCCGGCCGCACCCTCGACCATCGATCGCAACAGGTCGGCCTGGCCGACCAGCACCGCGTCCTTGTCGGCCAGCGCGACGAGCGTTGCGGCTTCGAGCCGGTAGCGCGGGCGCCTTGCCGCCCTGGGCGACTCTCAAGCCTCCAGGCCCGCGCACGCCAGGAAGTGGGGGAGAATTGGCCCGGCGAAGGCGAGACGGCCATTTCGACGAGAGCCCGGCGTCGGCATCAGCAACCGGCGCTGGCACGGTGGTGTCCTTGTTCTGTTGCATTTTAGTTGAAACTAATTTGAAAGTTACCCGTTAGCAGCGCGTAGGCGAGCTCAAACTTGCTCTGCTGTCGACAGCTAAGTTGAAAGGAGAAGTCCTAAGCCTTTTTCAGTGCTTGGCGTTGCCGAGACCGCTTTTCTATCATTCGTCTTTCGAGCGGCCTCCAGCCGCGCCGGTCACCGCCGAGGCCGATGCCTGGCAAGGCGAGAAGTCGCCATCGCTCGGCACGCGTTCGCGCGACGAAGGCTTCGCAGACCGCTGTCGAGCGGAACGCTCGATGAGGAGCCACACAAGGTTGGCCTTGGAACAAAGGTCCGGCCATGAAAAAATACCTAGCAGCCGCGCTGGCGATCGCCATCCCGATCGGGCCTGCCTCGGCGCTTGACGTCGGCGTGGGCGGCAAGGTCGGCGGCATCGGCGTGGGCGCCGGATTGGGCGCCGGTTCGCAAGGCGTGTCGGCGGGCGTGGGCGCCAGTGCCGACGGTGTCGGCGGCGCAAACGTCGGCGCATCGACCGGCGGCGGATCGCTCGGCGTCAATGCCGGCGGCAATCTGGGCAGCACCAGCACAGGCGTGTCGACAAGCGTGGGCGCCGCCGCCGCGGGCGACGATCCTTCCGCCGTCAGCGGATCGGCTGCCTCTGCGCAGAACCCGGCCGCGGTGCCGACAGCCCCTGCTTTGGCCAAAAGCGCGACGCAGACCATTGTGCTGCCTCCAGTGCTGAGGCCCTCCAGATCCGCCGGCGGCGACCTCCGGCGGGTCACCAAAGGCTATCGCATCGCGCCGCTGTCACCTCCGAAGGCGATACCCGGCACGCCGGCCGCCGTAGTGCGCGCCTGTCGCGCCGCGATCGCGGCGGCCGCCAAGCCCCTCGGCGCCGTGCGTGTTTACACGGTCAGCGCCGGCCCCTTGCGTCAACGCCGAAGCGGGCTCAACGCGCCGATCGAGGTGCGCATAGACTATGACGGGCGAGGCGGCATCGAAGTGAGGCAGGCGAAAGTCGGCTGTCGCCTAAATGCGAAGGGCGCGGTCACCGCGGTGATTTAGAGGCAAAGGCACAACGGCCGTTGCCATCCTTCCTGCCGGTTGCAACCTCGGCGGTTGGCATTTCCCCGCCCCACAAGGTGGGGAAGAGGTGGCTCGGCGCAGCCGAGACGGAGCGGGGGAGCGCCATATCCGATAACCCTGCCGACCGCAGGCGCGGACCTCAGCCGGCTGCAGACAAGGCGCCCGCGCTTCGGCTAGAGTTCCGCCGGGCGCAAAAAAATCGTCGAAGGGGAGCATCGCGATGAACGAAGTCAGGCCGATCGCCGAGATCGCCAGCTATCACGCCCATATCTACTACGGCGGGGAGGCCGAGCGGCAGCATGCCGAATGGCTGCGCCAGCGCATCGCAGAGCGCTTCCGCGTGCGCCTGGGCAACTGGCGCGACGAGCCGGTCGGCCCGCACCAGCAAGCCATGTACCAGGTCTCCTTCGCCACCGAGATCTTTGCCACGCTGGTTCCCTGGCTGATGCTGAACCACGGCGGCCTGAGCATCCTCATCCATCCCAACACCACCAACCCCAAGCGCGACCACCTTATCGACCCGATCTGGATCGGCCGGGCACTGCCGGTGAAGGGCGACGTGCTTGGCGAGGAGGACGAGGCAGAGGAAGCGCTGGAGGTGAATACCGAGCCGACGCTGGGGGTGTGAGGGGGGCGCGGCGATCTCGTCACGATGGCGTGAGAGGCGGCTGGCCGTCGGAGTTGTTGATTGACTGGCCAACCGCGGTGTGGCGAATTCGCGCCGATGGTTCCCTTCGGGGATCAAAAGGGAACGCGGTGCGGAGAAATCCAAAGCCGTGGCTGCCCCCGCAACTGTAAGCGGCATGCCGGTTTCACGATGCCACTGGCTGCATGGGCCGGGAAGGCGAAAGCGGCGGCAATCCGCGAGCCAGGAGACCTGCCATCATGGACGTCAAAGCAGAACATCGGACGGGGTGATCCGGTGTGCGCGCCTGGCCGGACGGCGGGGCGAGTTCCCTGCGATGACAGGCAACGTCAAAGGCAGAACCATGCTGATCCAACTATCGAAAATGCTGAACAAAAGCGCGCCGGACCTGAAGGCCAGGCTGATTACAATCTACAGCGCACTCGCCATTCTCAACGTCGGGGCGTGGCTGTGGGCTTTCGTCGCCTTCCACGACAAGCCGACATTGCTTGGCGTCGCTCTCGTCATTTATGGCCTGGGCTTGCGCCACGCCGTCGACGCCGACCACATAGCGGCCATCGACAACGTCACGCGCAAGCTGATGCAGAACGGCAAACGGCCGGTCTCCGTCGGCTTCTTTTTCGCACTCGGCCATTCGACGATCGTCGTCATCGTCGCTGCGGCTATCGCGGCAGCAACGTCCCTGCTCGGCCGCTTCCAGAGCTTTCAGGAGATTGGCGGCACGATCAGTACCGGCGTTTCCGCACTCTTCCTGCTCGCCATCGCGGCGATGAACATCGTCATCTTCTTCTCGATCTACAGAAGCTATCGGCGGGTGCGGGCCGGTGGGGCGTTTGTCGAGGAGGATCTGGACCTGCTGCTCAACAATCGCGGCTTCCTGGCCCGCGTCTTCCGCCCGATGTTCCGGCTGGTGTCGCGCAGCTGGCACATGTTCCCACTTGGTTTCCTCTTCGGCCTTGGCTTCGACACCGCGACCGAAGTCGCCATGTTCGGCGTGTCCGCGGCACAAGCGGCCAAGGGCGTGCCGTTCGAGGCCATTCTGGTCTTCCCGGTGCTTTTCGCGGCCGGTATGTCACTGGTCGACACGACCGATGGTGTGATGATGCTCGGCGCCTATGAGTGGGCCTTCGTCAAGCCGATCCGCAAACTGTACTACAACATGACGATCACCCTGGTGTCGGTCCTTGTCGCAGTACTGATCGGCGGCATCGAGGCGCTCGGCCTGATCGGTGACAAGCTCGGTCTGTCGGGCGGCTTCTGGAACGGCGTCGGCACGCTCAACGACAATTTCAACAATCTGGGCTTCGCCATTATGGGCATCTTCATCGCCGCCTGGGCGATCTCCTATGTCGTCTACAAGGCCAAGGGGCTAGACGATGTGGAGATCGGATCCGCAGCAAAGAATTCATAAGCCGCCGGCGGCGGCTGGCTGCAGCAGGCCAGCCGCATCTCTCTGCCATCAGACGCCGGCGGGCTGCCAGCCTGCCGCCTTGAATGCCTCGGCATCGGGAAGCCGATGACGGCAAAGGTCGATCGCCGCCCCGTCAGCGGTGCTCGGCTTGACATTCTTGTTCCCATTTTGTTCACTGTTGGCAGACAGCGACAGGAGATCGCCGGCCCGTGCGCACGCGCTTCAAAGGCATGCTGAGGAGCCGTAGCCCAAGCCTTTGGAAGTGTGACGGAATTCTGCGCTTGGATAAGCCAGGGGTTAAGGCCTGGGATAAGCCCCATAATCCATAAGCCAGAATCCAGAGTCCAAATATCCAGAGTCCAGAACAGAAAAGCTGGCGCTTTTCTGTTCTAAAAAAGCGGGGAAGGGGAAAGCAAAAATGGGAGCAGCGCAAGCCATTCGGCGTACGGCGCTACGGCGAGGGCTCGGCGGCGCCAGCGAGCTTCCGACGTGGCGGCGAGCCGCCCTGTTCGGTCTCCCAGGATGCAACCGGCCTCACGTCAGCCCGGCGATCTGCTCATCGCCGTCCAGCTCCGCCCCGCCGGCGACGACCACGTTGGCGAGCGGCGCCGAGAGCGTCCAGCGAACGAGGCCGGGCAGCCGTTCCATGGAGGCGCTGCCGGAGAGGCTGGTGGGGACGACGCGCTGGAGAACGACGCTGCCGAAGCCTTTATGCGGGTTGGCATCGGCGGCCGCGGGAGGTTCGGAAAAATGTTCCTCCCAGACCAGCTCGAAATCGCTGCCTTCGGGGGCCGGTGCTACCCGCCAGTCCATCCGCACGGTTCCGGCGTCGCCGGCTAGGGCGCCGTATTTCGTCGCGTTGGTGCCCAGCTCATGCAGCGCCATGCCGATGTTCTGCACCGCGTTCAGCCGCAACGTCACGTCCGGCCCGCAAGGCGAGATTCGCTCTTCGTGTGCGAACGGCCGCAGATGTTCGCGCACAAGGTCGGCCATGCCTGCGCCGCGCCAGTCGTTGAGCACCAAGAGGTCGTGCGAGCGCGACAGCGCCATGATGCGTTCGCGGATCTGGTGTTCGAATGCGCGCGGGTCGGTCGCGCGCTTGCTCGTCTCGCGGATCATCGAAAGGATCACGGCGTACTGGTTTTTGACGCGGTGGTTCACCTCGCGCATCAGAAGCTGGATCTGCTGTTCGCTCGCCCGTTTTTCGGTGATGTCGGCCGCCATGCCGAACCATTCCAGGATGCTGCCGGTGTCATCGACGATGGGGATTGCCCGTGAGGTGGTCCAGCCGGCGGACCCGTCGGCGCGCCGCACCCTGTGCTCGAGCTCGAACACGCCGCGCTCCATGATGGCGCGCTCGATCGCCGCCTGGATGCTCGCCTGGTCTTCCGGGAACAGGTATTCGTCGCGCCAGCGGATCGCCGGCCCCTGGGCGCTCGACAGGAAGCCGCGGCCGTCCAGCTCATGCATTTCCTGCCAGTCCGGGCTCATCCGGTAAACCACGTCGGAGCTGGCATTGACCAGCGCGCGAAACCGCTGCTCGCTTTCGCGCACCTTTGCTGCCGCCAGCACCCGGGCCGTGGTCTCCGAAACGATGCAGAGCACGGCTTCGACCGTGCCGTCCTGCGCCCGCACTGCGGAATAGGAGATGTCGAAATAGACCGTCTCGCCGACCAGGCCGGATCGTTCGATGTAGAAAGGCCGGTCCCTGGCCGAGAAGGTTTCGCCGGTTTCGAGAACTCCGCGCAGCAGCGGCTCGAGGTCGGTCCAGAGCTCGGACCAGTTTTCCTCGGCGGGACGGCCGAGCGCGCGCGGATGCTTGTCGCCAATGGTCGGCGCGTAGGCGTCATTGTAGAGCGCGACAAACTCCGGCCCGCAGAAAAGCACGATCTGGGCTTCGGCGGCGAGCATCAGGTCGACCGTCGTCCTCAGGCTGAGCGTCCATGTCTCGATCGGCCCGAGCGGGCTTTCCGACCAGGGATATTCGCGAATGAATCGCGCCATCTCGCCGTTTCCGCGAGGCCACGATTCACGGAAGAGCCCGTCAGCCATAGGCGCATTAACGCGCGACGCCGTTTATGTATCCGTCTCCGTCACGCAAAATTTTAGCCATCGTGAATAGACCCCAGGCTGCCGGTCCGCCGGAGGAATATTTCGGGCGCAGTTTCGTTAGTTCCTCATACGATGCCGTTTGAGGCAAAGTGCATATGTCCCGCAATCACGCATTGAAGCCGCCAGAGCGGCCGGCTCTGGCCCAACGGAGGTACCGGAGATGAAAACGGCTGTTTCGACCTCTCTTTCGAGACGAAGCGTCGTCGCCGTGCTGGCGGTGGCGGCCGCGTCGACCGCCATATTGCCCGCCGGCGATGCGCTGGCGCAGACCAAGCAGACCGCGCCGGACAAGAGTCTATACGATCGGTTGGGAGGCGTGTTCGCCATCGCAGCCGTGGTCGATCACTTCAGCGACGCCGTCGTGAAAAACCCCATCGTCGGCAAGAAGTCCAAGAACCCGCAACTGCGCAAATGGCACACCAAGAACCTCGAACGGCTGCCGGGCCTCAAGTTCATGCGTACGCTGTGGGTGTGCGATGTTTCCGGCGGCCCCTTCAAGTTCGTGGCCACCAAGCCGGGCGCGACGCCGCTCGGCCTCGAGGAGGCCCACAAGGACCTGAAGATTTCTCCCGCCGAATTCGACGAGGTCGCAGCGGAACTCGGGCGGACGCTCGACCGCTTCAAGGTTCCGAAAGCCGAAAAGACCGAGGTCCTGGAAGCCTTTGCCGCGCAGAAGGATGAGGTCACTGCCGGCTCTGTCAAAAAGGGGTGAGGCTCAGCGCGAATCCGGCGAAGGCGGTCCGCCGCTCCGCCTATCCACCCGCCAGCCGCGGCAGCAGGAAAATCTCCGCCCCCGGCGGCAGTTCCTTCGACCACGTGTCGCGATAGATCGTCCCGTCGATCGCGACCGCGATGCCGCGATCGAGCAGGGGTTCGAACGCGGGATGCTGTTCCGCAAGCTTGCGGAACAGCTCCCTGATGTCCTTGGCCTCGATGTCGAGCTTGTCCTTGCCTCCGGCGGCGGCGCTGAGCGAGCCCCAGAGCGTGACTTGGACCATTATCGCCTGATCCTCATTGGACCGTGACGTGAGCTGAAAACCGCTTCGCGCTTTTCAGCATGCTAGCCTTCCCGTTCGGCCTCGAGCGCTGCAAGAATCCGCGGCGGCGACATCGGGATGTGGCTCATGCGCACGCCCACCGCGTTCGACACCGCGTTGGCGATCGCCGCCAGCGGCGGCACGATCGAGGTCTCGCCGACGCCGCGCACCCCGTAGGGGTGGTTGGGGTTGGGGATTTCGAGGATCTGCGTGTCGATCATCGGCAGGTCGGAGCACACCGGGATGCGGTAGTCGAGGAAGCCCGGGTTCTGCAGGCGGCCGTCCTTGCCGTAGATATACTCCTCGTTGAGCGCCCAGCCGATGCCTTGCGCGGCACCGCCCTGGTACTGGCCCTCGACATAGGTCGGGTGCACGGCCTTGCCGGCATCCTGCACCACCGTGTAGCGGATCACCCTGGTCGAGCCGGTCTCGGGATCGACCTCGACGTCGCAGATATGGGTGGCGAAGGAGACGCCGGCGCCGTCGGCGACGAGCTCGCTATGGCCGGCGATCGGCCCGCCGGTCTTGCCGGACTGTGCGGCGATCTCCTTCACCGACAGCTTGCCGAGATTGCCGTGCTTCTCGCCCTTGGCGACCGCGTGGCCTTTTTCCCAGGCAACGTCGTCGACCGAGATGTCCCACATCTGCGCGGCGCGCTCGCGCAGCACCTTGATGGCGTTGCGGGCGGCCGAGATGGTCGCCATCGAGGAGGAGAAGGTGCCGCGGCTGCCGTCGGTCATGTCGTTGTAACCGAGGCTGGAAGTGTCGGCGACGATCGCCTTCACCTGGCTGTAGTCGATGCCGAGCTCTTCCGCCGCCACCAGCGACAGCGACGCGCGCGAACCGCCGACGTCGACCGTGCCGACGGCGAGCGACACCGTGCCGTCCATGCCGATGTTCAAGTCGGTGCAGGTCTGGCCGCCGAAGTTGAACCAGAAGCCGCAGGCCATGCCGCGGCCCTGGTTCTGAGCCAGCGGCGCGCGCATATGCGGGTGCTCCTTGACCGCCTCGAGCGTCGGTCCGATGCCGATCGGGCCGTAGACCGGGCCGTAGGAGGCGCGGGTGCCTTCCTGCGCCGCATTCTTGATGCGGAACTCGACTGGGTCGATACCGATCTTCTTGGCGAGCTCGTCGACAGCGCTTTCCACCGCGAACGCCGCCATCGGCGCCGAAGGCGCGCGATAGGCCGCGGTCTTGGGCCGGTTGACCAGCACCTCGTAGCCGACGGTCTTGACGTTCTCCAGCTTGTAGCAGGCGAATGCCGTCATGGCCCCGATCTCCGCCCACATGCCGGCATAGGGGCCGCAGGTGTAGCGCAGCGTCGCTTCGGCGGCGGTGATGGTGCCGTCCTTCTTCGCGCCGATCTTGACGTCGATCGAGGTGGCGCTGGTTGGCCCCGAGGCGCGGAACACTTCGTCGCGGGTCATCACCAGCTTCACCGGGCGGCCGGCCTTGCGCGACAGGGCCAGCGCCACCGGCTCGGCCCAGACATGGGTCTTGCCGCCGAAGCCGCCGCCGATCTCGGAAGAGGTGACGCGCAGCTTCGAGACTTCGAGGCCGAGCAGCTGGGCGCAATGCTGGCGATAGACGAAATGGCCTTGCGTGCAGACCCAGAGATCGGCCGTGCCGTCGGGATTGACGCTCGCCACGCAGGCATGCGGCTCGATATAGCCCTGATGCGTCTGCTCGGTCTTGAAGGAGCGCTCGACGACGAAATCGGCCTGGGCAAAACCCTGGTGGACGTCGCCATGGCCGTATTGCGTGCGCTTGGAGACGTTGGACGGCTTGACCGGCTTTTCCTCCAGCCCTTCGGTGAAGATGGCATCGTTGATGAGCGGGGCGTGGTGCTGCATCGCCTCGTCGACGTCGGCCACATGCGGCAGCACCTCATAGTCGACCTCGATCAGCTTCAGCGCCTGCCTGGCGGTGCGGGCATCGATCGCCGCCACCGCGGCCACGGCATGGCCGTCATAGAGCGCCTTCTTGCGCGCCATGCAATTGTCGAGGGTGTCGAACATGCCGGCATCGCCATCGGTCAGGTCCGGCAGGTCTTTCGCCGTGATCACCGCCTTCACGCCGGCGAGCTTTTCGGCTTTCGAGGTGTCGATCTTCTTGATGATCGCGTGGGCGTGCGGGCTGCGAAGCACACGGCCGACCAGCTGCCCGGCCATGTTGAAGTCGGCGCCGTAGCGGGCGCGTCCCGTCACCTTGTCGACGCCGTCGGGGCGGAGGGGGCGCGTGCCGACAGATGAGAAGCTGCGTCCCGAGTAGCGCGGATCGAAATTCATCTCAGGCTCCCTTCATCACGTTTGCCGCGTCCTGGACGGCGCGCACGATCTTGTCATAGCCGGTGCAGCGGCAGAGATTGCCGGCGAGCCCGAAGCGGATTTCCTCCTCGGTCGGGGAGGGGTTCTTCTCGAGCAGATCCTTCGCCGCAATCAAAAAACCTGGCGTGCAGATGCCGCATTGCAAGGCGGCGTGCTCGAGGAATTTCTGCTGCAGCGGATGCAGCTGGTCGCCATGCGCCATGCCTTCGATGGTCTCGATCTGGCGGCCTTCGGCCTCGGCGCCGAGCACCAGGCAGGAGCACACCAGCCGGTTGTCGACGATGACGCTGCAGGCGCCGCAGTCGCCGGTCCCGCAGCCTTCCTTGGCGCCGGTCAGTCCCAGCCGGTCGCGCAGCACGTCGAGCAGCGTCTCGTCCGGCTGGCAAAGATATTCGACGTGATCGCCGTTGATTGTCGTTGAAACCGCTACACCGGCCATCATTTGCCTCCTGCACGCTCATAGGCGGTGGTGGCGACACGCTTCGCCAGCACACCCGCAACTTTCCGTCTGAATTCGATGGTGCCGCGCTTGTCGTCGATCGGTCGGCAGGCGCCCGCGCAGATCTTGGCGAGCCGCTCCAGCGTCGCCTCATCCAGCTTCGAGCCGACGAGCACCTCGGCCGCCTCCTCGACCAGCAGCACCGTGGGCGCCGCGGCGCCCAGCGCCACGCGGGCCGACTTGATCGCGCCCGCCTCGCCGAGCGTCAGGTTCACGCCGGCGCTGACCACGGCGATGTCCATCTCGGTGCGCGGAATGAAGCGCTGATAGGCGTCGCCCGCATTTGGCGCGCGCTTGTCGAGCAGGATCGCCTCGATGATCTCGCCCTTGGCCAGCGAGGTACGGCCCGGTCCGGTCGGCACGGCTTCCACGGGGATCGTGCGCCTGCCGTTCGGCCCGGCAACCACGGCCTCGGCGCCGGCAGCCACCAACGCCGGCACGCTGTCGGCGGCGGGCGAGGCGTTGCAGAGATTGCCGACGATTGTGCAGCGTCCCTGCACCTGCTTCGAGCCGATCAGCTTGGCCGCCTCGACGACGCCCGGCCACGCCTTCTTCAGCGCCGCGTTCTCGCCGAGCACCGCGCAGGGCACCGCGGCGCCGATGCTGAAGCCTTCTGCCGTTTCCTTGATTTCGCTAAGGCCCGCGATCGCCTTGATGTCGACGATCAGCTCGGGCTCGATGAAGCCTCCCTTCATCCTCACCAGAAGGTCGCTGCCTCCGGCAAGGATCGCGGCCGGGCCGGCCGCGCTGGCCAACAGGCCGGCGGCCTCTTCTATTGATTGCGGACGTATGTAGCGCATCGTCTCCCCTTGGTGGTCATGATCAGATCGACCGTTATAAAGACTCTCCTTATAATGACCATCCGCTTCCTGCATTGCACCACCTAAGTCAGGCGCATTGCCCTAATTCCTACCCCTAAATTTTCTAAGCCTAGCCGCTAGAACTACTCGTTTGCGCTCGGCCGGCCAAGCCTCCACCATGCCCTGACGAGCCGGACATCGCATCCGGCAACAGGGAGGCTTCGATGACCGCTCTTGCCCGCAGGCCCTGGGTTCCCACGCACTGCGAGGATTTTATCCAGGCGCTGGCGACGGCCACAAGCGGGCAGGGGAACGACGCCGTGCTCGCCGCGATAGAGGGCGCAATCACGCTCAACCGGCAAATCCACGAGGCCGACTGCATCAATCTCAATCCGGCGACCAATGTCATGAACCCGAGGGCGGAGGCCGCGCTTGCCGCCGGGCTCGGCTCGCGTCCGTCGCTCGGCTATCCCGGCGACAAATACGAGATGGGACTGGAGGGCGTCGAACGCATCGAGGTCATCGCCGCCGACCTTGCGGCGCAAGTCTTCGGCGCGAAATACGCCGAGATCCGCGTCCCTTCCGGCGCCATCGCCAACCTCTACGCTTTCATGGTTGCGGCGCGGCCGGGCGACGCGATCATCGCGCCGCCGCCGGCCATTGGCGGCCATGTCACGCATCATATGGCGGGCTGCGCCGGCCTGTACGGGCTGGAGATCCATGCCGCTCCCGTTGATCCCGGCGGCTACACGGTGGATGTCGAGAGGCTCCGCGCGCTTGCCCTTAAGATCAGGCCGAAGATGATCACCATCGGCAGCAGCCTCAATCTCCTGCCGCATCCCGTCCAGGAAATCAGGGCGATCGCCGACGAGGTCGGTGCGCTGGTGCTGTTCGATGCCGCGCATCTCTGCGGCATGATCGCCGGACAGGCCTGGCAGCAGCCGCTGGAGGAGGGCGCCCATCTGATGACGATGAGCACCTATAAGAGCCTCGGCGGGCCGCCCTCCGGGCTGATCGTCACCAACGTCGCCGAGATCGCCGAAAAGCTCGACCGCATAGCCTTTCCCGGCATGACCGCCAATTTCGATGCCGCCAAGGCCGCCGCCCTGGCCATCACCATGCTCGACTGGAAGGGACATGGCCGCGCCTAT
This sequence comes from Mesorhizobium sp. WSM3866, assembly GCF_002294795.1. NCBI lineage: Bacteria > Pseudomonadati > Pseudomonadota > Alphaproteobacteria > Hyphomicrobiales > Phyllobacteriaceae > Mesorhizobium > Mesorhizobium sp. WSM3866. The sequence goes on along the minus strand of NZ_NSGC01000019.1, from coordinate 33,713 downwards.
GCCGCCGCCATGGCCGGCACCGCGAAGGCGCTGGCAAGCGCGCTGGCTGAGCGCGGCCTGCCGGTGTTCTCGACCGCCAAGGGGCACACCGCCTCGCACCAGTTCGCCATCGAGGCGGCGGAGTTCGGCGGCGGCCAGGCGGCGGCGAAGCGGCTGAGGCGTGCAAACATCCTCACCTGCGGCATCGGCCTGCCGGTCACGGCGGTCGATGGCGACATGAACGGCCTGCGCTTCGGCACGCCCGAGATCGTGCGCTGGGGCATGACGGAGAAGGACATGCCCGAGCTTGCCGCCCTCATCGCCAGGGGACTGCGTGGCAACGATGCCGTGGAGGATGTCGCGGCGGATGTGAGTGCATTCCGGCGCCGGTTCACGAAGCTGCATTTCGTCAGCTGAGCGCCTGAACCCGCGGGCAGGGAGCCCGCTTCGTCAAAAGCAAGGGCCGCGGGCGAGAAGCCCGCCTTCTTCAACAAAGGGGAATGACCATGCGCATGATTCTGCGATTGATGACTGCTGCCCTGATGGCCGCCGCCGCCGGCGTCGCCAGGGCGGATATCGTGCTCGGCGTCGCCGGCCCGATGTCGGGGCCGAACGCCGCCTATGGCGAGCAGTACCGCGTCGGCGTCGAGACGGCGATCCAGCGCATAAACGCCAATGGCGGCGTGCTCGGTCAGAAGCTCAGCGTCTCGGTCGGCGACGATGTCTCCGACCCCAAGCAGGGCGTGTCGGTCGCCAACAAGTTCGTCGCCGACGGCGTGCACTATGTCGTCGGCCACTACAATTCCGGTGTCACCATTCCGGCCTCGGAGATTTATGCAGAAAACGGCGTGCTCTTCGTCACGCCCACGGCCACCAACCCGATGGTGACTGAGCGAGGCCTATGGGACGCGTTCCGGGCCTGCGGCCGCGACGACCAGCAGGGCATCATCGCCGCGAAATTCGTGCTCGAGCGTTTTGCCGGCAAGAAGGTCGCGATCGTCGACGACAAGTCGACGGCCGGCAAGGGCCTCGCCGACGAGATGGCCAAGGCCTACAATTCCGGCGGCGGCAAGGAGGTGCTGCGCGAGGAGATCAACCCGGGCGAGAAGGACTACAGCGCGCTTGTCGCAAAGATCAAGGAGTCGGGCGCCGACCTTGTCTATTATGGCGGCCAGCACACAGAGGCCGGCCTCATCGTGCGCCAGATGCACGACCAGGGCGTCAAGACGGTCCTGATGGGCGGCGACGGCATATCCAACAGCGAGTTCGGCGCCATCGGCGGCGATGGCGCGGCCGGCACGCTGATGACGTCCTTCCCCGATCCGGCGAGCTTTCCCGAAGCCAAAGACGCGGTCGCCGACCTGAAGGCGAAGAATGTGCCCACTGAAGCCGTCACGCTCTACGCCTATGCCGCCACCCAGATCCTCGCCGAGGCGATCGCCAAGGCAAAGGTCGACGACCCGAAGGCGGCGTCCGAGTATCTCCATTCGGGAGCAGCCATCCCGACCGTGCTTGGCACCATTTCCTATGACGACAAAGGGGATATCAAGCAGCCGGGCTTCGTCGTATTTGAGTGGCGGAAGGTCGACGGCAAGCTCGTTCCGGTGGCCCTCAAATAGACTTGAGGTCCTGGAGGCGAGCGCAGGCGGTCGCCGTTCTTTCGCTCGAAGCATTGCCGCGCCGTCATGGCAGGCGGCGCGGCACTGGGAAAGCTGCAGATGGCCGTCAATCCGCCGCGACCGCGCATGCCGCCGCTCAACGCTCTCAGGGCCTTCGAGGCGGCGGCACGCCATGAAAGCTTCGCCAAGGCGGCGGACGAACTCGGCGTGACCCCCGCCGCCGTCTCGCATCAGGTGAAGGCGCTGGAGGCTTGGCTAGGCTCTCCGCTTTTCGTGCGTCACGCGCAAGGCCTGCACCTCACCGATGCTGGGCGTTCGGCGCTACCCTCGTTTTCCACCGCCTTCGACGCCTTGGGGCTCGCCGTCCAGGAATTGCGTATCTCGGCGCCCCGGCCGCAGGTCAGCGTCGCGGCATTGCCTTCGATCGCGCAGCTCTGGCTGGCGCCGCGGCTGCCGGCCTTGCGCGCGGCGCATCCGGCGCTGCGCCCCTCCATTCATGCGCTGGAAGAGCCGCCGGACTTCCGGCGCGAGCCTTTCGACCTCGCTATTTTCCTCACCAGGTCGGGCGCCGGCCGATCCTTCAAGCTCTGCGACGATGTCATCTTTCCTGTCTGCGCGCCGGCGCTGGCCAGACAATTGAAGACGCCGGCCGAACTTTCCTCGCAGTTGCTGCTCTGGGACACCACCTGGACGGAGGATTGGAGCCTTTGGTTCGAAGTCGCCGGCGTGAAAGGCCCGTCGATCGAAACAGGTTCCGAATTCTCGCTCTACAGCATGGCTGTGCAGGCCGCCGTCGACGGCGCCGGCGTTTTGATGGGGCATGAGGCGCTGGTGTCGCGCGCTCTCGCCGCCGGCTCGCTGGTGGCGCCGTTTCCCGAATTGCGCGTGCCGACCGGCCGCGCTCTCTCGATTCTCGCACCGGACCGTCCGCCCGCGCCCGCCGCCACCATGATCGACTGGCTGCTGGCAGAGGAGGGGGCAGCGCGCGGCTGAGGCTGCCGGAATTGCCCGTCGCGGTCCACGGGGTCAGGACGCCGGGCGAGGTCTACGCCGCTGCCATCCGCGCCCGCACCAGCGTCGCGGCGGCGTGGCCGGCGGCGGTGATGTAGTCGGGATTGTGATGGATCAGCATGCTGGAAAAGGCGCCGTCCATCAGAAGCACGATCTCGCGCGCCAGCATCTTCGGCTCGCGCACGCCATGGCTAGAAAGCTCGCCCGCCAGCCATTTCTCGAAATTGCTCTTATGGCGCGAGCCCGCCTTCACCGCCGGATGGCCGGGCATCGCGGCGAGTTCGGCGGCCGTGCGCAGGAAGCCGCAGCCCTTCCATTTGACGTGCCGCGCCACGCGCGCCAGATGGGTGAAGATCGCCGCGACCTTCTTGTCCGCGCCGCCTTGCGCCGCCTCGAACCAGCCGGCCATCTGCTTGAGGTTCGGCTGGTCGCGGCTGTCGAGATAGGCCGTGATCAGCTCGTCCTTGCTCTTGAAGTGGTAGTAGAGCGTGCGCTTGGTCAGCCCCGCCTTTTCCGCCACGGCATCGACGCTGACGCGGCCGATGCCTTCGGCATAGAAGAGTTTTGCCGCCGCGTCGACGAGGCGTTTCCTGGTTGGATTGGGCTTCTCGATCATCCATGAAGTATACCGACTAGTGAATATACAAACAAGCCGAAAGCTGATCCCTTGCAGCCGTTCCACAGAGCAATTCCAGGAAACTGCGCAGCGGCTTCCGTCCGGAATTGCGGAGAAAAACGAACGGCTAAGGAGAACACTATGACCGAGCCCGTGCTTTGCGAAATCCGCGACCGCGTCGCGGTGCTGACGCTCAACCGCCCCGAAAAGCTCAATGCCCTGAATTACGGCCTTATCGACCGCCTGCTGGCGATCCTCGACAGGATAGAGACCGACGATGCCGTGCGTGCCGTGATCCTCACCGGGGCAGGGGAGCGCGCCTTCTCGGCCGGCGGCGACATCCACGAATTCGCGTTGAGCGTGGCCGAAGGCACGGATGTCGCGCTGCGCGATTTCGTCATGCGGCCAGCGGCTGACGGCGCGGCTGGAAGCGTTCCGCAAGCCGGTCATCGCCGCCGTCAACGGCCTTGCCTTCGGCGGTGGCTGCGAGATCACCGAGGCGGTGCCGCTGGCGGTCGCCAGCGACCGCGCCCTGTTCGCCAAGCCGGAAATAAAACTCGCCATGCCGCCGACCTTCGGCGGCACGCAGCGCCTGCCGAGGCTTGCCGGGCGCAAACGCGCGCTCGAACTGCTGCTTACCGGCGAGCCTTTCTCGCCCGCGCGGGCGCTGGAACTCGGGCTGGTCAACAAAGTCGTGCCGCATGAGGAGCTGATGCCGGCCGCGCTCGATCTTGCGAACCGCATCATCCGCCATTCGCAGGCGGCGGTGGCTGGCATTCTCACCGCGGTGGCGCGCGGCATCAGCCTTAGCATCGCCGAGGGCCTGCTGGTCGAGGCCGAGCAGTTCGCCCGCATGGCCCCGACCGCCGACCTCGGCGAAGGGCTCAGCGCCTGGATCGAGCGGCGCCAGCCCATCTATGACGGCTCATGGACGCACGTCACCCGGCTCAGCGAGGCACGGCGCGCCTCGCTTCGGCGCGATCCCGCGGCGGACTAGGGCGCCACGTTGAGGTGCCCCTTCATGTTGGGATGGAAGCGGCAGAAATAGTCGACCGCTCCCGCTTGCTTGAGCGTGATCCTGCCTTTCGCTTTCGGCGGGATCATCACCTCCCAGCCGCCCTTCACTGTCGCGGTGTGGGCGATGACGTCCTTGTTCACCCACTCGATCGTGTCGCCGACCTTGGCCTCGACGCTCGCCGGCGAGTAGACCAGCCTGTCGATGGTCACCTCGATGGTGGCGGCGAGCGCCGGCGGCGCGACAAGCGCCAGCGTCAGCGAGCCGAGCAGCGATAACGCGCCCGCCCTCATTTCAACGTGCCGGCGACATGCTCGGCATGCTGCTCATGTCCCTGGAAGATTTTCAGCCCCGTCTCGAGCAGGCTCTTCAACTCGGCATTGCTGGCCGAAGGAATGAGCAGGGTTTCGAGCGCGCCGTTGACCTGCTTGTGATAGGCGACCTCGTTCTCGATATAGGCCTTATCGAAGGCAGTGCCCTCGAGCTTTGCCAGCTTGGCGCGCTCTTCCTTCGCCGCCTTGGTCAGCGCCTGGCTGGTGGCGTTGTCTTCCGGCTTCACCTTCAGCTTCTTCACCAGATCGAGAGCCTGCTTGTTCACCGCCTCGTGGTCGCGCTCCATATCCTTGGCAAAGTCGACGACCTCCTTGGTTTTCGACTTCTGGATCGCCAGCTTCGCCGCCTCGATGTCGAGCACGCCGGCCGTATAGGCGATATGGGCGATCTGCGGGTCGGTCGGCTTCTCGGCGGCTCCAGCCAGCGGCGCTGCGCTGACGAGGAGGAAGGCTGCGAGGGCTGCGGTCGGTCGGATAAACATGGCATCTCCTTCGCCCGGCACATTGGCACCGGGCTTCATTCTCAGTTGACGGCCATTGGATGCGGGAGAGGGCGAAACGTTCCCGGGAAAAGTCGCGGGACACATACTCATCACTTCGTCATCTTAGGGTCTGCGCGCGTCGCTTTGCTCCTGCTACGCCCAGGATGACGAGGCGATGGCGGCGATGCCTATCCTCAACGCGGGCTTCGCAAAATCTGAACGCGCCTCAGGCCTCGAACCCCAGCCTCTTCATCACCGCCTGCGTGAGCCGTTCGCAGCGCCGGCCGGCGAAAGGAAAAGCGTCGAGCAGCACCGGGCCGATCTCGTCGTCCAGCGCCTTGCGCACCAAGGCACGCGCCCGGTGCAGCCTTGTCTTCACCGTTTCCGGCCTGATGCCGAGCAGGTCGGCGGTTTCCTCGATGCTCAATCCCTCGATGACGCGGGCGACGAAGACCGTGCGATAGACATCGGGAAGGCTGTCGGTCGCCCGCTCGACAAGCCCGAGGATCTGCCGCTGCGCCATTGTCCGCTCCGGATCGTCGCCAGGGTTCAAGTCATTTGAATTCAACGGAAACCGGATGATCTGCGCGTCAGGGTTTTCAGGCATCGCCACGATGCGCTTTTTCTTGCGCAGCCGGCCGAGTGCCTCGTTGATGACGATGCGCGACAGCCAGGTCGAGAGCGAGGCATCGCCGCGGAAGCTGTCGAGGCTGGCGAAGGCGCGCATATAGGCTTCCTGCACGATGTCCTCGGCCTCGGCGTCGTTGCGCACCACGCCGCGCGCGATGCGGTAGAGCCGCTGGTTGTGCGTCTTGATGATCAAGCGGAAGGCGCCCGGGTCCCGTGCCAGGGCCCGGTGCACCAACGCCATCTCGCCGGCCTCCGCCGCCGAAACCGCGGCGGCCTGACTTGCTGACTTCATCATCGCGCCCCGATCTCCCAACATGCGTTGCATCCGGGCAATTGGACGCGCCTGCCGGCAAAAGGTTCCCGGATTTTCCCGATCCAGTCGCGCGCTATGCTACAGCTTTCAGCGGCGGCCTGTCTGCAGCCTGCGCGCGGGCGGCGGCAGCAAGCAGATCGGTCTGGGTGATGAGTCCGAGAATATGCCGTCCGGCGTCGACGATCACCACCGCATGGCTGCGCCCGTCGGTCAGCAGCGGCAGCAGGCTCATCGCTGGCGTCTCGGGCGAGGCCGTGCCGGCCTTCGACATCACGCCCTTCACGGTGTCGGTCGCTTGCGTCAGTTCGCGCAGGCCGACGGCGCCGACCAGCCTCGCGTCGGCGTCGACCACCGGCAGGGTGCGGATATTGTGGTCGAGAAGCTGCTTGCGCGCCTCGTCGGCGGTGGCGTTCTCCGACATCGAGATCACGTCGCGGGACATGATGTCCCGGCAGAGCAGCGTCCGATGCGCGCGCACCATCGCCTGCAGCTCGACCTGGCGCAGCAGCCTTTCGATGTCGTCACGGTCGATGTCGAAGGTCTCGTCGAGTGCCGCCAGGGCGGCATCGACATCCTCGGGCCGGAAGCCGACGCGCTCCGCCGGCGGCCGGTCGGCTGTGCCGTGGCTGTTGGCGGCAGGCTGAGGCACATGCGGATAGTTGCGCCGCGACAGCTTGTGGAACAGGAAACCGAGCGTCACCAATATGATCGAGTTCAGCGCCACCGGCACGAAGGGAAACAGGAAGCCGGCGCTGATCACGGCCGGCCCGCCAAGCACGCCGGTGAGGGCTGCCGCACCGCCCGGCGGATGCAGTGAGCGCGTAAACGACATGGCGGCGATCGCCAGCGCCACCGCCAGCCCGGAGGCGATCACCGGGTTGTGCACGAAATGCGCCACCGTCACGCCGACCAGCGCGGAGATCGTGTTGCCGCCGATGATCGACCAGGGCTGCGCCAACGGGCTCGACGGAACGGCAAAGAGCAGCACGGCGGACGCGCCCATCGGCGCCACCAGCATCGCCACATGCGGTCCGTTGCCCATGGCGAGCCCGCTGATCACGCCGGTCAGCGCGATGCCGATGGTCGCGCCGATGCAGGCAAGCAGCCGCTCGCGCAGCGTCGCGCCGGCAAGGATCGGAACGAAGAGGCGGAACGCCATGGCAGCCCCAGGTCGAAATGGCTTGAACTGTCGAATGGTGGAATTTGCGCTGCCCGAAATGCCGCCGAAGCCACGGATTTGGAAGCCAAACCAATCCGTATATTCGCGGCTGGAGAGAATATTATTGCAGCGCGGATCGCCTGCGAGATGCCGCCAGCGGCCTCGGCTTTCTCAATCGCGCCAAGGTCTTAGGCCGTCCGCGGATTCAGTTTGGCAACGGCTCTAGCCCGTCGCTCAGGCCTCGGCCGCGGCGGCGAGGCCGCGCTGGATGTCGGCCTTGAGGTCCTCGACGTCTTCCAGCCCGATCTGCAGGCGGATCAGCGGCCCGGCATAGGAGCCCTTGGCGATGGTGCGGTCGCCGAGGAAAACCGGCACCGCAAGGCTCTCATAGCCGCCCCAGGAGTAGCCGAGGCCGAAGATGGTCAGCGCGTTGAGGAAGGCGTGCTGCGCCTTCTGTCCGCCGCCATTCAGAACGATCGAAAAGACGCCGCTCGAGCCGCAGAAATCGCGCTTCCAGAGCGCATGGTCGGGATGGCTCGGCAGCGCCGGATGCAGCACCTGCGCCACGCTCGGCTGCTCCTCCAGCCAGCGCGCGATTTCGAGCGCGCTCTTCTGGTGCTGCTCCAGCCTCACCCCCATGGTGCGCAGGCCGCGCAGCGTCTGGTAGATGTCGTCCGGGCCCGAACAGCAGCCCAGCGTGCAGAACCCTTCATAGAGCTGCTTCCAGCAAGCCTCATTGGCCGAGACCAGGCCGAGCAGGACGTCCGAATGGCCGGCCGGGTATTTGGTTGCCGCATGGATCGAGATGTCGACGCCGTGGTCGAGCGGCTTGAAGTAGAGCGGCGTCGCCCAGGTGTTGTCCATCATGACGAGCGCGTTTGCCGCATGCGCCGCCTTGGCGATCGCCGGAATGTCCTGCACCTCATAGGTGTTCGATCCCGGCGACTCGGTGAACACCACCTCGGTGTTGGGCTTGATCAGCGATGCAATTCCGGCGCCGATGCGCGGATCGTAATATTCGACTTCGATGCCGAGCCGCTTCAGCATCGTATCGGCGAAATTCCGCGTCGGGTGATAGACCGAATCGACGATCAAAACATGATCGCCGGCCGAGACGAAGGTGAGCAGGGGAATCGTCACCGCAGCCAGTCCCGACGGCACGGCGATCGTGCCGGCCGACCCTTCCAGCGCATCGACGGCGAGCGTGAGCGCATCCATCGTCGGCGTGCCGCGCGTCCCGTAGGTGTATTTCTGGCTGCGCGAGGCCATCGAGGCGGCGTCGGGGTAAAGCACCGTCGAGGCATGCACGATCGGCGGATTGACGAAGCCGAAATAGTCGCGCGGGTTGTTGCCGGAATGGGCAAGCCGCGTGTTGATGCCTATGTTGCTGCCGTCTGTCGCCATAGTTCGTCGCTCGTCGCCCATAGTTCGTCGCTCGTCGCAGTGTGTCAGGGGCTCAGCCATAGAGCCATGGAACTGGTCGCGCAACCGCTGCGAACCCGCCAAGCGATGGTGTTTGGCTGGGCCAAATGAGAGGTCGCCGGCTCATCTTTCGTGCTCTTTGCAGGCTTCCGGCGACGATGCGCCGGAGGCAGCCTGGCGCGCCTTTCTTCGCTACGAATCACGCCAGTCCTTCCATTGCCGCCAACAAGTAGTAAGAGGCGGGAGTTCAGGTAATGGCCAAAATTTCGATGGCGCCGGACTTGCCGGTCCCGGCTGCAGCTCTTGGCCAATTTGCGGGCGCTTTTGGCTGCAATTCGGTGATTTGCGGCAATCGGTTTTCAAACGTGTCGCAATTCGGTCATTTCCCTTGACCTCACAGGAATAATCGCCTTCGATGCGTTTCGTGAATGGGAGGCAGTGCATCGGCGAAACGATGCGGGTCCGGGAGCGGGCCCAAGTGGGAGCTGCATTCACAAACGAAAAAAGATCAAGCGTCGCCTGCAATTAGGGGCGCCTGTAACAGAAAAGGGTCTGTGGGTCATGAAACACATTGCATTGGGCATGCTTGGCGCCGCCGCGCTCGGGCTCATGGCGTCCGCCGCTTCGGCCGGCACGCTCGACACCGTCAAGCAGAAGGGCTTCATCCAGTGCGGCGTCTCGACCGGCCTCGCCGGCTTCTCGGCGCCGGACGACAAGGGCGACTGGAAGGGCATCGATGCGGATTTCTGCCGCGCCGTCGCGGCCGCCGTCTTCGGTGACGGCTCCAAGGTCAAGTTCACGCCGCTCAGCGCCAAGGAGCGTTTCACCGCCCTGCAGTCGGGCGAGATCGATATCCTCTCGCGCAACACCACCTGGACGAGCAACCGCGACAGCGCGCTCGGCCTCGATTTTGTCGGCGTCACCTATTATGACGGCCAGGGCTTCATGATCAACGCCAAGAAGCTGCCGGGTGTGAACTCCGCACTGCAGCTTTCGGGCGCCGCGGTCTGCGTGCAGAGCGGCACCACCACGGAGCTCAACCTCGCCGACTACTTCAAGAAGAACAAGATGGAGTACAACCCCGTCGTGTTCGAGAAGCTGGAAGAGGTCAACGCCGCCTATGATTCCGGCCGCTGCGACGCCTACACCACCGACCAGTCCGGCCTTTACGGCATCCGCCTGACGCTCTCCTCGCCCGCCGACCACGTCGTGCTGCCCGAGATCATCTCCAAGGAACCGCTCGGTCCGGCCGTGCGCCAGGGCGACGATCAATGGGCCCATATCGCGCGGTGGACGTATTTTGCGCTGCTCAATGCCGAGGAAGCCGGCATCACGCAGGCCAATGTCGAGGAGATGAAGTCGTCGACCGATCCGAACATCCAGCGCCTCCTTGGCACTGAGCCCGATGGCAAGTACGGCGCCGATCTCGGCCTCTCCAACGACTGGGTTGTCAACATCATCAAGGCGGTCGGCAACTACGGCGAAATGTTCGAGCGCAATGTCGGCTCGGGCAGCCCGCTCAAGATCGCGCGCGGCATCAACGCTCTGTGGACGAAGGGCGGCCTGCAATATGGTCCGCCGGTTCGCTGATTGAAATGTGATCCGGGAGGCAGGTCGTCTGCCTCCCGGTTTCTCTTTTCAGGGGATCGTCTATGGCTTCGCAGGAAATCCTTCGGCAGGAGCCGGGTCGCGGCTCCTTCATCAATGACCCGAAAATACGCGCCCTGTTCTTTCAGACGCTGGTCGTAATTCTTCTGTTCGTTTCGATCTGGTGGATCGTCAACAACGTCATCGAGAACCTCCAGCGCCTTCACATCGCGTCAGGCTTCCAGTTCCTCAGGAACAGGGCCGGTTTCGATATCTCCGACACGCCGATTGCCTACACGTCGGACGCAACCTATGGCCGTGCGCTTATCGTCGGCCTGCTCAACACAATCATCGTTGCCGCCGCCGGCATTGTCCTCGCCACCATAGTCGGCTTCATCATTGGCATCGGCCGGCTATCGCAAAATTGGCTGATCCGTAAGATCTGCACGGTCTATGTCGAGATCTTCCGCAATATTCCGCCGCTGCTGGTCATCTTCTTCTGGTATTCGGGCGTGCTCGCGGTGCTGCCGCCGCCGCGCGAGAGCTATCACCTGCCGTTCGGCTCCTTCCTCAACCAGCGCGGCTTCTATTTTCCGCGCGGCATCTGGAGCGAAGGTTCCTGGCTGATCCTGGTTGCATTTGTCGTAGCGCTGGCCATGGCGTGGTTTGTCGCATATCGGGCCCGCCAAAGGCAGATGGCCACCGGCCAGCAATTCCCGGTGTTCTGGACCTCGGTCGCCCTGATCGTCGGACTACCCGTGCTCGCTTTCCTGCTCGCCGGCATGCCGCTTACCTTCGACTTCCCGAAGCAGTCGACCTTCAATTTGACAGGCGGATTTCAGATCAAGCCTGAGTTCCTGTCGCTCCTGCTGGCGCTTTCCTTCTACACGGCCGCCTTCATCGCCGAGATCGTGCGCGCCGGCATCAAGGGCGTCAGCAAAGGCCAGAGCGAAGCGGCGGCTGCACTCGGCCTACGCTCCGGGCCGATCCTGCGCCTGGTGGTGATCCCGCAGGCGATGCGCATCGTCATCCCGCCGCTTACCAGCCAGTATCTGAACCTCACCAAGAACTCTTCGCTGGCGATCGCCATCGGCTACCCCGATCTCACCGCCACCGCCGGCACGGTGCTCAACCAGACCGGCCAAGCGGTCGAGGGCGTGTTCCTCATGATGATCGCCTATCTGGTGCTGAGCCTCGTCACCTCTGCGGTGATGAACGTGGTGAACGCCAGAATGGCGCTGGTGGAGAGGTAGAGCCATGCAGGAACACGACATGTCCTGGGTGCGCACCGAGATGACGCTGGCGCAGCCGGCGCCTCCTGGCGAGCGCGGCGCCTATGCCTGGGTGCGCAAGAACCTGACCGCCTCGGTTGGCGACACTATCCTGACCATCCTCGGCATCGCCATAGTCGCCTGGATCCTGCCGCAGGTCATCAACTGGGCCTTCATAAACGCAGTGTGGACCGGGCCGGACCGCACGGTCTGCGCCACCGTCTCGCAAGGCGGCATCCAGCCCGACGGCTGGACCGGCGCCTGCTGGGCTTTCGTCAACGCCAAGTTCGGCCAGTTCATGTTCGGCACCTATCACATCGAGGAACGCTGGCGGCCTATCCTGGTCGCCATCCTGTTCGTGGTGTTGCTGGTGCCTATGCTGATCCCGCGCGTGCCGCGCAAGGGGCTGAACGCCATCCTGCTCTTCCTCGTGCTGCCGGTCGTCGCCCACTTCCTTTTGGTCGGCGGCGTGTTCGGCCTGCCGCATGTCGAGACCTCGCGCTGGGGTGGGCTGCTGGTGACGCTCAGTCTCTCCTTCGTTGGTATGGCCGTGTCGCTGCCCCTGGGCATCGCTCTGGCGCTCGGCCGTCGCTCCCAGATGCCGATCGTCAAATGGCTGTGCGTCGTCTTCATCGAGACGGTGCGCGGCATTCCGCTGATCACCGTGCTGTTCTTCGCCAGCGTCATGCTGCCGCTTTTCCTTCCCGAGGGCGTCACCTTCGACAAGTACCTCAGGGCGCTGATCGGCGTGTCGCTGTTTGCCGCCGCCTATATGGCGGAAGTGGTGCGCGGCGGCCTGCAGGCGATCCCGAAGGGCCAGTATGAGGGCGCCGATTCGCTCGGCCTCGGCTATTGGCAGAAGATGGGCCTGATCGTGCTGCCGCAGGCCTTGAAGCTGGTCATTCCCGGCATCGTCAACACCTTCATCGGCATGTTCAAGGATACCAGCCTGGTGCTCATCATCTCGATGTTCGACCTGCTCGGCGTGGTCAAGCAGAATTTCTCCGATCCCAACTGGGCGACGCCGCAGACCCCGAAGTCCGGCCTGATCTTCGCCGCCTTCGTGTTCTGGCTGTTCTGCTTCGGCATGTCGCGCTATTCAATGTACACCGAGCGCCGGCTGGACACCGGCTACAAACGATAAAAAGGGGAATTGGCCATGGCCACCGAAAACGCCGTCAGCGCGGAAGACCTCAAGGTCGATGCCAAGAAGATGCACATCTCGACGACAGATGTCGCCATCGACATCGTCGGCATGCACAAATGGTATGGCGAGTTCCATGTGCTGAAGGACATCAACCTCAAGGTGATGCGCGGCGAGCGCATCGTCATCTGCGGTCCGTCCGGCTCCGGCAAGTCGACCATGATCCGCTGCATCAACCGCTTGGAAGAGCACCAGAAGGGCAAGATCATCGTCGACGGCAAGGAACTCACCAACGATCTGAAGAAGATCGACGAGGTGCGCCGCGAGGTCGGCATGGTGTTCCAGCACTTCAACCTGTTCCCGCATCTGACAATCCTGGAGAACTGCACGCTGGCGCCAATCTGGGTGCGCAAGACGCCAAAGAAGCAGGCCGAGGAAATCGCCATGCATTTCCTGAAGCGCGTCAAGATCCCGGAGCAGGCCAACAAATATCCTGGACAGCTCTCCGGCGGCCAGCAGCAGCGCGTGGCGATCGCCCGCTCGCTCTGCATGAACCCGCGCATCATGCTGTTCGACGAGCCGACCTCGGCGCTCGACCCGGAAATGATCAAGGAAGTGCTGGAGACGATGGTTGGCCTTGCCGAAGAAGGCATGACGATGCTTTGCGTCACCCACGAGATGGGCTTTGCCCGCAAGGTCGCCAACCGGGTGATCTTCATGGATCAGGGCCAGATCGTCGAGCAGAACACGCCGGCCGAGTTCTTCGATAATCCGCGCCATGAGCGCACGAAACTGTTCCTGTCGCAGATCCTGCACTGAGCTTCTGACGCCAATTCGAGAAGCCCGGCCGCCAACGGCCGGGGCTTTTGAGCGACCGGTTGGTGAAGCGCGCTGCCGGTCTCGCCTTCCATAGTTGTCGAGGCGCGGTAGCATTGGCGGTCGTGCAGGACACCGCTGCAGCGAACGCCTCACCGCCTGTTCCGCTCCTCCCAGCCATAGAGCCAGTCCAAATCTCCCGCGAGTTTCTCCGCCGGCCGCGTCGCCAACACCAGGTTGCGCGCGATCGCAACCGGGCCCCATGCGTGCCAGGCCAGGCGGTTGAGCGCGCCGCGTCTGATCACCTTCTCGATGCGCGGGCGCCTGCGATTTTCCCATGTGGAGAGGTTCTGCCGCCGATCGCCGGGGAAGTCGGCGACCAGATCGGCGAGCGTCGCGGCATCCTCGATCGCCATCGCCGCGCCCTGCGCCGCGAACGGGGTCATGGCGTGCGCCGCGTCTCCGATCAGGGCTACCTGCGGCATCGTCCAGCGAGCCTGCTCGACGGTGTGGATCGGAAACGCCGTCCAAGGCCCGGCGAGCGCGGCGAGTCTCGCCAGCGCGGGCGACGTGCCGCGCATAGCGCTGGCGAGAATGGCGGGATCGGCATGGCCGGACCAGCCTTCGGCGATGCGCTCGCCCTTGGTGAAGGCGGCCAGATTGAAGGCGCTGCCTTTGCTCACCGGATAGGCGACCATATGGAAGCCGGGATGCAGGAAGGCGGTGATGCAGTCGCCGGCGGCGATTGCTGCAAAAGCCTGGCCGGCGGCGCTTGTCGCTGCAACCGTTGCGCGCCAGGCCAGCTCGCCCGAGAAGCGGTTCTTCCCGAAGGCCGGCTCTCGACCCGCAAGCAGCCTGCGAACCGACGACCAGACGCCGTCCGCGCCGATCAGCAGGCCGCCGGCGGCCTCGATGCTGCCGCCATCCGTTTCGGCGGCGACGGCGATGTCTTGCGGGTGAACAGCGACGTCCGTTACCCGCGCGCCGGTGACGAGTTGGATTTCAGGATGCTCCGCCATCCGCGCCGTCAGCGCCGCCTGCAGGTCGGCGCGGTGCGCCACCAGATAGGGCGCGCCCCAACGCTCTTCGCCGGCCTGGCCGAGCGGCACGCGCGCCAGTTCGCGCAAGGTGGCAGCGCCCTTCAGCACCACCGCTTCCGGGCGGATCGCGCTCAGCCGCAACCGGTCGAGCGCGCCGAGCCGACTGAGCATACGGGTGGCGTTGGGGGAAAGCTGGATGCCCGCGCCCACCGCTTCGAGCTGGCTGGCCTGTTCCAGCACCGTGACGGCATGGCCGTGTTCGGCAAAGGCAAGAGCTGCCGTCAGTCCGGCGATACCGGCCCCGGCGATGACGACCTGCCGGGACCGCGCCTCCTCCATGGTCTAGCGGTCACCCAGATCCGCGATCAGGCGGCCTGGTCGATATAGAGGCAGCCGGCAGGCTCGGTTTCCGTCGCCTTCAGCTTCGGCGAATAGCGGTAGAGCGTCGAGCAGTAAGGGCAGACCTTTTCATTGTCGTCGCCCATGTCGAGGAATACATGCGGATGGTCGAAAGGCGGATTGGCGCCGGTGCACATGAATTCCTTGACGCCGATATCGATCGCCGGATGGCCCGCGTCGTTCTGGAAATGGGGAATGGTACCGCCTGCCATCGTCGTCTCCTTCAGTTCGGCCCGTTTGCATCTGGATCATAACCGGCCGGTTTGCAAGATCGATGAAATGAAACTGTCGCAAAAGCCTGGCAGAGGATAAGTTGAGCCGGTTAAGCGCATGAGACCGGAAACGAAGCGATTCCGTGACATCATGCGTCATAAGAGCGTGTTAGAGCGTGCATAGCGCGTCCGGCGGCGTATGGCGCTCAAAGAACGACGTTGTGGCCAAGAGCAGGAACCATGAACGAACTGAAGCCGGTGCAGAGCGAGTTCATCACCGTCGAGGCGGCGAGCCCGGACGGCGGCAATCCAGACCGTTTCGTCAACCGCGAGTTTTCCTGGCTGCAGTTCAACCGCCGGGTGCTCGAGGAATCGCTGAACGAGCATCACCCGCTGCTCGAGCGCGTCCGCTTCCTGTCGATCTCGGCCGCAAATCTCGACGAGTTCTTCATGGTGCGCGTCGCCGGCCTCGCCGGTCAGGTGCGCGAGGGCATCGCGTTGAAGAGCCCGGACGGCCGCACGCCTGAGCAGCAGTTGGAGCAATTGCTGCGCGAGGTCGAGCGCCTGCAGGAAGACCAGCAGAAGAGCCTGTCGGTCTTGATGGAGCTGCTCAACAAGGAAGGCATCGAAAGCATCCCCCGCGACGGCCTGACCAAGGACGAGAAGGCCTGGCTGGAGGAGCATTTCCAGGGTCAGGTTTTCCCGGTGCTGACGCCGCTGTCGATCGACCCGGCGCACCCGTTTCCGTTCATCCCCAATCTCGGTTTCTCAATGGCGCTGCAGCTGCGCCACCGCAAGAACGGCGAGGAGATGAGCGCGCTCTTGCGCTTGCCGGTGGCGCTGCGGCGGTTCATCCGTCTGCCCGACCGCAAGCATCATGTCCGCTTCATCCCGCTGGAAGAAGCGGTCGGCCTGTATATCGGCAAGCTCTTCCCTGGATATGAGGTCAAGGGCTCGGGCACGTTCCGCATCATCCGCGACAGCGATATCGAGGTGGAGGAGGAATCGGAAGACCTCGTTCGCCTGTTCGAGACGGCGCTGAAGCGCCGCCGCCGCGGCTCCGTCATCCGCATCGAATTCGACACGCTGATGCCGGCCGAGTTGCGCGACTTCGTCGCCGGCGAGCTCGGAGTGTCGTCGAGCCGCATCAGCGTGCTCACCGGGCCGCTGGCGCTCAACCAGATCTCCGAGATCGTCGCCATCCCGCGCGACGACCTCAAATTCACGCCCTATAACCCACGCTTTCCCGAGCGCATCCGCGAGCATGGCGGCGACTGCCTGGCCGCCATCCGCGAGAAGGATATCATCGTCCACCACCCCTACGAATCCTTCGACGTCGTGGTGCAGTTCCTGCGCCAGGCGGCGGCCGATCCGGAAGTCGTCGCCATCAAGCAGACGCTCTACCGCACCTCGAACGACAGCCCGATCGTGCGGGCGTTGATCGACGCGGCGGAGGCCGGCAAGTCGGTGACGGCGCTCGTCGAGCTCAAGGCGCGCTTCGATGAAGAGGCCAATATCCGCTGGGCGCGCGACCTCGAGCGCGCCGGCGTCCAGGTCGTGTTCGGCTTCCTGGAGTTGAAGACCCACGCCAAGATGTCGCTGGTGGTCCGCCGCGAGGACGGCCGGCTGCGCAATTACGTGCATCTCGGCACCGGCAACTACCATCCGGTCACCGCCCGCATCTACACCGACCTGTCCTTCTTCACCACCGACCCGACGATCGCGCGCGATGTCGCGCAGATCTTCAACTTCATCACCGGCTACGCCGAGCCTGCCGAGGAGATGCGTCTTGCGGTGTCGCCGTTCACGCTGCGCGACCGCATCCTGAGGCACATCGCCGAGGAGATCGCCCATGCGCTCGAGGGCAGGCCGGCCCGTATCTGGATGAAGATGAACGCGCTCGTCGATCCGACCGTCATCGACGCTCTCTATGACGCCAGCCGCGCCGGCGTCGAGATCGATCTCGTCGTGCGCGGCATCTGCTGCCTGAGGCCGCAGGTGCCGGGTCTTTCCGAGAACATCAGGGTGAAGTCGATTGTCGGCCGCTTCCTAGAGCACAGCCGCATCTACTGCTTCGGCAACGGCCACGGTCTGCCGTCCGACGAAGCGATCGTCTACATCTCCTCGGCCGATATCATGCCGCGCAATCTCGACCGCCGCGTCGAGACCCTGGTGCCGATCACCAATCCGACTGTGCATGAACAGGTGCTTGGCCAGATCATGCTCGGCAACATCATGGACAATCAGCAAAGTTTCGACGTATTGGCTGATGGCACCTCCCGGCGCGCTGCGCTCGAGGAGGGCGAGGAACCGTTCAACGCGCAGGAATATTTCATGACCAATCCGAGCCTTTCCGGACGGGGTGACGCGCTGAAATCGCATGCGCCCAGGCGCATTGCACAGTTCAAGCGCCGCAAGAAGAACGCCGCCGCGTGATTTCAGTCTCGCAGGGCCGGCTCCAGGACCGGCGGCCGCTGTCGATCATCGACATCGGATCGAACTCGATCCGCCTCGTCGTCTATGAAGGGCTGGCGCGCTCGCCGACGATGCTGTTCAACGAAAAGATGCTGGCCGGCCTCGGCCGCGGCATCGTTTCGACGGGCAAGCTCGATCCCGAGGCGGTGACGCGCTCGATGGAGGAGTTCCGCCGTTTTCGCGCGCTTTCCGATCAAGCCGGCGCCGAGCACATCTATGTGCTGGCGACCGCGGCCGCGCGCGAGGCGGTCAACGGCCCGGACTTCATCCACCGCGCCGAGGATGTGCTGAAGACCGAGATCCGCGTGCTTTCCGGCCGCCAGGAAGCGCATTATTCGGCGCTTGGCATCATTTCCGGCTTCTATCCGGCCAACGGCATCGCCGGCGACCTTGGCGGCGGCAGCCTGGAGCTCGTCGACATCAATGGCGAGGCGATCGGCGACGGTATCACGCTGCCGCTCGGCGGCCTGCGCCTGCAGGACATGGCGAAGAACTCTCTCGTCCAGGCGCAGAAGATCGCGCGCCAGGAACTGGCGCGGGCGAAGCTTTTGAAGGGCGGGCAGGGCAGGGTGTTCTACGCCGTCGGCGGAACCTGGCGAAACCTCGCCCGGCTCCATATGGAAATGACCAACTACCCGCTCGGCGTCATGCATCATTACGAGATCGCCGCCGACAGCGCCCTGAACTTCCTCAGGCAGGTGGCCAAGGGCGAGGTCGAAAAGGTCAAGGGCATCGAAGGCGTCTCCAAGAACCGCCGCTCGCTGCTGCCTTACGGTGCGGTCGTGCTGCAGGAAATCATGGCGGCAATGCAGCCCTCGAAGATCGTCGTCTCGGCGCAGGGCGTGCGCGAAGGCTTCCTCTATTCGCTG
The DNA here is from genome assembly GCF_002294795.1 of Mesorhizobium sp. WSM3866. NCBI lineage: Bacteria > Pseudomonadati > Pseudomonadota > Alphaproteobacteria > Hyphomicrobiales > Phyllobacteriaceae > Mesorhizobium > Mesorhizobium sp. WSM3866. The sequence continues at coordinate 15,322 of NZ_NSGC01000019.1, read as the reverse complement.
CTCGACGCCGCCGAGCAGAAGGCGGATCCGCTGATCTCCGCGGCGGAGGAACTGGCGCTGCTGCGCTCGCGCTCGGTCCATCACGCGCATGACCTCGTCGACTGGACGGACAAGGCTTTCAAGGCCTTCGGCATCGACGAGACGGTGGATGAGGCGCGCTACCGCCACGCCGCCTGCCTGCTTGCCGATATCGGCTGGCGGGCGCATCCCGAATATCGCGGCCAGCAGTCGCTCAACATCATCGCGCATGCGTCCTTTATCGGCGTCGACCATCCTGGCCGCGCCTATCTGGCCCTGACCAACGCCTATCGCCATGACGGCATCTTCAACGATGCGATCGCGCCCGAGATCAAGACCCTGGCGCCGCCGCGCATGCTCGAGCGCGCCCGTGCGCTGGCGGCAATGATGCGTGTGGTCTACCTGCTGACGGCGGCGATGCCCGGGGTCATGCCGCGGCTGAAATGGGAAAGCCGCGGCAACGGTGCGCTTGCGCTGGTGCTGCCGGCGTCGCTTGCCGACCTCTATGGCGAACGACCCGCCGGGCGTCTGGCGCAGCTGGCGCGCATCACCAACCGCCGGCTGGTGCTGGCGGTCGAGGGCGGGCCAAGCATTTCCGTCAAGTGACGGCTCAGGTGATCTCGGCACCGACGCCGAAGGGGCGGCCGTCGGCCGACCATGCGCCGGCCCCGGCCATGGCGAGCGCCAGGAAGCCCCCGGCAATGGCAATGTCCTTCATCAGCATCTGCCGGTGCATGAAGGCTAAGGTCGCATCCTCGCCGCCCTGGCCGAAATGGCCGATGAAGCCGGCGACGATAGTGAAGGCGGCAAGCAGCAGCGCCGCGATCCGCGTCTGAAAACCGACAAGGATCAAAAGTCCGGCGATCAGCTCGAACAGGCCGGTGCCCCAGGCCGCCAGGGTCGGTAGCGGCAGGCCGAGGCCGGTGAAGTAATCGATCGTGCCGGATATGTTGGTCAGCACCTGGAAGCCCGAGGGCACGAACAGCGCGGCAAGCAGGAGCCGCGAGGCGAGAAGCAACGCGTTGCGGTTCATGGCCCACCTCCCTTGCCGGTATCCGGGAATGCACCGGCTCTCGGTGCAGTGTACGCCTGCAATCGAAAAACGAAAAAGCGGCGCGAAAAATTCCGCGCCGCCAATTTCAGCTTGGGAGGGGAAGGAGATCAGCCGCGCTTGGCGTCGATCGAATAGGCGCCGGCGCCGGAGGAGGCGAGCAGGATGAAGCCGCCGGTGATGGCGAGGTTCTTTAGAAACTGGATCATCTGCATCTGGTCGGCCCAGCCGGTGTGAGCAACCAGGCCGGTAGCGATCGTGAAGATGGCGAGCAACCAGGCGGCGATCCGCGTCTGGAACCCGACAAGAATGGCAAGGCCGCCGAGCAGCTCGATGAGGCCGACCACGACGGCCGTCACGGTCGGAAGCGGCAGGCCGAGGGCGCCGAAATAGCCGGCGGTGCCGGAAATGGCGGTAAGCTTGCCGAAGCCGGAAAGCAGGAAGATGACGGCGAGCAGGATACGGCCGAGCAGGATGGTGGTGGCGCTGTTGGACGCGATGCTGGTACCGGCGGCGGAAGTGTTGATGGACATTGGCGAGTCTCCGAATCGTGTTGAATGCCCAGTCAGATAGACGACGAAGACTGTTCACCAAAGCCGCCGATGCGGCGACACATTGTTCACAGGCAGTATGTTTCGGTGACCGTCGGACGCGCGCGAAAATCGTGTCGGCGGATTGGGATTAACGAGTAAATTGTGCCCCCGCAAAATAGCCAAACTATCGGTTGGGGTTGCAGTCGCAGACCTCGGGGACTAGCCGAAACGCCCGATCGGGTCGTCTTCGCCCTGGTACGACGACCCCTTTGGCCTGTCCGCGCCGCGAGAACTACCCCGGATGCGTCATGTCCTCGGGCCGCACCAGCCGGTCGTAGTCGGCCTCGCTGACCAGCCCGGTGGCGAGAGCTTCCTCGCGCAGCGTGGTGCCGTTCTTGTGCGCGGTCTTGGCAATCTTGGCGGCGTTGTCGTAGCCGATGGTGGGGGCGAGCGCCGTCACCAGCATCAGCGAGCGCTCCAGCGCCGCCTTGATGTTGTCTTCCCGCGCCTCGATGCCGACGACGCAATTGTCGGTGAAGGATACGGAAGCGTCGGCAAGCAGCTGCACCGACTGCAGGAAATTATAGGCCATCAGCGGGTTGTAGACGTTGAGCTCGAAATGGCCCTGGCTGCCGGCGAAGGTTAGCGCGGCATTGTTGCCGAACACCTGCACGCAGACCTGCGTCAGCGCCTCGCACTGCGTCGGGTTGACCTTGCCCGGCATGATCGACGAGCCCGGCTCGTTCTCCGGCAGCGACAGCTCGCCGAGGCCCGAGCGCGGGCCTGAACCGAGCAGGCGGATGTCGTTGGCGATCTTGAAGAGCGCGGCGGCCGCCGCGCTGATCGCGCCATGCGAGAACACCATGGAATCGTGTGCTGCGAGCGCCTCGAACTTGTTCGGCGCCGTGACGAAGGCGATGCCGGTGATGGCGGCGATCCGGTCCGCCACCTTTTCCGCAAAGCCAACCGGCGCGTTGAGCCCGGTGCCGACCGCGGTGCCGCCCTGCGCCAGTTCCTGCAGGCCGGGCAGCGTCTGCTCGATGCGCTTGATCGACGACGCGACCTGCGCGGCGTAGCCGGAGAATTCCTGGCCGAGCGTAAGGGGTGTGGCGTCCTGCGTGTGGGTGCGGCCGATCTTGATGATGTGGTTGAAGGCGCGGGCCTTGGCGTCGAGCGCTTTGTGCAGATGGTGGAGCGCTGGGATCAGGTGATGCGCGACCCGCTCGGCGCAGGCGACATGCATGGCCGTCGGATAGGTGTCGTTTGACGACTGGCTCATATTGACGTGGTCATTCGGGTGCACGGGCTTCTTGGAGCCCATCACGCCGCCGAGCATCTCGATGGCCCGGTTGGAGATCACTTCATTGGCATTCATGTTGGACTGCGTGCCCGAACCGGTCTGCCAGACCACGAGCGGGAAATGGTCGTTGAGCCTGCCGTCGATCACTTCCTGCGCGGCGTCCACGATTGCCTTGCCGATGGCTGGATCCAGCCGTTTCATCTCCATGTTCACTTCGGCCGCGGCGCGCTTGACGATGCCCAGTGCGCGCACGATCGAGGCCGGCTGCTTTTCCCAACCGATCTTGAAATTGCCGAGCGAACGCTGCGCCTGCGCGCCCCAGTAGCGGTCGGCCGCGACCTCGATGGGACCGAATGTATCGGTTTCGGTTCTGGTCTTCTCAGCGCTCACGGGAAATCTCCGGTCTGTCGATTTGCGCAAGGGCGTATCGCGTTGCACAAAACCCTTCAAGCGGAGATTGCGGGCGAGGAAGATGCAAATCGGTTGAAGGGGGCTGCCGATCTCCCCCTTGTGGGCCAGATCAGCCCTCCATCGGCGGTCCAACGATGTCGATGCCGTTCTCGGCGCAGAGTCTCATCAGCGTCGCCATCATCTCGGGCGTCGGCGCCCCCGGCTGCGGCAGGTCCGGCCGTTCGGCGGGGCGGCTCGCCAGGCGCACCATCGTCTCGAAATCCGAGCCGCGCGTGACGGTGAGCGTATGCGCGCCTTGCGGAGATTCGACCCTGTATGTATGCGGCAGGCCCTTCGGCGCGATGACGGTTTCGCCCGCGCCCACGACCCGCTCATGGCCGTTGATCTGGAAACGCATTTGTCCTTCGAGGATGTGAAATACCTCGTCTTCGTTGCGGTGCATATGCAGCGGCGGGGAATCGCCATAGGGCAGGCGATGCTCGATGACGCAGATGCCGTCCTCTCCGTCGGCCGAAGAGACCTGGATGGCGACGAGCGTGTTGTTGAACCAAAGGAGTTCCTTGCCTGCGATGGTCCGGTTGATCATTGTCATGGTGTCTCTGCTTTGTGTTGGGCCGGCGAAGCGGCGTCGACGGCGAACTAACCAGCGACGCGTGGGAGATGGAAATCGAATGATCATATGGACTGAATTGATGCGATGAATTTGAACGCGCTCGATCTCAACCTTGTGAGGGTGCTCGACGCGCTTTTGCGCGAGAAAAGCGTGACGCGCGCCGGCGAGCAGATCGGCCTCAGCCAGCCTGCGGTGAGTGCCGCGCTCAACCGCCTGCGGCATACGCTCAACGACCAGCTCTTCGTGCGGCGCGGCAACGACATGGTGCCGACGCCACGCGCCGAAAGCCTGGCCGGGCCTGTGCGTGCCGCGCTGCGCGAGATCGAGCGTGCTTTCCAGCCGGCGAAGGACTTCGATCCGGCCAGGCTGGAGCGGACCTTCACCTTCATGGGCGCGGATTTCTTTTCCATGCTCCTGATGCCGCCCTTTGCCGCGCGCATCGCGGCGGTGGCGCCATCAGTGTCGTTCCGCTTCCTCGACAGCGCCATCGGCGACGTCTCGAAACTGTTGCAGGAGGACCAAATCGACGTGGCGCTGGAGCGTCCCCTGGAAGTCGCCGAATGGGTTTCCAGCGTACCGCTGTTCGGCTCGCCCTTCGCCGTCATCGCAGCGAAGGGCAATGCAGCGCTCAATCGGGCCGGCATCGCCGAAGGCGAGCAGGTGCCGCTCGATCTCTTCTGCGAGCTGCCGCACGCGCTGCGCTCCATCGACGGCTCGATGTCGGGCTTCACCGATGACGCGCTGGGGAAGATGGGCCGGACGCGCCGGGTCACGCTTGCCTTGCCGCATTTCCAGGCGGTCGCGCTGGCCGTGGCGAGCGGACCCTATCTGGCGGCCGTTCCAATGCAGTTCGCGGCGGTGGCGGCGAAATCCTTGCCGCTCGGCATCTACGGGGCGCCAATCTCGATTCCCTCGCCGGCGGTCAGGATGTACTGGCACGCCCGCCATGACGACGAGGCGCCGCATCGCTGGATCCGCGAGCAGATCCTGGTGGAAGTCGAGGCGCTCGGCTTCCGCAACCTGGAGGATGAGGTCGGAGAGTAGACTCTGTTATCCGGCCGCCAGGCCGATGGCCGCGGGCTGGCGCAGCGCGAGCCGCCCCGCGACATAGTCCTTGACCTGGCGGACCGCCTGCGCGCGCGACACGCTGCCCGGCTGCAGGCCAAGCCTGAGCCACAGCCCGTCGATCAGAGCGGTGACGCCGAGTACGATCTCCGCGGCCAACTCCGGCGATGCGAGGCCGCGCAGGCCGGACAACAGGTTCGAGCGCATGCGCGCGTGGATCACTCGCTGGATGCGCGCCAGCTTCTCGTCGCGCGGCACCTCGGCGCACAGCGACAGCCAGGCGTGACAGAGCGGCGGCAGGAACAAGTGCTCCTCGAAATTGCCCTCGATCACCGCGTCCAGCCGCTCCATCGGCGTCCGTGCCCGCTTGAGGCGCGCCACCACCGCGTTGCACAGCACGGCATTGGCTTCGCGCATCGCGTGCTCGAACAGTTCCTGCTTGTTGCGGAAATAGTGCAGCACGATGCCCTTCGAGGCGCCGGCCTGGGCCGCGACCTTTTCCAAGGTGGCGCCGGCAATGCCCTCGCGCTCGAGCACCGCAAAGGCCGCTTGCCGCAACTCCTTGCGGCGTATGTCGCTGAGACGTGTGAGCTTCACCGGATCGATCCATGTTTGCGAATCCATGTTGACATTTTCGCCCGCTCAGATCAATCATTGACCGCTGGGACAATAACATGACCAAATGGTCAACAGAGGAGAACCGGAATGGTGCGCTTGCTTGCGAATGGCGTCTGTCTCGCTGCCTTGATGGTGGCCGCTCAAACCGTTCAGGCGGCCGAGGCGGAGGAATGTAAGGTGGTGCGAATGGCCGAGCCCGGCTGGAACGATCTCGCCTTCACGACGGGCGTGGCCAAGGTCCTGCTCCAGGTGCTCGGCTATGAGCCGCAGAGCGACGTGCTTGGCATCAACGTCATCTACGAAGGCATGAAGAACAAAGACCTCGACCTGTTCCTCGGCTACTGGGATCCGGCGATGGTCACTTATTACGAGCCTTACAGGAAGGACGGCTCGATCGAGAATGTGCGGGTCAATCTGGTCGGCGCCAAATACACCTTCGCCGTGCCGACCTATGTCTGGGAAGCCGGCGTCAAGGATCTCTCCGACCTGCACAAATTCGCCGACAAGTTCGGGAAGAAGATGTACGGCATCGAGCCCGGCTCGAACCAGCTGATGATGGATGCTATCGCCGATCCTCAGTTCCAGCTCGACGGCTGGCAGGTGGTCGAATCGAGCGAAGCCGGCATGCTCTCGGAGGTCGGCTACGAGATCAAGGAGAAGCAGTTCATCGTCTTCCAGGGCTGGGCGCCCCATCCGATGAACACGATGTACGACTTCAAGTATCTGACCGGCGGCGACAAGTTCTTCGGCCCGAATTTCGGCGCCGCGACGGTGACGACCCAGGTGCGCAAGGGATTCCTGCAGGAGTGCCCGAACGTGGCGCAGTTCCTGAAGAACCTTGCCTTCGACATCGATCTGGAAAATGTCGGCATGGGCTACCTCATCAATGACGGCATGAAGCCGGAGGAAGCGGCGCTTAAGTCGATCACGCTCAACAAGGATCGTGTCGACGCCTGGCTTGCCGGCGTCACCACCTTCGACGGCAAGCCCGGCCTCGCCGCGGTCAAGGAAAAGCTTGGACTGTGAGGCCCGCGGCATTGGATCTGTCGGGACAGGGGGGCGAGCAGGACGCCTGGGCCGGCCGCAAGCGATTCGTCGATGTCGGTGGCCTCGACCTCGCCTATGTCGAGGTCGCCGGCTCGGAACCGCCGCTCGTCCTGGTGCACGGCTTCACCGACACCAGCCGCAGTTTCTCGTTGCTGGCGCCGCATCTTTCCGCGCGGCGGCTGGTCATGCCGGACCTGCGCGGCCATGGCGCCTCGCAGGCGGGCAGGGGCTTTGGCATCGCCGATTTCGCCGACGATGTCGCCGGGCTGATCCGCAACCTGCGGCTCGCCCGGCCGGTCGTTCTCGGCCATTCGCTGGGTGGCATGGTCGCCATGCAGGTGGCCGCGCGGCATCCGGAACTGGTCGGCGGGCTGGTCATCCTGGCCGGGGCGCTGAAGGCAGATTTCGCGCCGGACCATCCGTTGGTTGACGGCGTGGCGGAACTGCGCGACCCGATCTCGCCGACTGATCCGTTCTACGACTGGTGGCACGCCTGCGGGTCCGGCGTGCCGCGGGCCCTTCTTGCCGGCCTGGCGGCGGACGCTTCGGCGATGCCGGCGGCGCGCTGGCGCGCCATTCTCGAAGAAATCCGCCGGACGGATCTGACCGCGGCGGCGCGGGCCGTGCGGGTCCGGACGTTGATCATTGCCGGCGCCTGCGATCCGCTCTTCGGCCAAGCGCACCAGGAGGCTTTGGCCGAGGCGCTTGCCGGATCGCGTCTCGTCTGGGCGCAGGACTGCGGCCACAACCCGCATTGGGAAGACCCGGCCTTCGTCGCCAAGGCAATAGCCGACGTGCTGCCAGCCGAGTGACTACCGCAACAGCGATCGGGCCGTAGGCGTGAGGCGCAACATCTCTGCCGGCTTCGTCGAAGCAGCCTGCATGATTTGGCGAACCGCCTGCCATGCCGGGGAAGCGCCAAGGTCGTTTCGATAGTTCGCATGGGCGTCGCCGAAACCAACGACGACGATGAAGACATTTTCGCCGGCTCGCACCGGCAGCCGCGAAAAAGTGTTTTCGGCATGCTCGCTGACAAAGGCGCCGAGCAGCCGGGCACCGTTCGCCGTCAGTTGCGGAACCATTTTCGCCCGGAAACGCTCGGCGAATCCGGTTTCCATGCCGTGGCGCAAATGATGAATCGAAATCTCAACAATGCCGTCTAAGTGAGGCTGCGCACTTTTGCTTTCGCCTTCGCTCACGGTCGACCGCTCCCGCCTCGACAGGTCGAAGCCGGCGTCCGGCCACGCGGGCTTCAGCAACAGCACGTCGTCGGAATCGATCATCGTCGCATTGGCGGCGTTGCGATGCTCGGCCCACACCGGGCCGTCATAGAAAGCGGTGAGCGCTTTCCTCCTGGCCTCCATGTCGGCGAAGCCGCGCAGCCAGACGAACATGTCGGGACGATCGAGGTCGCGGAACTGGCCGATAACGGTCATGCCCACGGCTTCCTGGCTCTCGATGAACTCCCGGTCGAACAGCGCGATAAGCGTTTCGCGATCGCCGGGTTTCAATGTGTATTGCCTGAGCTCCACGATCGGCGACGCAAGGCGGGAAGGTCTGTTCATGGCTAGACTCTCGAAAACAGGGTGTTCATCCTGTTTATAAACAGACCGGTTGTCCTATTTTGTCAATATGCTACGTTCTTCCCCTTCTCTCCGACGGGGAAAGGTGGAGGTGGCGATGCGCAAGAAGCGCACCAACGATCCGCAGGGCATGCGGCGGCGCGTGCTCGACGTGGCGGAAGATTGCTTCCAGGCGCGCGGCTACCACGCCTCGAGCCTCGGCGACCTGATGGCGGCGGCCGGCGTCACCGGCGGCGCGCTGCACCATCATTTCCCGACAAAGAAGGCGCTGGCGCTGGCGGTGATCGAGGAGCGGGTGGCGGCCGCGGTTGAGGAGACCTGGATCGAGCCGGTGCGGGCGGCGCCTTCGGCGCGCAAGGGCGTGCGCGCCGTGTTTGAGGCGGTAGCGGCCGCGCTCGAGCAGCAGGGCTATGTGCGCGGCTGCCCGCTCAACAATCTGGCGCATGAGCTGTCGCTCGCCGATCCCGATTTCCGTATTGCGTTGGCCGATATCTTCGCCGGCTGGCGGCGGGCGATCTCCGACAAGGTGCGCGCCGATCAGGAGGCCGGCCGGGAAGGTGGGACCGATCCCGACCGCTTTGCCGCGCTGACGGTGGCGGCTTACTCCGGCGCCATGTCGATGGCCAAGGCCGAGCAGGATGCCGGTGTGTTGCGGCAGTGCCTGGAGGGTTTGGAGCGGGTCGAGCCCCCGCCATCACAGAACGGTTCGCCCGCCAGACGACGCCGCAGGGTGGTGCGGCAGCAGGCAATCCGCTGATGCCGGTATGAGGATCATCGTAAGTCCCTGACTAAAGGCAGCCTTCACTCCCTCAGCGGCTTGATCGTCTCGAACCCCACTTCGCTCTGCGCGCTCGTCCCCTCGTCGTAGCGCCGCGCCAGCACCGCTTGCAGGTCGGGCGAATAGAGCGCGGTGAAGCTGTCGATCACCGTGCCGGAATCGCCGGTCAGCGTCTCTTTCACCGTCAGCACCGTGTATTTGCAGTCGCCCAGCTTGTAGGTGTCCTTGCCCTTGACGCTTAAAGCCAGTGTTTCGGTGCCCTTCGGCGCCTTCTTCGCCGAAAGCCGCACGAACTCGGTCTTGCTCTTGGCACCGGCCTTCAGCGGGAAGAGCTTTTTGAGGTCGCCGAGCGGGATCATTGACAGCCGGCCCGTGTCGCTATCGCGGAAAATCTCGATCAGCCCGGCGTAAAGATATTGCGTCTGCGGCGATTGCGACTGGTAGTTGTTGGCGACCGCGACCATGCCGCCCGGCGCCGGCCGGAACTCGCTGCGGATGCCGGGCTTCTCCAGCACGAAGCCGGCCTTGGCGGATTTGGCGTCCACGCAGTCGGCCGCCTCGGCGGTGCCGGTGAGGGCAAGCATGGAGAGGGCCACACAGGTCGTCACGGGTTTCATGCCTTCTCCCCTGGAAATGTGTTCTGGAAGGAATGACAGACCCTCTCTGCGCTGTCGACCCAAAGAGCCCTTCACGAATTCAACCAATGCTTGAAAAGAGCCGCCAATCTGGACGATCCGGCGCTGAAAATGTTCCAATGGCGCGATGATGAATCGCTTATCCTCAGCATTCTTGTCCCGGCGCGATTTCCTGGCCCGGGTGGCCGGCCTTGCCGCGACCTGCGCCCTGCCGGACACCACTTTCGCCCAGACTGGCCAGCCTATCCAGCCGATTGACGCCACCTTTTTGTTCATCGCCGATATCCATGCCTGCCGCATGGCGACCGGGCTCAGCCCGCATTGCGAGCAGGAAGGCAAGACCGATGCGGCATTGCTGCGCAATGTGGCCGCGCTCAACGCAATCGACGACAAAGAGTGGCCGGCCGAGATCAACGGCGCTGCCACCGGCCTGCGCTCGGCCGGCACACGCATCGGCACGCCGCTCGGGGTCGTCACCGGGGGCGACATCACCGACGATGGCGGCGGCCAGATCACTGAGCCGAGCGAAGGCACGCAGCTTCTGCAGTTCAGCCAGCGCTACCAGCAAGGCATCGGCCCTGATCGCGTGCATGTCCCGGTCTATGTCGGGCTCGGCAATCACGATCTCGACCAGAATGGGCCGACGCGCCATGTCGACTGGTACCGTCGCGAGATGCGCGACTATGTCGAAGTCAATCATCGCCCCGGCGTTTTCTTCAAGCCGCCGGTGCCGGCGACCAATTACGATGTCGACACCGATTGCTATTCCTGGGATTGGGGCGGCCTGCACCTCGTCCAGACGCATCGCTTCGCCGGCGACACCGGCCATGACGCGATAGGCAGCCTGCCATGGCTGAAGCAGGATCTGGCGACCTATGCCGGCGACGGCCGTCCGGTGATTCTCTTCCAGCACTATGGTTGGGACACCTTCTCGGTCGAGCGCTGGGATCCAGTGAAGCGCACCTATGGCGAAGGCGGCGCCGGCCGCCCGCACTGGTGGGGCGACGCCGACCGCCAGGCGCTTCTCGCCACGCTGAAGGGTTATAATGTGATCGCCATTTTTCACGGCCATCAGCACGCAGTGCCGATGATCTACCGGCGCGACGGGCTCGACCTCGTCAAGCCGAAGGCGGCCTTCATGGGCGGCTTTGCGCTGGCGCGGGTGACCGATGACCACATGGACGTCGTCCTGGCTGAGGCGGCCGGCGACCATGGCGAGGTCGTTTTCACCAACGCCTTCACCAAAAGCTGGGCCACCTGAAGGGAGAAAGCACGCCGGGTAGAGTTGTCCAGGCCTGTTGTTCGAGCTGTTCTGCGGTGTTGACGCCGTCGGCGCTCAAAGACGAACAGGCCGGCGCGCGGGTCGGCCATTGCCTCGCGGCGTATGGAGTCAGAGCGCCTTGCGAGCCTTGTCCTTCACGTCGCCATAGGCCTTGCGCACCCTGCCGGCGATTCTTTCGGACATGCCTTCCACCTGCAAGCGCCGGCTGCCGGTGGCCTTGCCGGCCGCCTGCTTCAGCCTGCCTTTTACCTGCTTGGCGATGCCGGCAACTTGATGCCTGTTCACCATATCCGCATCTCCTGGGCCTGGAATAGGAGCGGGATGCGCCAACCGCATCCGCCACGACAACGAACGGGCAATGTTTGAGTTCCGTGCGGCCTGCCGCATCACGCCGCTGTCGGCATGACGGACAGCCCGTGCCGGGCGTTCGAGATCTGACCGCGGGGCCTGCTGGTCACATCGCTTTTTTGAGCATGGCTTTCATGTCGCCACAGGCCTTCTGCACCTGGCCTGCCGACTTGTCCGCCATGCCCCTGATTTCCATCGGCCGGTTGCCGGCGGCCTTGCCTATGGCTTGCCGGATCGAACCTTTGATCTGCTTCGCCAAGCCCACTATTTGGTCCATGTTCACCATCTCCGCATCTCCCGGAGATCCAATTCGCGAGGAGAAACGGGCCGGAGTGCTTCGCGGTTCCGTTGCGCCAAAGCACACCGGTCGAGGATAATTGACCGGCGACCGAATTCGGCATAATATGTAACCAAATGGATACGCATTATGCCGCAGGCTGAGCACGACCGTTCCGTCTTCCGCGCCATCGCCGATCCGACGCGGCGCGCCATCCTCGACCGGCTGCGGCAGGGCCCCGCGCCGGTCAACGAACTGGCGTCCGCCTTCTCGCAGAGTCGGCCGGCCATTTCCAAGCATCTGAGGATACTGCGCGAGCTCAACGTCGTTTCCGAGCAGCGGCAGGGCCGCGAGCGAGTCTACCGGCTGGAGCCGGCGGAATTGAAGGATGTCGCCGACTGGATCCTGCCTTACCGAGACTTCTGGCAGCACAGCCTCGGCAATCTCAAATCCTACCTGGAGAATGAATGATGGCCATCCAAGACAAGCCGCGCGCGATCGCCGACATTTCCGCCGGTACCATCCTTGCCACGGTGACGATCGCCGTGCCGCCGGAGCGCGTCTTCCGCGCCATTACCGCTGAGGACCAGATCCCGCTCTGGTGGGGCGCCGACAACATGTACCGGACGACGAAGCACACGGCCGATGTCCGGCCGGGCGGCGCCTGGCGCTCGGAAGGCAAGGGCGCGGACGGGCAGGACTTCCATGTCGCCGGCGAGTATCTCGAGGTCGAGCCGCCGCATCGTCTGGTGATGACCTGGAAGGCGCCCTGGGACGGCGATAACCTCACCACCGTCACCTATACGCTCGAAGCCGTCGAGAACGGCACCCGGCTGACGCTGCGCCATGACGGCTTCGGGTCGCGACGGGACTCCTGCCGCGATCACGGTTCCGGTTGGGAGCGCGTGCTGGGCTGGTTGGACGAATTCCTTGCCAAGGAGACGGCTGCCAGGTCGCCTTCGGTCTTCCATTGCCGGCTGATTCCGCCGCGTCCGGATTTCGCCTTGACCCTGACGGAGGAGGAGAGGGCGCTGATGAATGCGCATGCCGACTATCTGCGCGGCCTGCTTCGTGAAGGCAGAATGATGATTGCGGGCCCAGTCGCCGATCCAGCCGGACCGTGGGGGCTTCTGATCCTGCAGGTCGGCACCGAAGCCGAGGCCAGGGCCGTGACCGAGGGCGACCCTGTGGCGCGTTCCGGCCGCGGCTTCCGCTATGAAATCCTGCCGATGATGGGCACAATCATGTAAGGCCAATAGAAAACGCCTCTCGCGCTTTTTCAGGGCGCGGGAGGCGTCTTTTGTCGTCAGTTTTTCTCGATTGCTCATGAATTGCTGACGACAGGCCCAAAACTGCCAGGCAGGAAAAAGGTTCCTGGCAAAACAAAAATTTTTTGCTCGGCCGGATGCGGCGCATCTCCCGGCTCCGTGCTAAGGGCACTGGCAGCATGAGGATAGCCTTGCCGCACGACCGACCCTTCCTGACCCTGCTTGACGCATCAGCCGCCTTCGACTGCCAGAGCTGCGGCGCCTGCTGCGCCTATTCGGCGGACTGGCCGCGCTTTTCGACCGAAGAGGATGCCGAGCTCGACCGCATCCCCGATGAGCTGGTCGCGACCGACCTGTCAGGCATGCGCTGCGAGGACGGCCGCTGCGCCGCGCTTCGCGGCGAGGTGGGCAAGCAGACGGCCTGCGCGATTTACGAAGCCCGCCCGCATGTCTGCCGCGCCTGCATGCCCGGCGGCGACGACTGCCTGATGGCAAGGGCCGCCCATGGGCTGGCGGCGGAGAGCGTGATCTCCCCCCTCGAGGGGGAGATGGCCGCGAAGCGGTCAGAGGGGGTCGTCTCACATAAATCGCCAACGTGATCGCGTCGCGGAAAAGGCCGCGCTCTACACGAGGCGAGCCCCCTCTGTCGCCTTCGGCGACATCTCCTCGCGAGGGGACCACAAGTGGGAGATTACTCTCTCCCCGCTTGCCCACGCTCGGACCTCCCGATACCTTCCGCGCCGGGCAGGGCCGTGGAGGAAACTGTGAGCATCGAATTCCTGTTGACGTCGCTGATTATCGTCGCTTCGCCCGGCACCGGCGTTCTCTACACGCTGAGCGCCGGCCTCTCGCGCGGCGCTCGCGCCGCGATCATCGCCGCTTTCGGCTGCACGCTGGGCATCATCCCGCACATGGCGGCGGCCATCACCGGCCTTGCGGCAGTGCTGCACACAAGCGCAGTCGCCTTCGAGACGCTGAAATATCTCGGCGTCGCCTATCTGCTCTACATGGCCTGGATCACGCTGAAGGAGAAAGGCAGTATTGCTCTCGATCAGAACGTCGCGCCGCGCTCTGCCCGCAAGGTGATCACCTCCGGCATCCTGGTCAACATCTTGAACCCAAAACTGTCGATCTTCTTCTTCGCCTTCCTGCCGCAATTCGTCAGCACCACCGAGCCGCACGCTTTCGCCAGGATGCTGGAGCTGTCCGGCGTGTTCATGCTGATGACCTTCCTTGTCTTCGTCGTCTACGGCGTGTTCGCGGCTTCGGTGCGCAGCCATGTCGTGTCGCGGCCGATGGTGCTGACCTGGATGCGCCGCACCTTCGCCGGCGCCTTCGTCATGCTGGGGGCCAAGCTGGCGCTGGCGGATCGGTAAGCGAACCGTGATATAGCCCATCGCCTCGACTATCGCCCGTCCGCGACGCGGATCAGGTTGACGCAGGGATGGCCGAGCGCTGGCGCTGGCGCTGCTGATCTCCCTCCTTGAGGGGAGATGTCGCCGAAGGCGACAGAGGGGGTCGCCGCGCGTTGGAGCGCCAGCGCCTTCGTTGCAAGGGAGTCGTCGCCGGAGCCTTATGCGCGGGACCCCCTTTGCCCTGCCGGGCATCTCCCCCTCAAGAGGGGAGATCGGCTGTTGCGCGGGCCTTCGCCAATCGCAACACTTCGCAACAGTATAGAAGCCCGCCTTTGGACCGGCTGCCCGCATGCCAAACAAAAAGGGCGACATGTCTGCCGCCCTTTCCATATTCGCTGTGGGACCGGACTTCTTAGAAATCCATGCCGCCACTCAAGCCCGCTTGCGGGCTTGAGCAATGTTAAATGATGGGCGTGCTTTATGGACTTCTTAGAAATCCATGCCGCCCATGCCGCCCATGCCGCCGCCAGGCATGCCGCCCGGCATACCGCCGGCGGCTTCCTTCTTCGGAGCCTCGGCGATCATGGCTTCGGTGGTGACCAGCAGGCCGGCGACCGAGGCCGCGTCCTGGAGAGCGGTGCGAACGACCTTGACCGGGTCGACGATGCCCATGCCAATCATGTCGCCATACTCGCCGGTCTGGGCGTTGAAGCCGTAGGTCGCAGCCTTGTTCTCGAGGATCTTGCCGGCAACGATCGAAGCCTCGGCACCGGCGTTGGCCGCGATCTGGCGGGCCGGAGCCTGCAGCGCGCGACGAACGATGGCGATGCCCGCGGCCTGGTCAGCGTTGACGCCGGTCGCCTTGACGGCGTGCGAAGCGCGCAGCAGCGCGACGCCGCCGCCGGGGACGATGCCTTCTTCAACGGCCGCGCGGGTCGCGTTCAGAGCGTCGTCAACGCGGTCCTTCTTTTCCTTGACCTCGACCTCGGTCGCGCCGCCGACGCGGATCACCGCGACGCCGCCCGCGAGCTTGGCCAGACGCTCCTGCAGCTTCTCCTTGTCGTAGTCCGAGGTGGTCTCCTCGATCTGCTGCTTGATCTGGGCAACGCGGCCCTGGATCTCGGCCTTCTTGCCGGCGCC
>NZ_NSGC01000018.1:0-85346 GCF_002294795.1 Mesorhizobium sp. WSM3866 | reverse complement strand
TGCCGAGGCCCTGCTGTTCGATGAAGCTTACGAATCGCCAACCAATCCAGAGAAGCTTCTGCGACTGGAACACGGGTTCCGCGAAGCGCTTCAGCGAGCGGAGGATGATCAAGCCGCCTCGTCTTTTTTCAGCGGCCCAAGGATGCCCGCTGGACCGGGTGACCTCAACAGCATCGTGGCGGACGCTTTCGCAGCGACCGCCTCTGGGCACGCCGGGGTTGAGGCCGCCGCCCCGCCAGCATTAACTGCCAGCCAACAGCAGATCCGGCCCTCACTGGATCCGGGCCAGGGCGGCCACCTACCAACCGGGTGGGTCATCATCAACAATGAACATTCCACAGCGCTGTTGACACCGGCGAAGAGGCAGAGGGCCCTCAATACGCCGCAAGCCGCCGTCACTCAGCAACCGCTGAGCGAAATCGGCATTTCCGGTGACCTCGTACCGATGCAGTTCCCCGTGCAGCAGTTGAGTGGATTGCCATTGGAAGGGCTACCCGTTCAAGGGACAGGGTCCGAACACATCGGAAGGTTGCATGCGGAGGCCGCGCGCACCGCATGGTCTGAGCTCCCGACTGCGATCGAGCACTCTATAAACGTTTCATTCGCCGTCCCCAAAGGCTTCTCCCATGGAGCCCAACGCGTCCCAGACGCGATGCTCCCTTTCTCGGGCAGCTATAACCTCTTGCCGGATGCGGGCCAGGCCCCGCAAGTGAGCTTTGAGCAGCACGGGGCCGACCCGCTCCAAGATGAACCTGTCGCGAGTGGCACCCGTGAAGCCCACTATCCCCATCTCTCCGACGAACACCGGGACCTTATTGATAAAGTGATCCTCCACGCTGCGGATCAGCAAAAATATAGAGAGAGCACGCTCCAAAAATACACGTATACACTTCGCCGATTGGCGAATGATCTCGGCGCTAGTGGCCAAGCGACTGATCTAATAAATCACCAATCCCTCGTCGATCACGCCAATGCTTTCTTTCCGAACGACGATGAAATGAAGAAGGCTGTGAATGTCCTGCGTGCGTATCATGAGCCGGGCTATTCAGTTACCGTGGGCGCCCCTGCTATCCACTATCCCCATCTATCCGACGAGCACCGGGACGTTATTAATAAGGCGATCGGCCACGCTGCGGCTCAGCAACACCCTAAAGCGCCGACGCTCCGAATATACTCTTCTGCGCTTCGCCGATTGGCGAATGATCTCGGCGCTCGTGGCTTAGCGACTGATCTAAAAGATCACCAATCCCTGGTCAATCACGTCAATGCTTTCTTTCCGAAAAACGTTGGTATGAGGACGGCGTTGAGCGTCCTGCGTGCATATTATGATCCGGGCTATTCGGCATCTGGACCTGGCCGGCGGCCGGTGCCGGTGCCCTCAAAGGCAGACGCGCGCGTCATAGAACTAGTGACAGGTGACAGCAGTTTGGCCTCAAGCACCCGTGTTGTCTATGGTCGTAGTCTTCGCAGATTTTCTGAGGCGCTTGAAAGTCAGGGCCTGACGATCTCTGGGCTGGATCATGATTCGCGGATCAAATTTGCCGGGACGTTGTTTCCAGTCGACCGCTATCTCCGCTTAGCGCTGGAGCGGGTTCGCGATGCGGAGGCCGCGTCGCATAGGCGTGCCGAGGCCCTGCTGTTCGATGAAGCTTACGAATCGCCAACCAATCCAGAGAAGCTTCTGCGACTGGAACACGGGTTCCGCGAAGCGCTTCAGCGAGCGGAGGATGATCAAGCCGCCTCGTCTTTTTTCAGCGGCCCAAGGATGCCCGCTGGACCGGGCGACCTCAACAGCATCGTGGCGGACGCTTTCGCAGCGACCGCCTCTGGGCACGCCGGGGTTGAGGCCGCCGCCCCGCCAGCATTAACTGCCAGCCAACAGCAGATCCGGCCCTCACTGGATCCGGGCCAGGGCGACCACCTACCAACCGGGTGGGTCATCATCAACAATGAACATTCCACAGCGCTGTTGACACCGGCGAAGAGGCAGAGGGCCCTCAATACGCCGCAAGCCGCCGTCACTCAGCAACCGCTGAGCGAAATCGGCATTTCCGGTGACCTCGTACCGATGCAGCTCCCCGTGCAGCAGTTGAGTGGATTGCCATTGGAAGGGCTACCCGTTCAAGGGACAGGGTCCGAACACATCGGAAGGTTGCATGCGGAGGCCGCGCGCACCGCATGGTCTGAGCTCCCGACTGCGATCGAGCACTCTATAAACGTTTCATTCGCCGTCCCCAAAGGCTTCTCCCATGGAGCCCAACGCGTCCCAGACGCGATGCTCCCTTTCTTGAACCGCCATGGCCTCCTGCCGGATGCGGAAAAGCCGGAATGGAACTACGAGATCAAAGGCCACGGAAACACCGCCGAGAGGCCGGAAGGGCGCAACGACTTTTGGCTGGTCGATCGGGGTCGGACGAATGAAGCTGCAGCGGCAGCAGTACCGCCAAGGGGGCCCGCCTCGCCAGCGACCGCCAGACTGTCAGACACCTATCGCGGTGTTCCGTTGGTCGATCTGACCACCTCCTCCGATGCTCGGATGGGAGCGCTTCCGTCAGCTTCGTCCAACTTCCCCCCGGGGGCGGTGCTCGGCCCCGAGCTGCTGGATGACGCCCATATCAGCAGGGATTACCAGTTGCTGGAGCAGAACCTGCAGGCGGCCCACCCAGCTCTCGCCGCCCGAACGCGACTGGTTGATCCCTTGGTCTCCCAGCAACTGCGCCGTCCCGACCGGGACCCACAACTTACATTGCGGTCCATCTATCATCACAGCGACGTCGCAGCCGACTTCGTGTTCCTGCCCGTGAACAGTGGCAATCCCTTGGCTACAGTGGAGAATGAGGGACCCCCTGAGCATTGGTCGCTGCTTCTCGTTGATCGCCGCGACCCGGAAAGAGCGGTCGCCTATCACTACGACTCGATCCCTCAGCGCGATGGACGGGGGTACAATGACGCACCTGCACGAGAGCTCGCAGCAAGACTGGACGCGACCACCTTGGTGACACCCGCCATGGCCCGGCAGAACAACGGTGTTGATTGCGGCGTCTTCGTGGTGGACGGTACGCGCGCGCTGGTTCAGAGATTGGCGAACCAAGAGTGGCCGGAACGGCAGCGGCCGCTGCATCTTGACAACCTCATCGCCGATCGGCAGGCGCTGCAAAACCGACTGAGGCAGGGCCGCTTGCCGCACGAGCTTGCCGCAGTCCGCGCGGAGGCTCTTGGAGTAGTCGGGTCGCAGGTGCAACACGCCGTGTTGCAAGAGCAGCAAGCCCGACAAGTCGCGTCAGCGCCGTTTGACCAGCACTTGAGCAAGTCGCGCGGGGCCAAGAACGAGATGACGAGTACACTTGACAGGAGCAACCGCGTGAACAGCGGGGGCGTCATCATCAACAATGAACATTACACAGCGCTTTTGAGACCAGGGGAGAGGCAGAAGACCGATAATCGGCAAAGCCTCGCCATCGGGCAGCTGGGCGAAGCAACCGCAACGTCCATCAGCCAAGCCCCCGATCAAGCCCGAGCTGACCTGATGGCTTCCTCCAGAAGCAGAGAGCGCTCCGACGCGGGACGTTGAGCTCCATGGGTGGGTCAAGCAGAACAGCTCTTTCGACGACAGAGGCGCTGACGCAATCTCCAGACCGGAGCTCTTGCCGAATTTTTTCAGGCTGGCACTGTTGGAAGGCGATGTAGGCTTGGAACCCGCCAACGGCAGTCAGGAACTTGCGCATGTTCGCTAGACTAGCCTGCTTCGAGATGCTGGTCAGCGAGTTCGTCACGGGCAAGTAGACGTTATGATGCCAGAGATGCCATTTGATCCTGCGCAAGGTTTCAAGCAGGTCCTGTCCGGCCTGCTCGTCGTGGTCTTCGAGCCCTTGCACGAACTGGCGAAGGATCGTGATGCGCATGCTGATAAGGAATCAATCGAGGGCATGCTCGCTCGCCGGTGCAATCATTTCCGCGAGCGAGCAGACTTCTTCCCACCGTCGGTGATGAAGGTATGATGAAGGTAAGCCTGGACGCCTGCTTGTTGGATGGTCGAGAATGCGCCGTTGCAGCTCGCGATCATCGCCGTGGACGAAACCGATGTAGCGCGAAGCGCCGTCTTCAGGTAGCGAGCGGCCGGCGATCAGCTTGATTTTTCTTCCGATCACCACGGTGGCGGATGTACTCGGGAAACTCCAGAATAGCTCCCGGTCAAGCGGCCGAGGTGCCTCCGTAGCTGACATCCACGTCAGCGTTGAAGAAGTACCCTGCACCACGGGATGTTTTGACCAGGCGAGGATTGGCCGCGTCAACCTCCAGCTTTCGGCGCAGGCGCATGATCATGACATCCACACTTCGATCAAAGACCTCTTCTCCACGCACACGGCTCGCGAGCAAAAGCCGTTCTCTGGATAACACGTTGCGTGGGTTCTCCAGGAACGCCATCAAGAGATTGAACTCGCATGCGGTAAGCTTGACCTCGCCACGCACCTCACAGATCAGTCGCCGCTGCTTGACGCTGAGCTTCCAGGCCCCAAAGCGAAATGAGCGCTGATCTCTGGTTCGCGGAATGCGCTCGCGTAACGCTACGCGAATGCGGGCCAAGAATTCGCGCATTCCGAAAGGCTTGGCAATGAAATCGGTTGCGCCGAGCTCCAGTGCAACCACTTTTTCCGCCTCATCTAGCCGGTCGCCGCTAATCACTATGATCGGAACGTCCGACTTTGTCGCCAGATTGCGGACGATCGCAAGTCCATCCTCCCGGCCTAGGTTAAGGTCAACAATCACGAGATCGACTGGCTCATGTGCAAGAACATAGTCAAACTGCTTGCTATCGGGCACCACGGTTACTTTCAAGGCATGCATCGTGAGGTACTCGGCGATGAGGCGCCGCATTGCGGCATCGTCATCGATGACAAGAACATGTTTCAACGGCTCACCTTCAATCTCGAATCACTGGTCTAAGCTGTTTGCCGAGCAATTCTAGGGCACCGACATACAACAGCTGCCCCTTGGTCCCACCCGCGGCTGCAGGCGGCCAGCAACGAGGGCCTCGGTCGTCCAAAATCGGTAACAAAGCTGGTCTTGTCGATCGCGAATTGGCGACATGCATCCAGCCGTGAGGCCAGACAGGTTCAAGCGCCGTGATTCCCCGTTTTGTCAGTTTGGATACGGGCCTGCTCACACTATTCGGGTTCGACGGTGCCGACTCGCCTCCAATGTGGTTGCATGATCGTCACGTTATGTGGCGCTTGCGGCCCTAATCGACATCGTCCGACTCGTGTGAGTCCGATGTGGTTGAGCAGCGCCGCGTTCTCCCTGAAAGGTCGTCGGCGTAAGGACCAACGTGATTCGCTATAGCGGTTTTGTGCCAAATAGCATGTCGCCTGCCAAGCCGGGTTCTTCCGAGATGGCCGGCGGCATCGCATCTTTTTTTGGCAGAGAACGATCACCGTCCGACCTAACATTTCTCATCTTACGCGAGACCTCCACATTGAGCCTGTCACGTTACGGGCAGCACCTCGAACTCGATAGCGCCAAAATCGAATCTCGTGATTGAGGCTGGCGATAGCCCGTCGGATTCCGTCAAAGGCCTGCGGTTTTCTGCCGATGGGATCTTGTATGATCACCTCATTTCAGAGCACCGCCGAACAGCTGAACGAGGTTCCCCAGCGTCACTCTGTGACCTTGGGCATGGACGGCCTTTATGCCCACCTCGGCTGCGATTGTTCCGGCTCCTTCCAGAAGTTCCGCATGCTCATCATACTGCTGCCAACTCAGCCCAGCGCCTTCGCCCTGAACAAATGTCTTTTGTTTCAATTGATACCAAAAGGCTTAACTTGAACATCACACAGTAACAAACCTCCCCGATAAGAGCGTGCCGGAAGGGCAAGAAGCTGTCCGGCGGCTTGGAAAGGTAGGTGAGAGGAAATGTTTATTGCAGTTTGGCCGCTGGCTATTGCCCTGTTGACGTCGATGTCACTTCCGGCCGAGCCCGCGCCACTTTCGCCCCGTGAGTTCCATCGCCTTTCGCGCGAATGCGCTCCCTGGGTTGCGCCGTCCACCCTTGCCGCGATTGCCAAGATTGAAAGTGGCTTTGAAACGCTGGTGGCTCATGACAACACCACAGGCGAGCAGCTTCGCTGGATAAATCACCTGGAAGCCACCCGGGGCATCAAGGACCGCCTCGAAGCACAACATTCTGTCGATGTTGGATTGATGCAGATAAACAGCAAGAACTTTCCCATGCTCAGTCTCACGCCGGAAAAGGCTTTCGAGCCCTGCGCCTCCCTTTCGGCTGCCGGCCACTTGCTTGAAAGCCGGTATGCCGGCGGCACGACTGCTCCGGCGCAGCAACTGGCGCTTCGCCGTGCCATCTCGGCCTATAACACCGGCGACGTCACGCGTGGCTTCGCCAACGGTTATGTACGCAAGGTAGAGTCGGCCGCAAAGGACATCTCAAGTCACTTTGAGCGAATGCTGGAGCCGACCGCCCGAGATGCGTCACATCTTGAGGCACCAGGTCGCAAAGCCGTGCCGTCTCTGCTCCAACAGAGCCAACAGGCCAATACAAAGCAGCCCAACCAAAAGTCCTGGGACATCTGGGGCTCCTATCAGCCAAACCGCTCCGGGGTCGAACCCTCCGGTCCGACCGGCAGGCAGGCTGCGGAAGAACTGGAAACCTCGAGCCCGAACAAGCTCGTATTCGATTGAATCGTGGAGTTACAATGATGAAGCCTCTCAGAATACTCCGTGCGCTTAAAGCGCGTGTTCCTTCTCCTTTTTCCATGCTGCGCATGACGGCTGAATATGTACCGGCCGCTGCTGCATGCGTGGCGTGGACGGTCTTCTCCAGCGGGCCAGCCGCGGCCCAGGTGACCGGAGGGACGGATCCTGCCAAGATGATCCAGAATATCTGCACCTTCATCCTTGGCCCCTTCGGACAATCACTGGCCGTGCTCGGGCTGGTGGCTATCGGTATCTCCTGGATGTTCGGTCGTGCTTCACTTGGCCTGGTTGCGGGTGTCGTTGGAGGGATCGTCATCATGTTTGGCGCCAGTTTCCTGGGCAAGGCGCTCATAGGCGGTGGCTGATGAGCGACGATTAGAAGTGAGCACCCTCTATGTGGCGGCGACACGCCCCGCACTGTTTCTAGGGGTGCCGCTCACGCTGGCCGGATTGCTGATGATGTTGGCGGGGCTCGTCATCATTATCCTCAAGAACCCACTTTATGAAGTCGTGCTTGTGCCACTCTGGTTCGGAGCACGGCTGATTGTTGAGCGTGACTATAACGCCGCAAGCGTCGCGTTCCTCTATTTGCAGACGGCCGGCAGAAGCGTGGACGGGCAGGTGTGGGGCGGCGCGAGCGTAAGCGCCAATCCGATCAGAGTGCCGAAACGCGGAAGAGGAATGGTGTAATGTTTGGCGCCAGTGGCCGGACCGAAAGATCTGGCGAGATCTATCTTCCATATGTCGGTCATCTAAGTGACCAGGTTGTCCTTCTGGAAGACGGGTCGATCATGGCCATGGCACACGTGAACGGGCTGCCCTTTGATTTGGAAGACGCTGAGATGCGCAACTCGCGCTGCCGCGCGTTCAACACTCTCTTGCGCAACATCGCCGATGACAATGTCACGCTATACGCTCATCTTGTGCGAAACAAGGATGTGCCGGAGCCGGGATCGCGCCAGTTTCAAAGTGCATTCGCTGGCAGTCTAAGCGAGGCCTACGAGAGCCGTGTGCTGTCGGGCAAGCTCTTTCGCAACGATCACTTCCTCACTGTCGTCGTGTTCCCCCGCACCGCAATCGGCAAGATCGGCTGGCGCATTGCCAAATCCGCCAGGCGCAATGACAACGATCTGGCCACACAAATGCGAAGCCTGGAGGACCTCTGGCAGATCATTGCTGGGTCACTCGGCGGTTACGGTCTGCGCCGGTTGGGTATTCGTGAGAAAGGCGACGTGCTCTTCACCGAAATCGGTGAGGCACTTCGGCTGATAATGACTTGCCGGTTTCTTCCGGTTCCGATGGTTACCGGCTCACTTGGCGCCTCGATCTACACTGACCAGGTCATCTGCGGGAAGCGGGCGCTTGAGATTCGAAGTCCCGGCGGTAGCTCGGTGGGGTCATTGTTTTCGTTCCGTGAATATCCGGCGAAGACACGGCCAGGCATGCTAAATCCGTTGCTGTCCGCCAATTTCCCGCTTGTCCTCAGCCAGAGCTTTTCCTTCCTCACTCGGCCACAAGCTCATGCGAAGCTTAGCCTTAAGTCCAGCCAGATGACGAGCGCCGGCGACAAGGCTCTCACCCAGATCAATGAACTGGCCGAAGCAGAGGACGCACTGGCAAGTAACGAGTTCGTCATGGGTTCACATCATTTGAGTCTGTGCGTCTATGCCGACAGCCTCAACAGCCTTGCAGATCGGGCAGCAAATGCCCGCGCAAGGCTGGCCGACGCGGGCGCCGTTATCGTCCAAGAGGGTATCGGCATGGAGGCCGCGTACTGGTCCCAACTTCCGGGGAACAACAAGTGGCGCACGCGCCCCGGCGCGATCACCTCGCACAATTTTGCCGGGCTTGTCTCTTTTGAGAACTTCCCAAGTGGTTCCATTTCCGGCCACTGGGGCAAAGCTGTTGCGCGCTTTCGCACCAACGGTGGAACTTCTTTCGACTACATCCCCCATGAGAATGACGTCGGCATGACGGCGATATTCGGGCCTGTCGGCAAAGGCAAGACGACGCTGATGACCTTTATCCTCGCGATGCTTGAGCAAAGCATGCTCGATCGCGATGGTGCCATCGTCTTTTTCGATAAGGACCGGGGTGGTGAACTGCTGGTGCGAGCCACCGGAGGGACATATCTAGCGTTGCGCAGAGGCGCTCCGAGCGGCTTGGCCCCTCTGCGTGGACTGGACAATACCTCCGCCTCGTTGGACTTTCTGCGCGAATGGCTGGTGGCTCTAATCGAGAGTGACGGCCGTGGCCCGATCTCGCCGGAGGAAAGCCGTCGACTGGAACGTGGCATTGTTCGTCAACTTTCGTTCGAACCCGTCATGCGCTCAATTGCGGGCCTGCGCGAATTCCTACTGCACGGCGCCTCCGAGGGCGCAGGAGCGCGGCTGCAGCGGTGGTGTAGAGGGAATGCGCTTGGATGGGCCTTTGACGGCGATGTCGACGAAGTAAGGCTGGATGCCTCCATTACGGGCTTCGACATGACACAGCTCCTGGAATTTGAGGAGGTCTGTGCGCCGGCCGCCGCATATCTTCTGCACCGCGTGGGCGCTGTTGTCGATGGCCGCCGGTTCGTCATGAGCTGCGACGAATTTCGCTTCTATCTGCTTAACCCCCAATTCTCGGCTGTTATCGACAAGTTCTTGCTCACAGTCCGCAAGAACAACGGGATGTTGATACTCGCAACGCAGCAGCCTGAACACGTGCTTGAATCGCCCCTCGGAGCCAGTCTCGTTGCACAATGCATGACGAAGATTTTCTACCCATCACCGACGGCGGATCGGGCTGCGTATGTCGATGGCTTGAAGTGCACCACGCAGGAGTTCGAGGCAATCCGCCAGGGAATGGCAATTGGCAGCCGCAAGTTTTTGCTCAAGCGCGACAGCGGGAGTGTCGTTTGCGAATTCGATCTTGGCCAGATGCGCGAATATGTAACTGTGCTCTCGGGGCGGGCCAACACCGTGCGCTTTGCCGACCAGCTTCGTGACCAGCACGGAGATGCCCCAAGTGCGTGGCTCGACAAGTTCATGGCTCGTTATCACGAAGTTCAAGACTGACGGAGGAATATTCATGAGATTTGCCAAGCTTGCAGCAACGACGATTGCTGCTTCCTTTCTGCTGAGCACGCAGGCCCGGTCGCAATTCATTGTCAGCGACCCGGCAACAGAATTACAATCGGCCTTAACAGCGGGTTCCACTGCGGCGATCCTTATAAAGTCAGCCCAGACGCTCGCTACCACGATCGAAATGGTTGAGTTGCTGAAGTCGTCATTTGGCGTCACGGGACTGCTGGGTGCACTGAACCAAGGAAATCACTATCCGTCGAGCAACAAACTGGAGGGGCAGATGTTTGATGCTCGGGCGCCAGTTTCTACCATGGCGCGTAACATTGCGCAGGACCCAACTAGGATAGTCACCGGCACCGATGCGGAAGGGAAACTGTTAAAGGGGCAAATCACTGGTGCCGCCAATGCCGCAGCTCTTGCAGCCGACACTCTGGAAGTAATGGACAAGCGCCTTAAGAACAACGCCGACACGCTTGATCAGCTTTCCCGCTCTCGAAATATTGTGCAGGCCACAGTGACCAACGGTCTGGTCCTCAAGCAGATTCACGATGCGATCATCCAAAATGTCCAGGCCACGAGTCTGCTGACGATGGCCACTGCACAAGGGAGCCTTCACGCCGTGGAGGAGGCCGCAACGCAGCGTCGCGAACGCCAGGACACCGCCAAGATGTTCAACATCCTCCCGTGAACGACGCAGAGTTCATCCGGCTCAGTTGCGCTGATCAGGGACAAATCAGGCTCAGGCCATGAATTTCAAGATTCCCGCGCCATTCACGGCCATACACACGATCTTTCATCTGGCCTTTACGTCAGGGCTGCACAACGTGCTTAAAAAAATCCAAGAGGCGATCAGCGCGCCTCTGGTCGCGTGTGTGACGCTTTGGATAATAATCCAAGGCTGTCTGGTCATGCGGGGTCAAGTCGATGCGCGTGGAGGTATCACGCGCGTAATCATGGTGTCGATTGTCGTCAGCCTTATCCTAGGACAGGCCAACTACCAGATATACATTGAAACGGTCTTCGACGAAACGATTCCGAGATTTGCTCACGGCATCAGTGGCAGCAACTTGCCTTTCATCGATATTCCTCAGAAGCTCGACTGGATGTTTGCGTCAACTCAGTATGCCTTCCAGATGATTGCTTCCGAAATTGGGCCAATGAACAGCCAGGACATAATTGCTTTTGAGGGAGCGCAATGGATTTTCTACGGCTCGCTGTGGACAGCATTCGAAATCTATGATGCCGTTGGAATTTTGACGAAGGTGCTGTTGGCGATCGGCCCTCTGGTTCTTGTCGGCTACCTTTTTGATCACACTCGAGACATGGCCACCAGATGGATCGGCCAACTGCTCTCGTACGGGCTGCTGCTTCTCCTTCTCAACATCGTTGCGACTATAGTTATCGCGGCCGAAGCAGCCTCGCTGGTAGCCATGCTTTTGATGATCAGACTCTCGGGCACGACAGCAGCCAAGATCATCGGACTTTACGAACTCGACATGCTTTTCTTGGCTGGCGACGCTCTGATCATCGCACTTCCGACGATCGCCAGTAGCATCGCCGGCGGCTCTTGGGCAGGGGCGAACCGATCCTTAAACAACCTCAATCGCCACTTTGCCAAAACGGCGGGTCGTTAATCACTCAACAAGCGCGGTGCGAAAAACATGAAACGCTTTCTACTTTTGTCAATCCTCGCTTTGGCGGCCTGCAAGACAACCGATCGGCTTGCGACTTGCACGGGTACGCCATTCCAACTGAACGCGGGACAATGGGAAACCACCCCTGAGGATCTTCAGGTCGAGTGCGCGGAAGAGCCCAAGTGAAATTTCCTGAACATGCCCTTCTGGTGGAGAGAGAAACGCTAGCCGCTCACTACAAGAAGGTGGAAGCGTTTCAAACTACACGAGCGAAGTCTGCGCGTCGCCTGTCAAAGGCCCTTATAGCCTTTGCGGCGGTGGCGGTGCTAGGAAACGTTGCCCAAGCATTTACCATCGCTGCCATGGTCCCGTTGGCCAAGCTCGTACCTGTGTTCCTCTGGGTACGGCCGGACGGGACCATTGACAGCGAAGTGTCAATTTCTCAACTGCCCGCAACCCAAGACCGAGCCGTCATAAATGCTTCGCTGTGGGAATATGTACGCCTGCGCGAGGGCTACACGGCAGATACGGCCCAATACGCCTATGACCTCGTATCCAGTTTCAGCGCACCGGCCGTGCAACAGCAATATCAAGAGTTCTTCAACTATCCGAATCCCACTTCGCCGCAAGTCACGGTCGGCAAGCGCGGCAAGCTCGAGGTCGGGCATATTTCTTCAAACGACATCAGTCCCGACGTTCAGCAGATCCGATACAAACGTATGCTTGTTATCGATGGGCAGTCGCCGATAGTGACCACCTGGACAGCTACCATCCGCTACGAGCGCCTGACGGGTCTGCCGGGGCAATCCAGGCTCACCAATCCGGGAGGTCTACTGGTCACGTCCTATCAGGCCTCGGAAGATACCGTATCCAACCTGGGCAATGCGCAGCCATGACAAAAAGAGCGTTTCTCGCGCTGGCTTGTTCACTCTTCCTGACGATGCAGGCGTTTGCGGAAGACACACCACTTGCCGGCAAGCATGATGCCCGGATGCGCTACCTTGCTTACCGGCCCGACGAAGTGGTGCACCTATCTACCGCCGTGGGGGCAACGCTGGTTGTCACATTCGCGGCCAATGAGACCGTCGCAGCCGTGGCTGTGTCCAATAGCAAAGACCTGGCTGCGCTCCCACGTGCCAACTACCTCTTTTTTAAGGCCAGCCGGATCCTCGCGCCGCAGCCGGTCATTGTGCTGGCCGAGAGTGAGTCGGGTACACGGAGATACGTCTTCAGTATTTCAACCAGAGCGATGCCAAAACTCGACGAGAAGCAACCTGACCTATACTACAGTGTGCAGTTCACCTATCCTGATGATGAGGCTGCTGCTCAGAGAAAGGAAGCAGAAAGGCGCGCGAGTCTTGGTCAGGCCCGCGCGAAAGTGCTGCAGCAACAGAGAGTTCAGGATTTGTTCAATCGGCCTGCGGCAACGGCCAGTCCGGACGAAAGCAATTTCCACTACGTCGCAAAGGGCGATCGATCGCTGGCGCCGCTAGAAGTTTTCGATAACGGCTTTACGACCGTATTTGGCTTCGCAAGAAATTCCCGCATACCCTCTCTCTACGTAATTAATCCCGACGGCAAGGAAGCAGCTGCCAATTACACGGTCAAAGGGGATTATGTTGAAGTATCCGCAGTCGCCCGGGAATGGCGTCTGAGAGATGGAAATACGGTGTTGTCCATTTTCAACAGGGCTTATGATTCTTTGGGACGAGCGCCAGTGACCGGTACAGTGACACCCGACGTGTGGCGCGTTTTGAAAGGCTCGGGCCGATGAATGAAACCGGCCCACAGGCGGGACATGATGTCCATGCATCCGGATCGATGGTCTCGGAGCCGACCCGCCGGCATGTTTCGGGATCGCAAAAGTTGGCCGTCGCTGCTCTTGTTCTCGTCTCATCTCTATCGCTCATCTGGCTCGGAGGTCGTTCCAGCACACAAGACGAGCCATCTCAGCCAAAACCGCCAATTGTCGCCAACGCCGAGCCATTCCGCCCCGCGCCAATTGAGATTGCTCCCGAACCTCAAGCACCCGAACAGGCGGTGCAGGCGGCAGATCCTGCACCATCCACGTCGCCCCCAACGGCGCCAACTGATGCGCCGCCGGAGGAAACACCAATTTTCGCATACACTAGCAGCAGTCAAATGCCCAGTGACGGTCAGCGGAGCGAAGACAACCATAAGGATGCTCCCACGACACAGGATGAGATTTCAATCGATGGCGAGCTGTCAGGCCGATTGAAGCCCGATATACAGGAGCCGAGCCGGGCCACACTTTTGCCGCACCCTGATCTCGTGATCACTCAAGGAACGATCATTTCCTGCATTTTGCAGACGGCGGTCGATACAAATTTGCCCGGCTATGTGAAGTGCGTCTTACCTAATGACGTCCGCGGCACAACCAACAATGTCGTGCTCTTGGACCGTGGGACGACCGTGATTGGCGAGATCCAGCGCGGTCTCCAGCAGGGGGATACGCGTGTCTTCGTGCTGTGGACGCGCATCGAAACACCCGACCATGCCCTCGTTTCGATAGCATCGCCCGGCGCTGACGAGCTCGGCCGCTCCGGAATGCCTGGCACGGTGGACAGTCACTTCCGGGAACGCTTTGGCGGCGCGATTCTCATGAGCGTCATCCAAGGCGCGTTTCAGGCGGCCGGTCAATACGCGGCTAGCTCTGGCGGAGGAAGCGGCATCAACAGCTTCCAGAGCAATGGTGGACAAGCGGTCGAGGCGACACTGAGAGGGACGGTCAACATTCCGCCAACGCTGAAGAAAAACCAGGGAGATGCAGTATCCATCTTTGTGGCTCGCGACCTCGATTTCTCAGATGTATACGATCTTAGAGCCACTGCCGCGGCGCCAAGCCGCCAACATCGCGAACGCAGGAGAGACAACAATGCGATCGGAGGCTGACCCTCAGTTGCGTTTGCTTCTTGAGCCTGTTCTAAAATGGCTTGAGGAGCCAAGAACCGAAGAGGTCGCTATCAACCGGCCTGGGGAAGCCTTTGTCCGACAGGCCGGCGTTTTCACGAAACATCCGCTACCGCTATCTTATGACGATCTGGAAGACATCGCGATACTCGCTGGAGCGTTGCGCAAGCAAGATGTCGGACCCCAAAGCCCCCTATGTGCGACTGAGTTGCCGAACGGAGAGCGGCTGCAGATCTGTTTGCCGCCCGCAGTACCCTCAGGAACAATAAGCCTGACGATACGGCGTCCCTCAAGTCGTGTGACCGAACTCAAGGAAGTTTCTTCTCGCTACGAATACTCGCGTTGGAATCAATGGCGGTCAAGAAAAGAGCGCCAGGAGCGGCAGGACGAAACGATTCTTCAGCACTACGACCATGGTGACTTGGAGGAATTTCTGCGGGCCTGCGTTTGCGGGCGACTTACGATGCTGCTTTGCGGACCTACTGGAAGCGGCAAAACGACAATGAGCAAGACTCTGATCGACGCTATACCCCCGCAAGAGAGGTTGATCAGTATCGAGGATACGCTCGAACTTGCAATCCCACACGAGAACCATGTCCGGTTACTCTATCCGAAGGACCGAGCAGGCGTTGGTACGGTGACAGCCGAGCAGCTATTGCAAGCCAGCTTGCGCATGCGCCCTGATCGAATATTGCTTGGCGAAATGCGCGATGATGCTGCTTGGGCCTACCTTAGCGAAGTCGTCTCCGGCCATGCGGGATCGATATCAACGATTCATGGGGCTGATCCGGTCCAAGGTTTTAAAAAGCTCTTTTCACTCGTCAAGAGCAGCGCGCAAGGAGCCGCTGTGGAAGACCGCACGCTTCTGGACATGCTATCGGCTGCTATTGACGTCATTGTACCGTTCCGTACCCAAGGCGACGTGTATGAGGTGGGAGAGGTATGGCTCGCCGCCGATGCCCGTCGACGGGGAGAGACAGTAGCCGACCTTCTCAACAAGCACTAAGGCTGGAATAACGTAGATCCATAAGTCGGCGACGAGACGCGTCATTTGTTCTGCATCGATATCTCTTTTGACGGGGCTTGTCAGATTGCTTGGGTAGCCTGAACAAGTCGGCGGCATCATGCCATCATCATGGTACGAACCGCATGCTCCATTGTCCGGGACGAGACAGGCTGCGATAACCAAAAGACGAAGGCCTGATTATCAAATGTGACCGGCATGGGGTCGATCTCACCGACGACTATGACAGGCACCGCCATGAGGGTGGGGCATATGGGTTCGGCCTGTACTCGCTCGAGGAAAGGCGCTTTACCCAAGATCAGCAGGTCGGCTGCCTTCCCACTCTCGATCCAGCCGCAAAGGCTTTTGAAGGTCGCGAAGCCGACCGGCTTATAACCCAGCGCGGCGATTTTCTTCGTGTAGGTCTCCAACTCTGCTGGGTCGCGCTCCACGACTGCAATGATTTCTCCGCTGCCAAGTGATCCGTCGTATGGGCCGACCGCGATGTCAGCGCTGACTGGCTCCTCCTCGGAGGCCGGTAAGTAGATATCGAAGCGGGTACCTCGGCCAACAGCCGAGGTGACGTCGAGGCATCCTGCGAGCGCGCTCACGTGCCTGTCAACCGCAGCAAGACCCAGCCCGGTCCCGCCGACGCGAGAGCGGGTGGTAAAAAAGGGCTCAAAGACACGCGGAAGTATCGAAGTTGCAATTCCTGGACCATCGTCGCTGATGGAGAGGAGAACGTAATCTCCACGTCTCAAGGTGCCCTGAGCCAGCGGCTTTGTTTGGCACACCTGGGCGCGAGAAACGCTAATCTCGACACGGCCCTGGTTCAAGACAGCCTCCGACGCGTTCTTGCACAAATTCATAAGGATCTGCTGTATCTCGGTTGGGCTCCCCTCGACCACCGTTTGCCACTCGTCGATCTTGAAGTTCAACTGAATACCCGCACCAACTGTAACCCGCAGCAATGGCGCAAGACCCATAACAATCTCGGAGACGCTGATAGGCGCTGCCACGCGCTTTTGATTTCGGCTGAGTGACAAGATCTGGTCAACGATCAGCTTGGCTCGGTGTCCAGCTAAGATGATTTGGTCGATGTGGTTCCGAATTCTAGAGGGACGACGTACAAGACCTCGGGCAACCTCTGAATATCCGATTATTGCGCCTAAAATATTGTTGAACTCATGTGTGGCACCGCTTGCGATCGTGCCGACGGTCCTTAGCCTTTCCAAATGCTCACATCGACTCACCAGAAGGTCGCGTTCGGCATTTACACGTTGCATCTCAAGATGGTGGCTCAAACGCACAATAGCACTGCCAAGAACCCGGAGGTCGTCAGCTGAGGGGAGTGAGCGAGCTCGTTCAAAAACAAGGATGCAAACCGCAGCCTGCTGAGCGGAGGCCCTGCAAGCAACAATTTGACAAACACCGGAAGTGCCTATGGCGGTCCGAACCACTTCGGCCGCAGGAACTACGCGAAACACTGGCCGTCCGGCGCAGACAAGTGAAACGACTTCATCAATAAGGGCGAGGTTCCAGACGGGTATGCACGTGTTTGCCACAAAGCACTCAGTATGCATGCTGAGGCTCGGATCAACCAGAGCAAGCGCGCATTGATCCGCATCGAAAACGCGTTGAACGAATCTGAGCGCTGCTTCGGTGGAAAAGCGCGCCCCGTCGTTCGTTGCTCTACTGTCGTTGAAGCGAGCTTCGATCTCGCTCATCGCCTCTTCAAGCTCCAACCGCCTTTTCAGTCGGTTCGTCCGCAGACGCCGTCTGGAGGATCGAATGATCGCAAACAAGCAGATGCATATGGACAGCAAGCCAAAGAAAAGTCGCGCACGCTGCGCTTGCGCGCTGGCCAGGCTGTAGCCTTTCAGATGCTCTCGCTCCAGCTCGGCAGCCTTGGAGGACGTGTCGAGGAATGCGATCTGATTGGCAGCTTGGTCCAACCTCCATAAGGAAGACACCGCAGCGCCGGCCTTGCCCACAACATCCGCGGCAGCCCGGGCCTGCCTGGCAAATCGCTCGAGAGGATGATCCATATGTGATGCGAGGTTGAGCCACAGCACTAGCTTGGAAAGTTCAAGCCTGCCCTCTCCAGGGAGAAAAATCGAGCGAGCAAGGTCTGCGACAGAGCTTTTCATGAGCTGATTTTGCTTGACCCAGGCTGAGATGGCCGCCTCAGTGTTTTTGATCGAGTTTTTAAGCTGCGCGAGCAGTGCGGATTCCCTGGAGCTCTCATCTGGCGAAATCTCCAAATGGTGTTGCAAGTTTTCGACGTCGCTTTGCAGCGCCTGTCCCGCAGACGCAACCGAACGGAAGTCCAATGCCATATCGGTTCGCGCGCGAGCGACGTCCCGCTGGAGCAATGCATCGTTGATCTGAATAGTACGCAGCTGGCTTAGGACCGCGTCGTTGATCTCGGGAGCCTGCCACTGGGTTCCGACCAAGAGCGCAACCGAGGCGGCTAGGCCAATTAGAATTGCCTTATCGGAACTGAGCCATGTTTTCCAAGGAAACGGCGTTTGATCCGTCGTGCCCGCCTGGCGGCGGTCCGACGAGAATTCCGGCGCCACCCGGGTTCGGTATGCGGCCGGATGCTGCTGGAACAGGAAAGCCACACCTACCTCTCTCCTTGGACGGCTTAAACACCGTTGCCGAATTTGGTCATGGTCCGCTTCCAGGACCAGAATGAGCGCCCAACGGGCGCCTTACGATCTTGGAAGCAGATGAATCTCCGCGCAGGCGGCGCTTCGCTCCCTCACGGCGGCAGGGGCCTCAGGGGAGGCCCAGGATGAAGCGCCGATTGGGCGAACGGATAGGGCGCGCGTTCCGGGGATAGAGCGAGGTAAAGCGCTTGATGTCCGCTGGGTCGACCTCAACCGGTTCCGTCGCCACCATCCAGTCGACGTTTTCGGTGCATGGCGGCGTCGTTAAAGATCCTTCATATGTCCAGTAGCCAAGCGAAGCCGGCAGAAGCCCGTTCGGGTCGACCTCGTCGACGGCTGCCTCTTCGCCTGATGTTGCGGGAAATGCTGCAGCAAGCCTGGCAAAGCTGGCATTTGTGTCGCCTGGCACTAGAAAAACGCCCAGCACACCCAGAGTGTCGCTGTCGGTGTCCTTATGGACAAAATGCGCTTCCATCGGGAAGCTCTTGCCCGCGACGTGGTGCTCGCTTGGCGCATGGAAATGGAACTGGAGCAGCTCATACACACGATCCCCTCGAGTGAGCGTGCTGCCTTGCGGCAGGTTGATCTGAATGGTGTGGCCGTTGTTCACCATCCTGCCGCCGCCGCTGTGCCAACCTATGGCGATGCGCGGAATATCCGCTTTGACCGCGCCCTTGATATCGACCGGCGATTGCTGTGTGCCCGCCGAGCAGACGAAATTTGTCTTATCCAGATCGCCCCAGTGTTCGGGCCCGGCCGGGCCGGCATATCCCCAATGGGTGCTCGCCGCCCCCGCGGCATCAGCGCAAATGGGACACGCGCCGAGTGCAACGAACCCTTTGATCAGACTACGACGATGCATATTGCTTTCGCTCCTGGACGTGAACTAAGTTTATCATTTGCGGTTGGCATGGCGGGAACTGCGCTCGCAACCACCATGATGTGGCAACATGATCGCAACTACCCCGAACAACTCGGCATACGACCAGCGCGTCACGCAGCGCTTCATGTCGGCGCACAGACGACATCCTCGTCGGGACCGCCGCTGAGCTTGTCATTGTCCTCACCGGCGGTATGCGGTTGGTAGCGGCCATTCTCACCTGGTCCGAGCTATCTGCGCCAATACGTGGTTGTTGCTTCCCCGACCCTCTGGTGGCCTGGGTATCCAGATCGCATCCTCGGCCTCGTGACGCCTTCATATTCATCATCCGTCGACCAGAGAAATCGATTGCTTCAATTACGAACATTCACGTTTTGGATGCATTCACGCGCAATCCGCGGTACTGACCGCCTCACTTCGGCGGGTGCTATCGAACCTTCGCCCGCTCAAGCAGCTCAGGGCCGCCCCGTGTCGAAGCTGTTGACGGCGAGTCTCGATTCGGCACCCGTGACCGCATCAAGCGAGCACCCTGCCATTCTCGCTTCGGAGCGCACGATCCATTCGCGGATGTTGTGGATGTTGCGCCGGGTCAAGAGGTCCATCACCGTATCGGCGCCCCAGCGGATCGCCCACACCATCTTCTCGACCTCCTCGGCCATCGACGAGCTGACGGCGGAGTTGCCGATATTGGCGTTGATCTTCGACCAGGAAATTGCGGCCGATAATCTCATCGGCTCGCTTTCCGGGTGGTAAATGTTGGACGGGATGATGGCGCGGGCGCGCGCCACCTCGTCGCGCACGAATTCCGGCGTGACGAAGTCAGGGATCGCGGCGCCAAAGCTTTCGCCATCGCGTTGAAGTGTCGAACGCAACTGCTCACGGCCGAGGTTCTCGCGGATGGCGACGAACTCCATCTCAGGCGTGATGATGCCGGCGCGCATAGGCAATCTGCGTCACGGCCTTGGCGGACTTCGCTCGCAGCGGCCGGTTGCGCATCGGAAATTCCAGCGTCAGGCTTTCGCCCGTCGCAGATCCATTGTCCTCCGGCCTGACATGGCGGCCGTCATAGGCCTCGACATCGCCGCGCGCCATGATCCATTCCTGGCATGGGCGGGCAGGGCCCATTTCGATGCAGGTTTCGACTGCCGGGTCGGTGTACGGGCCGGACGGATCGTAAACGGCCACGGACGGCTCGCCGGCCGTCGGATGGAGGGAGATCTCCCGCATCGGCACCCTGATGTGCGGGTGGATGGCACCGGGCTTGTGGATTTTCGCGAGGTGGGCAGTGGTCCCGTCGACACGGCGGGGGTGAGGGCAATCTCTTGAGGCTCCTTTGCTCATGCATTGGAGACCCAGCTCTGTGCCGGAAGGATGAAAAGACGCTTTGGTCGCCCTGCTCGAAACAGGACCTCGGGCGTAAACCCCGCGAAGCGCTTGCACCATCCTACGCTAGTATGAACTGAATCAGGTTCAACGGGTCACTGCGCCGCGACCAGCAGTATCTCAGCCCTTGCCGGGACCCCCTGGTGACTGCCTCTGTTGGACAGGCGGGCCCTATCTCGTCAAGCGCAGTGAAGAGGAATCGGCTTACTTAACCTCATCGATCATCAACGCTTCCAATCGTCACTAAAGCCCTTACGCAAAATGCATCGCGACATTCCGGATCGCCTGGCTCAAAGACTATTTGTCCGCCCGGCGGCACTGAAGCGCTCGATTGTATAGGGTTCGAGTGGTATTGGCGGGTCACGCCCAGACAGCAGATCGCCAACCAGTTTGCCCGTGGTCGGGCCTTGTGTGAGGCCCAGGTGACCGTGCCCGAACACATACAGAATGTGAGCATCGGTCGCGGAGCGGCTGATGACCGGTAAGGTATCCGGGGTCGCGGGCCGGTGGCCGCTCCACACCATGCCGCCGGGACCATCCAGGGCCGGGAGATAAGCCTTTGCAAGCTCAACCAAGCCTTTCGAGCGAGCAAAATTCGGGCTGGCTCGCAATCCTCCGAACTCGGCCGCACCGCCGATGCGTAAACCGATAGAGAGAGGTGCTGCCACGAAGTTGCTCTCTGCAAAGATCATCGTCCGGTTGAGTGCGATCTGGGGTGCAGCGATTGTGGTGTTGTAGCCGCGCTCGCTTTCGAGCAAGGGCATGGTCGCCAAGCTGGCGAGAAAGTCTAGTCGCGCAATCGACCACCGAGAGTTCATTCAATTAGAATGACCGGTTGGAAACTGAGGATGCCGCCGAGGCAATCTTTTTTGTCAGCCTTCGTCGAATTCACGTTCGAAGGGTCGACCATGCCGATGCCGTAGTGGCCGTAGTCGATTTCGACCGTCGCCGTGAAACCGGCAACGAGCGTGTAGACGACGTTTGCGGCCACACCATAGTTCTTGAACTGACCGCCCGAGATCTGAAGGTTGAACGAAGTTTTCTCGTCGAGTGCGTGAGTGGAGCCGGCCCAGAAGGCCCAGTTGCCGCTCCAAGTTTTGTAGAAGCCGCGACCGTGAGCGGCGATTGCACTGGTTGGATCATCGTTGATAACGCCAATGGAGCCATAGCCGAACATTCCGAATAGCGACAGCACATCCGTGACATTGACATCGACGCGGATCTTGCCGCCCAAAGCATCGTAGTTGCTGTCACGAGCGATTACGCTGGTGATCGCGCCCCAGCCCTGCGTTTGTTTTACGCCGAAGACGACGTGCGGGACATGGCTGTGGTTAGTACCGACTACACCCGACCCTTGTTCAAGTGAAACCAGAGCCGAAAGGCCATTGTCGGCATCGAAGTAATACTGGGCCACGTTGGTATCGAAGTCGCCGTACGGAACGAGTACGTTGATGAGGTCCGGCGTAGCCTGTAAGCGTGTCGAAGGGCGAATGGTCCTTACCAACTCGGAGGCCACCAAGCTGGAACCAGGCGGAAGTCAATTTGACGCCGCTATTGAAGCCATAGTTTTGAGGACTGTCCGGGCCTGGATAAGCGTTGCGGTTGCCGAAATTCACGCGGTTTTCAGTGTAGGTCCTCAGTGCGCCGAGTTCGGTCTCCTGGCGCGTCCAAGTTTTGAACGTGAAACGCGTGTTGTGGTGCCCTGAACCTCGCCAGTTCTCACATCGGTGGTTCTTGCCCCGTCATACGATCGGACATCGCCGAAGCCGACGTCGTAACGGATGTAGCCCCCGATGCGCAGGCAGGTCTCGGTGTCGGTGCGCAGGGGGCGCGGCAGCGCAGGACCCATGCCCTCCTTCCGTCAAGCGCCGCCTCGAGGCCCGCCGCGGCATGGATATTCGCGAGAGAGGGACGTACGCATAGCCTCGCCTACCGGTGATGCGGGCTTCGCGCTGCTCGAAGTCGACCGGCGCGGCAGGTCCCAATGCACGATGGGTTCGTGATCACGTCACCTCGGAGGACGAGAAACGATTGCTGAGGCACGGGTTCGAGCTGCCTCAGTCGTTCGTTCGATCGAAAGCATTGTTTGTGGAGGACGCTCTCCATCATGCAGCGCCAGGAGACGCTGGCTGACTTCCTTATCCGCTGCCGTGAGCCGATGATTCAGGCGAAGAAAGTCCATCCAGGTTGGCGTGCGGAATGTCTCTGTCCAAATCGAAGGCGCTTGAAGATTGCGCTGCAGTGTCCAGTTTCGCGCCCCGGCACGGCTCTGAACATGGCGCCTTGCGCGCATGTAACCCAGAAAGGACTCGATATTGTCTTCCGATATAAGATACTCGACCTTGACCACTATGGGACCACTCCTGGGCTTCAACTCGAGTGCCAGCTCAGGCGGGTGAAAATCCGAACTCTCCTGATCCGTTTCTTCCCATGGACGGACCGGCAACACTATTCCCGCAGCAGCAACGAGCAACAGAGCGCCCGCGGCACTCTCCAAAGCGCAGCCTAAGGAGTAGTTCTGTGCGATAGTCCCCCAGATCCAGCTGCCGGCCGCCATCCCGCCTGCGCTCAAGGCGTAGTAGATCGATAGTGTGCGGCCCACCACCCACCTTGGGCTTGCCAGCTGAACCGACACGTCAATGCCCGTCCAGGTGATAAGCCAACCCGCGCCACCAAGTGCCAGCGAAATGGCCGCCACAGCGACTGACGATGTCAGGGAAAGGGAAAGGCAACATGCTGAACAAGCAACAGAGGCGAACGACACCAGCCTGTCTTGAGACGTGATCCGCCTTAGAAAGCTATTGCTCATGCCGGCCATGAAAGCACCCATGCCGAAGCCCGCCAGCAAGATGCCGTAGATGATTGGGCCGCTTTTCAGCTGGTCCCGGACGAATAGCGGGAGCAGCGCAAGGATGGAGATGCTTGCCAACCCGAAAAGGGCTGCACGGGCAATCGCTGCCCTGATTTCCAACGACATGAGCGTGAAGCGCACTCCGTCATGAATTGCCATCGTCATTCGCTCACGCGGGAGAGGTGACGTGCGAACATCCCATGTAGTACGCCATATTGCGGTTAGCGGCGCCAGGTCGCTCAGCGCTGCCAACGCGAAAGCGGCCAGCGGTCCAAAAAATGCCAGGACCACGCCACCCAAAGCCGGACCAACGCTGCGCACAATGTTGTATCCGACAGACATAAGCGTCACAGCGGCCGGGATGTCGCGCTTGTGAAGGATATCGCCAACCGAAGCGTGCCAGGCCGGATCATTCAAGGCAAAGCCGCAGCCGGCCAGGAACCCTAATCCGAGAATTAGCCAGGGACCGGCAAATCCCAGGCCCACGGAAATCATCAGCGTCGTTGACGCCAATGCTATCAGGCAGTGTCCCGCAAACATCACCCATCGGCGGCTGAAGTTGTCGGCGATGGCTCCGGCCAAGATCGAAAGAAAGAACACCGGCAACGTCGATGCGGCCTGCACGAGTGCAACCATCAGATTCGAAGCGGAAATCGTGGCCATCAGCCAACTGATGGCGACCGTTTGCACGAGCCATCCGAGGCTGGATATTTGCGTGGCCGTCCAGATCGAGCGAAACACCTGGTTTCGAAATGGAGCGAGCGTTGTTGAGACAGGCAGATGAGCATTTTTTTCGGACTGCATGACGATTGACGCCTTCCAGCGGCCGCTTATTCAATTCAGGACTGCCCTACTGCCGTTACGATGTTGATCAATGCATCAGAAGGGCCGACCTATCGAGTCGGATGACTTCATCGCAATGAGGATGGCCCGCATGAGCTCAGATAGCTCCGCTTTCCTGGACTGGCGCCAACCACTTCTCGCCCAGCAAGGAAGCCTCGCCGATCGTCCCTGCTCGACAAGAACCGTCTGCAGGGTGATCGCTCTTGTTCACCGAGCCAGCGCCCATGTAACTTGCCGGCGAGTAATTTTTCGCATTGGGTTCGTGTTGCTAGTATCATTCGTGACCAATCCTGTTCATGGCCGTCGTACCCCTAAATTCCGAGGATGAGCGCGCCTCCGGTGAGGCCGGAACCCGCCGCCGCAAGGAGAACCTTTTCGCCCGCCCGAAATGGCTGCGTTTGATGGGCGAGCGACAGCGAGAGCGGGATGGTCGCGGCGGAAGAGTTGCCGTACTCGGCGATCGTCTTGACGATTACCTGATCCGCTATTGCGAGGTTCCGTCCGACGGAATCGAAAATCCGGGCGTTGGCCTGATGTGGCACGAACCGATCGATGTCCTGCGGCCGCATTCGGGCAGCAGTGAGTGCGTCTTGCGAGCATGCGGTCATCATCTCCACGGCCTTAGCAAATACTTCGCCGCCGTCGGCGATCGTCATACGCGTTTGCGCAAGGTCGAGGCCACCATGGAACGGTCTGTTGCTTCCTCCGGCGGGTATCTGGATCAGCCCGTAGCGCGAGCCGTCCGAATCCACCGCGGCGCCAAGAATGCCTTGGTCGGTATCCTTGCACGGACCAATCACCACGGCGCCGGCGGCATCGGCAAACAGCACGGCGCTGGCGCGCTCGGTAGGATTGATGCGGCGGCTGAGGATATTGGCGGCGATGACCAGGGTCGCTTTACAATGGACGCGGG
The DNA here is from genome assembly GCF_002294795.1 of Mesorhizobium sp. WSM3866. Taxonomy (NCBI): domain Bacteria; kingdom Pseudomonadati; phylum Pseudomonadota; class Alphaproteobacteria; order Hyphomicrobiales; family Phyllobacteriaceae; genus Mesorhizobium; species Mesorhizobium sp. WSM3866. Next base: position 60,457 of record NZ_NSGC01000018.1, on the reverse strand, counting down.
TGAATCCGTCGGCGAACATCAAGGCATAGATGAAGCCGGCGCAGGCGCCCGTGAGGTCAACCGCACCGGCGCGGCCGAGTCCGAGCCGATGTGCGACCAGGGGCGCGCTTGGCGGCAGAAGATGGTCGGGCGTCGAGGTGGCAAGCAACAGCAGACCGATGTCGCTGCGGTCGATGCCGGCGTTCGCCAGCGCCATCTCGCCGGCAGAGGCGGCAAGGCCCGACAGCGTGTCTTCGTCCGCTGCCCAAAAGCGCGACCGAATCCCGGTGCGCCGTTCGATCCAGCCGGGTTCAAGCCCGAGACTGTTTTCGATCTCCGGGTTCTCGACCTTGCGCGTTGGTGCATGATGACCAAACCCGAGAAGGCGCGACGACCTGTTCACGGATTCGAACCGAAGCGCTCGCCGGCTTCCTCGATCGCGTTGTAGAGCCCGTCCAGCTCGTTGCCAGTGATGCAATAGGGCGGCAGGAGGTAGAGCACATTGCCGAGCGGGCGCACGAGCAGGCCGCGGTCGAGGAAGAATGTTCGCAGCTTGGGCCCGATCTCAGCCAGATAGCCGGCGGAGCCGGTGCGCAGGTCGAGGGCCACGATCGTGCCGGTCGCCCGGCTGTCGGCGAAGTAGGGATTGTCCCCAAAGCGCCGAACCCCGGCGGCCTGTCTCGCGCTCAGGGCCGCGATACGCTCGGCCACCGGCTCGTCACGCCAGATCTCGATATTGGCAAGTGCGGCCGCGCAGGCGATCGGATTGGCGGTATAGGAGCTCGAATGAAAGAAGGTCTTCTGCCGGTCCGTCGAATAGTGAGCCTGGAACATGGCGTCGGTGGCGAGCGTGGCCGCCAGCGGGATGACACCACCGGTCAAGCCCTTCGACGTGCACAGGATATCAGGAGAGATGTTCGCCTGCTCGCAGGCAAACATGGTTCCGGTGCGTCCCCAGCCGGTCATCACCTCGTCGGCGATCAGCATGGTGCCGGAGGCCTCGGCGATCCTCTTCAATTCGCTGAGAACCCAGGCCGGGTACATCAGCATGCCGCCGGCGCCAAGCACGAGCGGCTCGACGATCAGCGCAGCCGCGCGCTGGTCGCGCGAGACTGCTTCGAAACGATCCAGGGTTTCCTGCTCACGCCCTGCGGCCGGGAAGGGGATGGTGTCGACCTCGAACAGCAAGGGCTCGTAGGCGGCGTTGAATACACCGCGGGCGCCGACGCTCATCGTGCCGATCGTGTCGCCATGGTAGCTATGCTCCATGACGACGATGCGCGAGCGCGGCGCGCCGATGTTACGGAAATAGCCGAGCGCCATCTTCAATGCGACTTCGACGGCGGTCGAACCGCTGTCGGAATAGAACACCCAGTCGAGGCCGGTAGGAGCAAGGCCGACGAGCGCTTCGGCCAGCCTTTCGGCCGGCTCGTGGGTGAAGCCGGCAAAGATGATCTGGTCGAGGCTCGACGCGGTCGTCTCGATGGCCTTCCTGATGCGGGGATGGCGATGCCCATGCGTGACGACCCACCAGGAAGAAATCGCATCCAGGATGCGCGCGCCGTCGGCCTTGTGGAGATAGGCGCCTTCGGTCAGTACGATTTCAGGGATGGCTGGTTCAAGCGCGTGTTGGGTGAACGGATGCCAGACATGGGACCCCAGCATCATTCGCCTCCGGCGATCAGGGCAACGTCGAAGCCGGCAACCATCGCGTCTCTCAGCGTTTCACCCGTCAGTGGATGGAGGTGTGGCAGCCTGCCGAGCTGTTGCACGCCGCCCAACTCCACGATTGTCCTTTGGGTATCGGCCACCTCTTCGCCGATGAAGGCGATGCCGAGGAGCGGGATGGAACGGGCCCGCAGCGCTTCTATCGAGAGCAAGGTGTGGTTGATCGTACCGAGCGCGGTGCCGGCGCACAGTATGATCGGCAGCCCCCACTGCGCGAATATATCGATGAACATTGTCTGTCGATTGAGCGGCACCATCAGCCCGCCGGCGCCTTCGATTACGAGCGGTGTCGGTAAAACCGGAAAGGCAAGATCCGCCGCTTCGATGGCGACGCCATCGATCTCGGCCGAGCGATGCGGCGAGAGCGGGCTTTTCAGGCGATAGGCCTCCGGCAGGACGCGCCCCGCGGGCAAGCCGGAAAGCCGGGCAATGACCTCGCTGTCGGTCTCCTCGTCGAGGCCCGATTGCACCGGCTTCCAGTAGAAGCCGTCAAGCAAGCCGGCGATTCCCGCTGAAAATACCGTCTTGCCAATTCCGGTGCCTGTTCCGGTGACGACGAGGCGCTTGGTCATGCCGTCGCCAACACCTCGACGAGGGCCTCGACCATGGCGCAAATGCCGGCTTCGCCGACGTTGAGCGTCAGCGAAATGCGCAGGCGTGATGTACCCTCGGGCACCGTCGGCGGACGAATGCCGCGTATGTCGAAACCGCGGGCCTGCAGTGCCGCCGCCACCGCCATGGTGCGCCTGACATCGCCGATGACAAACGGCTGGATCTGCGAGCCGCTAGGCGTCACGCCGCACTGCTCGGCCAATTGCCGGCCCGCGAAGGAAATGCGCTCGCGCAACTGAGCGCGGCGCGTGGGCTCGTCTGACAGGATGGCGAGCGCTTCGCGCGCCGCGACCGCCATCAGGGGCGACGGTGCGGTGGCGTAGATGAATGGCCGGCACCGGTTGATGAGATAGTCGCACAGCGTTCGCGGTCCTGTGACGAGCGCGCCGTACGCGCCGAGTGCTTTGCCGCATGTGTGGAGCGCGACAATGTTGTCGCGGCCCTCGAACGCAGCGGCCAGCCCCCGGCCACCTGGCCCACAGACGCCGGTGGCATGCGCCTCGTCGACAATAAGGAATGTCTCGTGCCGATCGGCAAGCTCGACGAGGCTCTCCATCGGCACACGGTCGCCATCCATGCTGTACAGGCTTTCGACCGCGATCCAGACGCGCCCCATGCCGCCTTCGGAGCGCCAACTGGTGATCGCATCCTCGACGGCGTCGACGTCGTTGTGTGCGGCCAGCTTGAACTCGGCGCGTCCGGCCTGCGCGCCCTCGTGCATGCTGGCATGGGCGAGCTCGTCGAGGATCAACAGATCGCCCTTCTGCGGCAATGTGCTCAGCAGTGCAAAGTTGGCGATGTAGCCACTGCCGAAGAACAACGCGCGTTCGGTCCCGAAGAATGCCGCCGCGTCAACCTCCAGTGCCTCGTGTTCGGGTGCATTGCCGCGCAATAGCCGCGATCCGGTAGCGCCGACCGGAGTACCCCGTCCGATCGCCCCCGCGACAGCATCGCCAAGTCTCCTGGAGGCGGCAAGTCCGAGATAGTCGTTCGAGGAGAAATCGAGCCCGGTGCGGGGCGAAAGCGTCCGCAGGCGATCCTTGCGCGCCAACCCCTGCAAGGTCGCCTCAAAGCGAGCAAGCGGCGGCTCGTTCATCTGGCCTCACATTCCATCGGCTCGATGCCGAGACGCTGAAATAGAAGCCTGTCCTTGTCCTCGTCGGGATTGTCCGCCGTCAACAGCGTGTCCCCGACGAAGATCGAGTTGGCGCCGGCAAAGAAGCACAGCGCCTGCGTCTCGTCGGTCATGCCGGTGCGACCGGCGGAGAGCCTTACATAGGACTTCGGCATCAAGATGCGGGCGAGCGCAATGGTACGGACGAACTCGATCGGATCGATGGGTTTGGACTGGCCGAGCGGCGTGCCATCGATCGGGATCAGCATGTTGATCGGCACGCTTTCGGGCGGCTCAGGCAGATTTGCGAGCGTGATCAGCATGTCGATGCGGTCGGCCTTTTCCTCTCCCATCCCGACAATGCCTCCACAGCAGACCTTCATGCCGGCCTCGCGCACATGCTCAAGCGTTTCCAGCCGGTCGGCGAAGGTCCTGGTCGAGACGACCCCACCGTAATGGCGCTCGGAGGTGTCGATGTTGTGGTTATAGTAGTCGAGGCCTGCCTGTTTTAGACGTGTGGCCTGCTCAAGATCGAGCATGCCGAGAGTCATGCAGGTCTCCATGCCGAGCGCCTTGACCCCCTCGACCATCGCCACGACCGCATCCATGTCGCGCGCCTTGGGCTTTCGCCAGGCAGCGCCCATGCAGTAGCGCGTGGCTCCGGCCTCACGCGCCTTGGCCGCCTCGGCGATGACACGCTCGACCTCCATCAGCTTCGACGCTCTCAGGCCAGTTGCGTGATGCGCAGACTGGCTGCAATAGCCGCAATCCTCCGGACAGCCGCCGGTCTTGATGCTCAGCAGTCGGCTGAGCTGCACACGGTTTCGATCGAAGTTCTGCCGATGGATGGTCTGTGCCAGGAAGAGCAGGTCGTTGAACGGCATGCCGTAGATAGCCTCGGCCTCTTTGCGGTTCCATCGCGCCAGCACTCTGTCCATCGGTCCCAGGGCTTTGTTCATCCCCACTTCTTTCCAATCGTCATCGTCAAAAATTCTTTGTTTCTGGTCCACGAACGCATGCCGAAGTCTGTCGGTCGGCGAGCCTGTTACGACATGAGCCATCGATCAGCGCAATGCGCGCGGGGGTGCAGGCTCCTGCAGCACCTGGTCTGCGCCTGCAGCTGCGAGGCTCTTCCTTTTTCGTTTCCATCAGTTCAGGCTGCAGCCGTACCCGTGGGCCGGCATATCCAGGCCGATGTCGAGGATCGGCGCGCTGTGTGTCAGCCATCCGACGGAGATGAGATCTACTCCGGTCGCCGCGATCGCCGGGGCCGTGATCGGTGTCACCCGACCGGAAGCCTCGGTGATGACGCGGCCATCGACCGTCGCCACGGCGCGCGCAAGATCTTCGACCGACATATTGTCGAGCAGCACTGCGTCGATTCCCAGCGCGAGCGCTATATCGAGCTGCTCCAGCGTGTCGACCTCGACCTCGATCTTCACCATATGGCCCGCGGCGGCGCGCGCTCGCTCTATTGCCGTGCGAATGTCGCCGGCGATGGCGATGTGGTTGTCCTTGATCAGCACGGCGTCATCGAGCCCGAAACGGTGATTGGCGCCGCCGCCGACACGCACGGCGTACTTCTCAAGTGCGCGCAAACCGGGCGTCGTTTTTCTTGTGCATACGATCTTTGCCTTATGGCCACGCACAGCCTCGACCATCGCGGCTGTGGCCGTGGCAATGCCGCTCAGGCGGCAAAGGAAGTTAAGCGCCGTGCGCTCGGCCGTGAGCAGCCCACGCGCCGGTCCGCACAGCTTGGCAATGATCTCGCCGGCCGCGACATCGCTGCCGTCCGGGCGCCAGATTTGCATTTGGATCGCAGGCTCGACGAGCAGCAGGGCGAACGCAACCAGATCGAGGCCGGCGATGATTCCCGTTTCGCGCGACTTGAGCATCAAAGTGGCCGTGCAATCATGCGGGATCACCGCATCGCTGGTCAGGTCGCCGCATCTGCCCAGGTCTTCCAGGAGCGCACCGCGCACGATCGGTTCAATCAGGGTCGAGGGCAGGGGTGCGAACGGTTTCATATCAGGTGCTCCGTGTCCGTGCCTGCCACCCAATTGCGAGTGCGACCCGCACTGCGCCGCGGAGTGTCAGCCTGGCGAGGCACGCCTCTGCATCGCGCCAGGGAAATCAGTGCGGAAGTGCGAACCACGGCTCTCTTGGTCAGCCACACGGTGAAAGATTTCGGCGACTGGTAATTGTGCGCCAGGATGACCGCATTGCGCGCGCGCTTCAGCGCGAGGGTCGCTTCAATGTCGTCGGCAAAAGCCGACCATTCGAATGGCGGGATCACCCGCCTGACGCGCTCATTTAGGGACGCGGCCATAGGTAACGCCCAGTCATCAGCGCCTCCGATTATATTCGATGTGACAATAAGGGGAATATTTCTAGCTTGACTATAAGCTGTGTCAAGCCCGAGACATTGGCAATTTTGTCCCGGCGAAAGCTCTTTCATCGAGCACGGCACGGCGGAAGCGATAGAGCTTTGCGGGCCGCCCACCCGTATCGACTGAAGTGTCGCCAGTCTCCTCGACCAGCTCTTGTTGCTCAACAAGCCTGCGGAAGTTCGGCTTGTCGATCAGTCTGCCAGCCAATGCTTCCACCGTCCGCTGCAGCTGGAGCAGCGTGAAAGTCGGTCTCATGAGCTCGAATACGACTGGCCGGTATTTGATCTTGGAGCGCAACCGCGTAACGCCTGTCGCCAGGATGCGGCGATGATCAGCGACCATCGCCTTGCCTGAGACGGCCGCAGACGGAGGCGCGGCCATCCCGTCGCTAGCCTCTTCGACCAATCCTGCTTCGTAGAGCAACTCATAGCGTTGGAGCGTGAGCTCCTCGTTCCAATGGCGGTCGTCAAAGCCGAAGGCGATCGCCACCCTCTGCCGGCGTTCGCGCTGCCTGGCCGGATCGCCAGCGCCGTCTGCCCATTCCATCAAGCGCGCTCGCAGAATATCCAGGCCCATCGGCGGCGAGCCGGAGCGGTGATCCTCCCATGGAAAATATTCGTACCAGCTTTGCCAGCCGCACGTGGATGAGGCCGTCCCCTGTTCCTTCCGGGTGAGTGCGAGATAGCTGATCGAGATGACGCGCTGCTGGCGCTCGGGGCCGGCACGGTCCCGATCGGCGAACGTGTAGAGTTGCTCGATATACCCAAGGGGATGGCCGGTTTGCTGTTCGACCCACCCCCTCAAACCGGATTGCGGCGATCGGTGCTCGAGCGCAAATGGTCCGGAGGGCAAGGTGTCCGCCTGACCGATTGTGAGAAGACAGGGCTCACCGCCATTTACGGCGACGACCACCGCGGTCAGGTCCACTTTGGCTTCGTCGGCCTTATCCTCGGCTCTGTCTTTCCCGGGTCGTGTTCGTTGCTCTTCCATATCTGCGAACTTGGTTGGCCCCAGCTCGGCGAGACTCTAATCGATTTAGTGTAAGCGTGACTTCCTGCACGTCAACACCCCACAGCTGGACGGCATTCTTATCTCTTCGCACTTGCACCAAAATGTGCCAAACGCGACTCCGGCGGTTGGTAACGCAATGGAAGGAGGCCTAGATTGAGCGCTCCGAGTGATGCGAACGCAAATACGCCACCGGATATCCGCTCGCGGAAGGCCAGGCCCCACTCGTCCGCCTCACTGCCTATACACCCCGGTCGCCAGGATGGCCGATCGACAATGCGACATTGGCCTCGTCGGGGACAGCGTCGGCATGATAATGCACAGGCTATCCTCGGCGCTGGGGGGCAGCCTCGAAAGGATGATCATGCACGGCCGCGGCCTGCAACACGCGCTGATGGTCGTCGACATGCCGTTCGGTTCTACCAAGAGGGGCCGCAGCAGGCCTTCCGCAAAGCGGCCGCCTTATCGCAGAGACCGGATGTGCAGCGGTGAAGCTCGAGGGCGGCCGGTCCATGGCCCATACAATTCGCCTTCTCACCGCCCGCGGTGTACCTGTAATGGCCCTTGTCGGCTTGACCCCGCAGGCAGTCAACATTTTCGGCGGCTACCGTGTCCAGCGGCGGGGAGACGATGCCGAGCGGATCAGGCGCGACGCTGCTGCGGTCACGTAGTTAGGCGCTTTCTCACTGGTGTTTGGAGAAATTCCCCGAGCCGATCGCACGCCACATTAGCGCAGAGATCGAAATCCCCACTATCGGCATCGGCGCCTCGCCAGCCTGCGGCGGCCAGTTCTGGTGAGCGACGACATGCTCGGCCTCTTTACTCCTGTCCGCGATTGCGGCTTATGCCGCCGGCGTGAGGGAACGGCGCTTTCCGGCGGCCGAACATCTTTAGCCAACGAGACCAAGGCCGGAGACCTCACATGAGCGTGCCGATCGTTGGAACCGTTGCCGAGCTCCGCGCTGTTGCAGCGGGATGGCATCGTGCTCAGGGCGCCCGTGTCGCCGTTGTGCCGACCATGGGGGCCTGCCTGAAGGCCATCTGAGCCTCGTGCGCGCCGCGCTTCAGAAGGCTGAGGCGGTAGTCGTGACGCTGTCGTCAATCCTAAGCAGTTCAACAGTGCCGCCGACCTTTGCCGCCTATCCCCGCCCGGAAAACGAAGATGCCGCCGAGCTCGTGACGACAGGCGCACATCTGCTCTATGTGCCGGATTAAGACGAGTTGTATCCAGCTGGCTTTGACACGACCGTTTCGGTGTCCACTCTCAGCGAGGGCCTGTGCGGCGCCTTCCGGTCCGGCCATTTCGACGGTGTGCGACGGTCGTGGCCAAGCTCTCCCTGCAGACGGCGCTGACTTCGCCTGTTTGGCGAAAAGAAATTCCAGCAGCTTCAGCTTGTCAGGCGCATGGTCCGGGACCTCGATATTCCGACGCCGCGGTCGCATGTCCAACATTCCGCGAACCCGATGGTCTTGCGCTATGTCGCGCAACGTCCGGCTCTCGCCAGCAGAACGCCTCATCGCCCCAAGGCTCTTCGGTCTTGCTCGACACGGCGGAGCGGCTTGCGCGCGGCTTTCCTCTCCTGCCCATGCTTGATGAAGCGCGTGCAGCAATTCTGCCAGCGGGTTATCGCGGGGTCGAGTACCTGGAACTCCGTGGGGAGACGGACCTGCAGCCATTAGCAAAGTTTGGGCGCTTATCTACTTTACAAACAGACCGATGGTCGGTAGTAACGCGCCGGATTACAACTGGAGCGATTCGATGGCTGCAATTGGCGATATTTTCAAACCTGGTGACAAAGTTCAGCACTCTGGTATCTACCAAGTTGTTCACGACAAGAACCATGCCAAGGAACATGAAGTGACTTGCGTGTTCGAAAAGACGTTTCCGCCATGTCGCGGCTGCTCTCACCCGCGCTTCAAGCTCCTAAGAGCCGCTCAGCACATCGATAATAACGAACACTTCACGGGGAAGTAGGATCATGGTCGTCGATTGAAACGGCTAGCAATCGGTGGCCGCCGAGGCCTTTTGACACTGATTCGCAAATTATCGGCATGCTCTGCTTCAGCATTGATATGCTCCTGAATCTCTTCCAAGCTGTAGCAAAGCGTTTTCGTTTGAACGGTCCATTGGTCCTCTCCATCAAAAAGCCCGCTCATCGCGGGCTTTTTTCCTCTTCCAGTCGGCCTGTGTTTTGGGTCTGGCGGGGTGTGCGCCAGCTTGCCAATACTTTGCTGTTTCCGGTTGAAGCGAACACCGCGAAGCTGGCCACGTGCCAACCGGGGATGTTGAGACGTTATCGATGAGGCGTGTGTCGCCGAGCCAAGCCGCGACAAGCAAGGCGATGATGGCGAAGTCGTCCCCATCGCGTCGGTGCGGGGTCGTTAGACCAAGTCTCAGCCTAATCATCGAGCAACACTTGAGAAGGTTGCGCAAAGGGCAGATCTATCGCGTGTTTGAAAACTCGTCGAGCAACTCTCTGCAAGCGTCGATGCTGTCGATCTCCATGAGGCAATGCCGCCGCAGCCGGATTCGATTTTCCGCTCTTCGCCTATTTCACCCGTCCGCCTCCGGCCAGACGTCCCTCACAGCAGGAAATTCTGGAAAAAGCAGCTGAGTTTGGCTGACGCCGCGGGAGTTTGAATCACGGACATAGGCAGCGCGCGGTAAGTCGGCCTGGGATATCAGCCGGATCCTTGCCGTCTCGAAGCGCACCGTGACGTTCCACCTGGAAAACACCAAGGCAAAGCTTGGCGTGCGAACCATCAACCAGTGCGTGGCGCGACTGACTGCTTCCGCCAGTGGAAATCCTGACCCGTTTTTTGTCCGATAGCTGTAAAGGTCTACAGGCTGCATCAATGTCGGCTTTGCTCTTCAATGGCCGGAACATATCCTGCCCGGAGGCGACAAATGATGCAGCTGATAACACCTGAACTCTACGGCGAATTTCCAAACGAGCTCAAAGAAATGCACGGGGTCAGGCATCGGGTCTTCAAGGAAAGGCTGGATTGGGAAGTTGAGACCGAAAGCGAGATGGAAACAGACGCATTTGACAGCCTGAACCCCGTCTATCTGCTTCTCAAGGGATCCGACTGGCGAATTTGCGGTTGCGTCCGTCTTCTGCCGACTACCGGACCGACAATGTTGCGCGACACATTTCCGATGCTGCTGGGTGAGACTGCGGCGCCCGCGAGTGCCTGCATTTGGGAGAGCAGTCGTTTCGCACTCGATCTACCTCCATCAGCGCCTAAGGCTGGTGGACTGGCGCAAGCAACCTACGAACTCTTCGCCGGCATGATCGAATTTGGCTTGGCGAACAATCTCACTCGGATTGTGACAGTGACCGATACACGCATGGAGCGGATCCTGCGTCTTGCAACGTGGCCGTTGTCGCGCATCGGACAGCCAAAGCCAGTCGGTAACACGGAGGCAGTCGCCGGCTTTCTCGAGATTTCCCACGCTAGCCTCTTGCGCATCCGCTGGAAGGGACGTCTGAACGGACCGGTGTTATGGCAACCGGTTTTCGGCCTGTCGGCATAGGCTAACGATGCTCAGCCTGACCAATGCTCCTGCCCGCGGGCGCTACGAACTGTCGATTGCTGACCAGACTGGCGTAGCTGCGAAGGTTACGACCTTCCGGTCAATTCATCGACGGGTGAATGGTGGCTCCGACACGGCCAGGGAGCTGTCACGACGGCCTTGGATTCAGCGCTCCGCAAGCGTCGAATTCCTGCCCAAGAGGTTCGGCGATGAGCAGCCGCCGGGATCGCGCAGCGACTGGTACAGCCGATCAGGCCATCTTAGGCAGGCAGGTTCTTCGGACTTGATCAGAACCAGTTGAACCGCCATATACCGGTCCGGCCGCCATTCAGGTTGCCCATGGACGAGACCGAACCGGTCGAATTGATGTCCATCTATTCGACTTGCTACGAGCGCCAACTCGGGTGGAACTCTCCCGAGGTGTCAGGCGCCTCTGCTCTCCTTCGAGGTGATATATGAAAGATCCGCGCATTCCCGAGCCAGTCTTGAAGGCTATGTTGGGGGGAACCCACATCATCCGTGCTTATCGTGAGCACCTTGGATATTCCGTCGACGACCTGGCGGTGGCGTGCGGCCTAGCCGCTGAGGAAATCCTGAACATTGAGTCCGGTCTGAGATACAACAAGGGTTATCGAGATCGGATCGCGAAATCGCTGTCACTACCCGTGGGAATTCTTGAGGCGGACATACTTGACGCGGCCTAATCAGGGGAAGACTTGTTGCCCGTTAGGTCTGTGGGGAGCAGGTCCGCGTACGAACCAACTAATTGGTGTTCCGATGGCGACAGGATTAATAACAGAACGGAACCACCAGCAAGCACATGATGCATCTTTCCCTCTCAAGCTACCACTGCTGATCTGTCAATTTTAGCCGACCGGGCAGCACGGAACGGCGCTTTCGCCGAAGCGCCGGCCTTGCCTCGAGGAGTTGCGCGAGCGCACAACCTCCAGACTCGATAATCAACACGCCGCTCTAAAGCGGCGGCACGCGGATTGAAGCGTGTCTTTTGTGCAGAGTTCGGGCGCGCCCGAATTGCGCTTTTCCGATTGCGCTTTTCCGGCTGAGCATACGCTTGGGCTTGGAATCCACGAACGAGGCTCAGCCCCGCTGTCGGGAACCCTGCTGCACCACCTTCTGCACCACGGCACGTCAGCGCATAGCGCATCAGACTAACACCGGGTTCACAACATTGACTCGCTGAGATAGGAGGAGCGCAGAGAAATCTCCGGTCGCAGCCTTACCCGGTCAAAACAAGGATCCCACAATGAAGACTCTCGTTATCTGTTCCGGAGGATTAGACTCCGTTGCCCTTGCTCACAGCGTGGCAGCGGAGCACGAACTCGCCGGCCTCCTGTCTTTCGATTACGGCCAACGGCACAGGAAAGAATTGGGCTTTGCCGCTCTCTGCGCGGAGCGACTGAACACTTTGCACCAGATCATCAACATCCCCGAAATTGGCCGCGGCCTTTCCGGTTCAGCGCTGACCGATGATGTCGACGTGCCGGACGGACACTACGCCGAAGACACGATGAAGATCACGGTGGTGCCGAACCGGAACGCCATCATGTTGGCGATCGCCTTCGGTCTCGCCGCCGCGCACAAGGCAGAAGCGGTGGCGATGGCCGTACATGGTGGGGACCATTTCATCTATCCAGATTGCCGTCCGGCCTTCATCGAAGCTTTCCAGGTGATGCAAGACCGCGCGCTCGACGGCTACGCCGACATTCGCCTTTATACCCCCTACGTCAACCTCACGAAGGGCGACATCGTCGGGGATGGAGCAAGAAACGGAACCCCATTTGCGGAGACCTGGTCGTGTTACAAGGGCGGCGAGCTTCACTGCGGACGGTGCGGGACCTGCGTGGAGCGGCGCGAGGCGTTTCATCTCGCGAGGCACGCTGATCCAACCGACTACGAAGACGCCAACTTCTGGCTCGAGGCGCTGCGGAGGAGGAGGGCCTGATGTTCCGCATCACCAAGGAATTCCACTTCTCGGCCTCGCATCAACTAACCTCGTTGCCACCCGATCATCAGTGTGCACGCCTGCACGGGCATAACTACATCGTCGAAGTGGAGCTATCGGCGAAAGACCTAAACGCGCACGGCTTCGTGCGCGACTATCACGATCTGGCGCCGCTCAAACGCTATATAGACGACAGCCTCGACCATCGGCACCTCAACGAAGTGCTGGGACATGAGCAAGTCACGGCGGAATACTTGGCCAGACATTTCTATGAATGGTGCAAGGAACGTCTGCCGGAAACCGCCGCCGTGCGGGTAAGCGAAACCCCGAAAACCTGGGCGGAATACCGGCCGTGACGGACACGCGTCCTGCAATTCGTGTGAGCGAGATATTTGGGCCCACCGTCCAGGGCGAGGGAGTGCTCATCGGTTTGCCTACAGTCTTCATCAGAACCGGCGGGTGTGACTACCGGTGTTCCTGGTGCGACAGCCTCCATGCGGTGGACAACCAATTCCGCCGCGAATGGGAGATGATGCCGATCGATATGGTGTGGCAAAGCGTCGTTGGGCTTTCCGGTGGCCGGCCGGTGATGGTGTCGCTGTCAGGCGGCAATCCGGCGATTCAGCCGTTCGCTACGCTGATCAAGCTTGGCCATGGTGAAGGCTACCGTTTTGCGCTGGAAACCCAAGGTTCGGTGGCCAGGGACTGGTTTGCGGATCTTGACGTGCTGGTTCTCAGCCCAAAGCCGCCGTCAAGCGAGATGAGGACGGATTGGGCTGCATTCAAAGCGTGCACAGAAGCGGCGCAGGACAAGCCGCAAATCGTGCTCAAGCTCGTTGTTTTCGACGAGAGTGACTACGCATACGCCAAAGATGCTGCCGCGCGATTTCCACACCTTCCGGTTTATCTGCAACCCGGCAATCACACGCCACCGCGCCTTGGCAATGGAGACGCACCTGTCGACCTGAACGGAATAATCAAACGCATGGAGTGGCTTGTGGAAAAGGTAACACGCGACAGGTGGTTCGAAGCGCGCGTGTTGCCGCAGCTGCACGTTATGCTCTGGGGAAACAAGCGAGGCGTCTAGTCTCGCCTGTACGGGAAATGCGCCTGCGGATCTTCGGTTCGACGGTGGCTTCTATCTGGCGGCGCTGCCGAGTACTTGCGGAGGTGCTTGAGGCCAGGCAGCGGCTTCGGCCGCCGACAGAGTTCGACAGAAGGCAAGTCCCCGATCGTCGTTGCTCCGTTTTCGAATTCCAGCCTGGGGGATTGGCCGGTCGAAAATTTCGGCTTGTCGCAGCTCTTTCTCGCCGGTAGCGCTGAACATCTTCCTTGGGCGATCACGATGTCCTGGCGATGCAGGCCTGAAAGAGTTCGATGGTGTTCGCAAGCCCGACCCACAGCATGAACTTGCCCTGCGGAAGGTGACCTTTGTGCCTTGCGCTATCCGGCAGCGTTTCGTCGAAATCGGAAAGCGAGCGCGAGGCGCTGAGCATGTAGGAGTGCCCCGTGCCGAGCTTTGCGTGGGGTGCCAATGCGGGATGCATCTGTAGCATTATCTCCCGCAACCAGAGGGCTTACCGGATCGCTTGAAATGTATCCACGGCGTAGATGCGTCTCATCGAAACAAACGATTTTATCAATCCTCCGGAATCTCGCATCTGACGACAGCACCTTACAACACACTGATCACCCGCTACCACTATCGTGAACGACTGCGAAAAAAGGGCCGGAAAGGACAATCTATCCATGAGCTCAGACGTGCGACGGAAGTTGTGCTGGGAAAATGAGTTGTAGCTGGCCGTTTCGAACTCTCCGACTTCCCGGAGAACCTATGGACTGACTGGGGTCTTCATCCAGACCCACTCGAAGGCGGCCGAGCCGTTTGACGACGGTCCACTTTGCACATCCGGGATGCCGGCGTGCCGGCGCTAAATCGGGTGCCGGCAAGGCTTTCGTCATCGACCCCTACCCCGCAGACCATCTCTAATCAATCGGTACTCGTGAGTGGCACAAGCCTGGTCAGGGACGATTTTCGCGACGCGTGGCAGAGGCATGGCGCCGCGCTCCACGTCAAAATAGGTGAAATGGAAAGGAACGGAAATGACTGATCAACTCACAACGGAAATCATTGCCATAATAAAGAAACGCGTCGAGTCAGAGAATGGTGAGGGGACCAAGCTATCCGTCGGCGAAATAACCACTACGACGGAACTGACTGGCCTCGGCATCGATTCACTGGGGTTAGCGGACGTGCTCTGGGACCTGGAGCAGGCGTATGGCATCAAGATCGAAATGAACTCGGCCGAGGCTTGGTCGGGTGTCCAGAATGTCGGCGGCATCGTGGAAGCTATCCGCAGCTTGCTTGCCAAGGCCGCTTGAATGGACAGACGCGTTGTCATCACCGGTATAGGCGGGCTGTGCGGGCTAGGCACCGATGCCACCTCGATTTGGACAGGCATGCGCGAAGGCCGCTCGGCCATCGGCCCGATTGTCAATTCAGAACTTCATGGTCTGGAAGGCATAATCGGCGCCGAGATCAAAGCATTGCCTGAGCACGACATTGAGCCCAGGCAACTCGTCTCCATGGGCCGCTGCAGCCTGCTTGCCGTGCTTGCGGCGCACGAAGCCATGCGCCAGGCCGGACTTTCCTGCGATGAAGGAAATGCCCATCGCTTCGGCGCTACAGTGGGCGTCGGCTTCGGTGACTGGGAGGCGACCGAAAAGGCCTACCGCGCCCTCCTTCTGGACGGCGCGGCGCGCGTGGGTCTCTTGACTGGAGTAAAGGGGATGCCAAGCGCAGCTGCCTGCCATGTCAGCATGAGCCTCGGCCTGCGTGGGCCGGTCTTCGCCACCACCTCCGCATGCGCCTCGGCCAACCATGCGATCGCATCGGCCGTCGACCAGATCAGGTACGGGCGAGCCGACGTGATGCTTGCCGGAGGCAGCGACGCGCCCTTCGTATTTTTTGTGGTGAAGGCATGGGACGCCATGCGCGTACTCGCTCCGGATACTTGCCGGCCCTTCTCCGCCGACAGAAGGGGCGTAGTGCTGGGCGAGGGTGCGGGCATGGCCGTGCTGGAAAGCTATGAGCATGCCACGGCGCGCGGCGCCACGATCCTTGCCGAGATCGCAGGCATCGGCCTTTCCGCTGATGCCTTCCACATCGCCGCGCCGGCTGTCCATGGACCGGAAGCGGCGATGCGCGCCTGTCTTGCCGATGCCGGGCTGAATGCCGAGGATGTCGAGTACCTAAACGCGCATGGCACAGGCACCAAGGCCAACGACGAAATAGAAACGGCGGCGATCAAGCGCGTCTTCGGTGACCATGCTAACTCGCTGTCCGTCTCCTCCACCAAGTCCACACACGGCCACTGCCTCGGGGGAGCGAGCGCGCTCGAAATGATCGCCTGTGTGATGGCGATCCAAGAGGGTGTTGTTCCGCCGAGCGCGAATTATCGCGAGCGGGATCCCAAATGCGATCTCGATGTCACCCCCAATGTTGCCCGCGAGCGCAAGGTGCACGTGGCCATGAGCAATGCTTTCTCCATGGGTGGCTTGAACGCGGTGCTGGCATTCAAGCAGGTGTAGAACCCATGCGAAATGCCTCCCGTAACTCTACCTCTCGTATCCAAATGCTTGCCGGATCACAGTTGTGAGGGGCTGCCTTTGGACCGTTTCGGTGAATGCGCCAAGTGGCAGCGGAAGCTCGACGAGCCTGGGCCCCGTTTTTGCAGATTTCTCAACTGAAGCGATTTGGACGTACCGCGGAAGGTTAAGCGACGCCTTCGGTTCGGCTCGAGGGTTTGTCCAAAGCTTTACCCGACAATGTCTGGAGGCACGCAGGGCCGCCAGTGACCGCTTCCGTGCGAAGCCGGTCCTTAGAAAGGGAATCGATAAATGTTCGATCTGACCGGCCGCAAGGCGCTCGTCACCGGAGCAAGCGGTGGAATCGGCGAGGCCGTGGCGCGGGCGCTTCACGCGCACGGCGCAACCGTCGGCCTGCACGGCACGCGTGTCGAAAAGCTCGAGGCGTTGGCTGCCGAACTTGGCGGGCGGACAAAACTGTTTCCGGCGAACCTTTCGAACCGCGACGAGGTCAAGGCCCTGGGCGCAAACGCGGAAGCCCAACTCGAAGGCGTCGACATACTGGTCAACAATGCGGGCATCACCAAGGATGGGCTTTTTGTCCGCATGTCGGACGCGGACTGGGACGCGGTACTCGAGGTCAACCTGACCGCCGTGTTCCGGCTCACACGCGAACTGACCCATCCGATGATCCGCCGCCGCAACGGCCGCATCATCAACATCACCTCCGTGTCCGGCGTAGCCGGCAATCCCGGCCAGGCGAACTATTGCGCCTCAAAGGCTGGCATGATCGGCATGTCGAAATCGCTGGCGCAGGAGATCGCGACACGCGGCGTGACGGTGAACTGCGTGGCGCCGGGCTTCATCGAATCGGCCATGACCGACAAGCTGAACGACAGGCAAAAAGAAGCGATCATGGCCGCCATTCCGGCCAGGCGCATGGGCACCGGCTTGGAAGTCGCCTCGGCTGTGGTCTACCTAGCCTCGAACGAGGCCGCGTACATCACCGGCCAAACCATTCATGTCAACGGCGGCATGGCAATGATTTAGCCTAAAAAGTTCAGTGCGCCCCGATGACGCGTATCAACAGGGCAGGAAGGTTCCCACCCAGATAGCGGTCGGTTGGTCTGGCAACTGACGACCCGGTCGGTGGGGCAACTGGCGAGGTCGAGCGTCGTGATCAAGGCCGCCTTGGGCGGAGGCTTAGATCAAGTTCTTTGAAGCGCATGCTTTTCTATCCATAGCGTGGATGCATTCATTCGAAACAAACGATTTTGCCAATTCTGCAAAACGTCGCATAGCGAGATTTCAAAGAATACAAGCCAAAGGGCAATTATCCATGTTGTATTGGCTCCGAGCAGTTTTTTCCGGCGTACGCCTGACGGTGTGCTCGCAACACAACGGAGTCGCTTGGTCATTGCGGCTAGTTTCCTCGGTGACCTGCGCAAGTTGCATCGAGCCGGCTCGATGCGACAAGCATCCCCCTGCTAGGCGCTTCCCAACAAAACAGCAACAAAGATGAGGTGTTTCCATGTGCTCTGACGTGCGGTGGAGGTTGTGCTGGGAAAGTGACTTGCAACAGACCGACCATGTCGAACTCTCCGAGTTCTTCCAAAAAACCTACGGACCGACTGGGGCCTTCAACTCAAAGCCATTCGAAGGCGGCCGTAGCTGGGCCGGTGCGAGGCCGGAACTCCGCGCAATCGGCTACGACGCGCACGGCGTAGCGGCTCATATCGGCATACTCCGCCGTTTCATCAAGGTTGACGAGGTCGAACTCCTGGTGGCCGACCTGGGGCTGTACGGGGTGCGTCCGGATCTTGAGGGACAAGGGATCAGTCATTCAATGCGCGTTGTATATCCGGTATTGCGGCAGCTTGGGGTTCCATTCGCTTTCGGCACCGTCCGGCGCGCGATGCGGAACCATATGGAGAGGTTCTGCAGAGACGGCATGGCGGCGATTGTGTCGGGCGTTCGCGTGCGGTCCACTCTCCCAGATGTGTATCTGGACCTGCCGCCCACGCGCGTCGAGGACGTGCTCGTCGTGGTTGTGCCGATTGGACGCTCGATGAGCGAGTGGCCATCCGGCACCCTGATTGATCGGAACGGTCCAGAGCTATGAAACATCTTGAAGTGCCGGGTGATCGCACTGAAGGCACCGCAGCGGCGGGTTTTTGCAGAGCTGCTCGGACTGAATACGCGATCCCATTCACGTTAGCTGTGGGCAATCGAGGCTGAATTAACATGCAAAATCCGCGCATCTAAATCGTCCGGACGCGGGGTTCCGCGCGCACAGACGTTCCGGACCCTCTTCGCCGTCACCAGATGCGAGACATTGCGGCATCCCACGAAGGCATGCGGTGCCGAAAGCGCTGTGGGTCGGCCTTTCGAAGCTGAGCGTCAGCCACTTCGTGGAAGACGCTCTTCGGCGCCGAGCAAGTTGCAACGAGGCGAAGAAGCTCGCACATCTGCTGAGCGCGGCTCACGCCCCGGAGACGAGGGCAGGAATGATCAAAGGCTCATTCGCCTCGTCAAGAATGGAGAAACTGTACCGGCCATCTGTGTCAAGATCGACGGAGTAGCTCAGGCGGTCGAGTATGTAGTTATCCTGATCGAACGTAACGATCCGCGGCTTCAGCGAGGTGATATGCGCTTCGTCCAGGTAGATGGAGTTGCAGACAATAATCGGGTCGTCGGGCTGACAGGTACGAGCCGCCGCTCCGTTCAGGATGCAACAGCGTGAACCGCGCTCGCCGAGGATGACATAGGTCGAAATCCGCGCACCGGAATTTCTATTCCATATCTCCACGAATTCCATCGGCAGGATGCCGGCTGCCTCGCAGTGGTCGGGGTCGAGCGTTATCGAACCGTGGTAGTTGAGGTTCGCTTCGGTGACGTGGATGCCGTGCAGCTTGCCGGCCACTATTTTTCGCATTGTTGTCCTCATCAGCATACGAGGTGAGTCTTGGCAACGCCCGGCTAATCACAACGGCCAGCGCACCGCCGCTGAGACCCGCACCCGCCGCCCCCAAAAGAATTTTATCGCCCGGCCAAAATGGCTGCGCCCGATGGGCGAGCGAGAGCAAGATCGGATCGTCGCGGCGGAAGAGTTGCCATAGTGACGATTGCGCGATCGGCTATGCCGAGTTTCTCCCGACCACGACGAAAAATCGAACATTGGTCCTGATGTTGCACGAACCAATCGAGGTAGCGGTGCAGGTGAAGTCATATCAACAGCTCCGTTCGGATGTTTGCCAACTGATCGTGACGGCATTCTCAAAGGCTGTGCAGAGCGTCAGTCGTGAGGGGAGGGCAGCAGCATCGCGCCGGGGGAAATCGGATCGGTAATGTGAACCGCGGCTCTCCTCGCGTCGAAGGGCTGCGATAGCCATCAACAGTGTCACCAGCGCCGGATCGGCCGCGACCGTCTCGCCGACAGAGATCGGCAGCAGTGTCGCGACCGTATCGCGCATAGATTTGCCATTCCGAACAATGCCAAGCGCTTTCGACACGAGCGGGCGTATGGGTGAAGGGTCGGGCCGGACGGGAATGGTTGCGGGAAGCCTGGGCCACTGCCAACCCGCGCAAGATCCAGCCACGCTTGCCGCGACCCAGACTGCTGTCGCAACAGCTTCCGCGAGAGAGTTGCTGGCAAGCCGGTTGGCGCCATGCAGTCCCGTGCATGCGACTTCGCCGCAGGCCCACAGGCCGCCAACGGAACTGCGCCCTTCGGCATCAACGGCCACTCCGCCCATGTGATAGTGAGCGGCGGGACGCACGGGAATAGGCTCCACAGCCGGATCGATGCCGGCCTGCTTGCAAATAGCGTCGATCGCCGGAAAGCGTCTTGCGAATTTCTGCCCGAGGCAATGTCGGGCATCGAGATAGACGCGATGCCCGACAGCGAGCTGATCCGAGATCGCCCTCGCAACCACGTCGCGCGATGCGAGTTCTGCTCCGGGTGTGTCGGCCAGGAAGCGATGGCCGTCTTCGTCGATCAGCACCGCGCCTTCGCCTCGTACCGCTTCGCTGACAAGCGGCATTGGCCGGCGCGGACCATCGAGCGCGGTCGGGTGGAATTGCACAAATTCGAGATCGGCGAGCTCCGCTCCAGCACAGGCGGCAAGCGCAAGACCATGCCCGAATGAGGAGAGCGGGTTCGTTGTGTCGCAAAACAGCCCGCCTATCCCACCGGTCGCCAGCACCACGCGGCGTGTGGGGAATGCGAGCACGCCGCCGTGCAAGACTGCCACCAAGCCCACAATGCTGCCCTCCGACACAACCAAGCGAAGCGCTGTCATGCCTTCCATGATCGTGATCGAATGGGTTCGCCGCGCCACGCCGAGCAGCGCCCGAAACAACTCGCGGCCGGTTGCGTCGCCGGCGGCGTGGACGATGCGGCGACGCGAATGCGCCGCTTCCAGGCCGAGCCGCAGCCTCCCGTCGAGTGAGCGGTCGAAGGGAACGCCGAGACGGATGAGATTCTCGATGGCTTTAGGTGCGGCCTCAATCACCCGCCTGGCCATCTGTTCGTCGCAGTGTCCGTCGCCGGCAGCAAGCGTATCGGTGAGGTGGAGTTCCGGCGTATCGTCCTCGCCGAGGCTGGCTGCGAGCCCCCCCTGTGCAAGCGTGCTCGAGGTGTCGGTTCCGAGCGGGGTTCTGGAGAGCAGAACGACCGGTTGGGGCGCCAGATGAAGCGCCGTCAGCAGGCCGGCGAGGCCAGCGCCGATAATGACCGGCGCCCCACCAATGTCATGGATGGCGGGCGTCATACGAAGAGCATGCGTTCCACAGCCCAGCGGGCCCGTTCAGTGACGTGCGGATCGATGGTGATGACGTGACGGTTCTCTTCGAGCGCGGTGCGGATGTTGGCGAGCGTGATGCGTTTCATGTGCGGGCACAGATTGCATGGACGCACGAAATCCACGTCCGGATGCTCGACCGCGACATTGTCGCTCATCGAACATTCCGTCATCAGCACCACACGCGCCGGCCTATGCCGCGCGACATAGTCGGACATCGCCGCCGTCGAGCCGGCGAAGTCGGCTTCGGCCACGACCGCGGGCGGACATTCGGGATGGGCAAGTACGCTGATGCCGGGATGCGCCTCACGCAGCTCGCGGATGTCGGCCGCTTCAAAGCGTTCATGCACCTCGCAGTGCCCCTTCCAGGCGATAATCTCAACCTTCGTCTGTCGCGCGATGTTCTTCGCCAGATATTCGTCGGGCAGCATGATCACGCGCGGCACCCGGAGTGACTTCACCACTGCGAGCGCGTTGCCTGAGGTGCAGCAGATGTCTGACTCAGCTTTCACCGCGGCGGAGGTGTTGACGTAGGTGACGACCGGAACACCGGGATAACGCTGCCGCATCAGGCGCACGTCTTCGGCCGTGATCGAGTCGGCCAGCGAGCAGCCGGCGGCGAGATCCGGGATGAGCACGGTCTTGTCGGGATTGAGGAGCTTGGCTGTTTCAGCCATGAAATGCACGCCGGCTAGTACGATCACATCCGCGTCGACTGTCATCGCCTTGCGGGCCAGCTCCAGGCTGTCGCCTACAATGTCAGCCACGCAGTGAAAAATCTCCGGCGTCTGGTAGTTATGCGCCAGGATGACCGCGTTGCGCTGTCGCTTCAGTTTCAGTATCGCGTCGATGTCGTCAACGAAGACCGGCCACTCGATCGGTGGGATAACGCGCCGAACGCGGTGGTATAGCGAGGCGCTCGAAGGCAGGACGGCGCTCATCGAGCCTCCAGTTATAGTCAACGCGATTATAAGGCCTATAATCGTTGTGACTATAAGTGGTGTCAACCCCGTACGAGCGGCAATTTTGTGCCGGCCACAGGCCTCTCGTCTAGAATAGCATGGTGGAAGCGGTAGAGCTGCGCCGGCCGGCCGCCGGTCTCGGCGGTCGTCGCTCCGGTCTTCTCAACCAGCTCCTGCTGCCCTATGAGCCGGCGAAAGTTCGGCTTGTTGATGAGCCTGCCGGAGAGCGCCTCCACGGTTCGCTGTAGCTGTAAAAGCGTGAAGAGCGGCGGCATCAGTTCGAACACAACAGGCCGGTATTTGATCTTGGAGCGCAGCCGCGCAATAGCCGTTGCCAGAATGCGGCGATGATCGGCCCTCATCGATCTCCCCGGCACCGGCGCGAGGATGGCAGAATCTCCGCCGCGCTTTGCTTCCTCCACGAGGGCGGCTTCGTGGAGCAGCTCGTAGCGCTGCAGCGCGAGCTCTTCGTTCCATGCCCGGTCGTCCATGGCAAAGGCGACCGCCGCTCGCCGCCGGCGCTCGAAGCGCGTCGCGCCGTCGTCCGCGCCTTGCGCCCATTCGATGAGGCGCGGCCACAATTGTTCCAGCATCGGGGGCCTGCCGTAGCGATGATCCTCCCAGGGGAAATAGTCGTACCAGCTCGCCCAGCTGCGCCTGCCCGAGGCGCCCGCATCTTCTTGGCGGGTGAGTGCGAGATAGCTGATCGAGATCACGCGCTCGTCGCCGCCGGTCCGATCGCGATCGGCGAAGGTGTAGAGCTGCTCGATGTAACCGAGAGGCTGGCCGGTCTGCAGTTCCACCCATGCCCTGAGGCTCGACTGGAGCGAACGATGAGCGAGTTCAAACGGGCCCGAGGGGAGGGCGGCCCCTTGTTCGATGGTCAGAACACATGGTCCAGCGTCGTTCACGGCGACGACGACTGCGATCAGGTCCGCGTTGACGTCGTTGGTCTTGCCTATAGCTCTGCCTTTCCTCGGTCCCTTTGCCTAGTCCATGAGTCCTGGCCTACTTGGCAAGCTCCGCCCCGTCTAAACCGATTTAGCTCTGTGTTTTATCATACCACTCGTCGCGTCAACACCACGCGAGTGGCGATTATATCTCTTCGCACCCAGACAAAAATATGCCAAACGCGACAGTCGCCATGGGTAACGCCGGGTGAGGAGAGACGTGGATTGAGCGATCTCAGCCTGTCGGCCGAGCGGCGCGTGGCAGCACCAAAGCTCGCCGAAAGCGGGCTGTTCTTGATAGCAGCCGGCGTCAACAGGAAGGCCGCACCGCCTCACCGAGTCGGAGCCGAACAGCCAATCCTTGATTTGTCCCAGCTATTCGCCTCGCTCGGTATGTTGCGGCCCCGGCATGTCGGAAGGCCGGCTCAGAGACACTTGAGCTCGATATCGTGTTTCCTCAGGGCGTAGCCAATCTGGCGCGGCGTCAGTCCAAGCAGGCGCGCTGCCTTTGCCTGTACCCAGCCGGATCTTTCCATGGCCGCGATGAGACGCTCGCGATCGGTCATCTTCCCGTCGCTTACGAGGGCCACCCGAACAGGCGCTGGCAGTGCCAGATCACTGTAAACAGGCGGGGCCCCAAAGGCGGCCGAAGCAACAGCACCAGGCGATTGCATGGCCGGGTTCAGTGGCGATGGTGCGATCGGCTCCGATTTCGTCGCAGTCTCCGTCAATGCGTGCTTCCAGAGCATCGCGGAAAGGCATCGGCCGTGGCAGCAATCAAAATCGCTTCTGACGATTGACGCTCCCGCTGACAGGGTCGCTGTCCGCTGCACGCAATTTTCAAGCTCGCGGACATTTCCGGGAAAAGCACAGTTCATCAGCACTTCAGTCCCACTCGCATCGAAGACCAGGCTGCGGCCGTTCTCGCTGTTGAACTTCTTGAGAAACTCAGCGGCAAGCAGCGGAATATCACTGCGCCGTTCGCGCAATGCCGGCACCAGCAAGGGAACAACGCTGATGCGATAATAAAGGTCGGCGCGAAACTCGTTCCTTGCAACAGCGTCTTCCAGGTTCCTGTTCGTGGCAGCAATCACGCGAACGTCGACCTTAATCGTCTGGTTGCTGCCGACGCGTTCGAACTCCTGCTCCTGCAGAACGCGCAGCAGCTTTGCCTGGAACGAGGCAGAAATCTCGCCGATCTCATCCAGAAACAACGTTCCCTTGTCGGCGAGCTCAAAGCGCCCCTTGCGCGAGTTGAATGCACTGGTAAAGGCACCCTTTTCATGACCGAACAGCTCGGATTCCAGGACGGTCTCAGGGAGCGCTGCGCAATTGAGCTTGATGAACGGCCGCTTGGCGCGCCCCGACAACTCGTGAACGGCCTTGGCGACCAGCTCCTTGCCGGTCCCGGATTCCCCGCGCAGCAAAACGGTACTGTTGGACCTGGCTACTAACGCGACCTTCTCAAGTAGCCTGCGCAGCGCCGGGCTGTCGCCAATGATCCCCTTGACATGAGCCCTTTTGCCCTCGTGCCCAGGCTGCTTGAGCTCGCCGAATTGCTTTTGCATCCGGATTTTCTCGGCCATCGGTCGCTCGCGGTCGGACGCGAACAGGCGATGCAGCTTCACTGTCTGCCCAACCAGATTGGCGATCGTGGTGAGGAGGCGGAGGTCGTAATCGAGGAGGGAGGCTGATTTGTTGTCCAGGATGCGATCGATGGTCAGCGTGCCCACGACGTTCGCATCGATGCGAATGGGGACGCCGATGAACGACACTTTCACGTTGTCGGACGCCCCGAGCGCGTCCTTGTCGGCGGCGTTGAAGGCCGGATCCACCGCTATGTTCTCGGCGACGAGCGCCATGCCCGTCGTTATGATCCGGTCGATCGCCGCCCGTGGCAGATGCTTTCGGTGGCGATCATCGCTGCCTTCGCTCGAGCCGGCGCCGACGATCATGTCCGGTATGCCGGCACCGTTGAAGAGCGAGATGATGCCGTGCCGCACCTGCAACAACGATGGCAGGAGACCGACGACGTTGGCCAACGTGGCTTCGAGCGCAGCGGGGGCGGTGAGTGCTTTCGATGTTTCGAAGATATCTGGCGCCCTCTCGCGCAGCGGCACAAGAGACACCACGTGATTCGTCTCGGACTTTGAATTAGGTGTTTTCATTTCTGGAAGCGATATGCAGCGTCACGAGATCTGCCTGGCACGATGCTCGCAGCTGCGAGCATCGTGCTGCATATGATCATCCATCTCGCGCCGTGAAATCGTTGCTCGAGGCAAGTGCGCCTATTGTCCGGCGCGCGGATATTCTTGGCCAATCGCATTGGCGGGCGTCTTCGCTCTGCAGGCCACTGCACAATCGGCGAGTTTGCTCGCCTCGGCCTGGTACGCGGGAATTCATTTAAGCAGGAAAAGGCGTTGATGAAGACAGTCTTGACGATTGATCGGCCCGGGCCGCGGGCAAGTGCGGCCCTGGCAAATTGGAGCGGCGTCATGCGGTCAACCGCAAAGCGGAGCGATGCTTGACGCATGGCTTTCCTTTCTCTTCCATGAAGTGCGGGTCGTCGTTCTCCGATGACTTGCTTGCGCCGCGCAGCAATCATTCGTTGTTAAACGAGACCGGAATGACGGAGGTGAGTCAACCAAACTCCCGCCGCTTTTCTTTCATCGATGAAAGGAAATCAGGTTCTCATGATAGTATTTTATCACTCTTTCAGACGTTTTCCGGCAGATAGATCTCAAATGGTAGAAAAGTCTCCCCAGGGGTCTCCGAAGTGCCGACCTTGATGGCCTGGGCCATCAGCGTCATCAATTCCTGGCAAAGCAGGCGCTGGGGCGTGCCGACCGACATCGTGATCGTGCCATCTGCGAGTGCTGCCCGCGACTCCGGCGTGATCTCGTTGACGATCGCGACGAGGCCCCGGCTTTCGCCTTCTTCACGGAGCGCGGAGATCGCTCCCTCCATACCTCCTCCGGCCACATAGAAGCCGGTGAGTTCGGGTTCCCGTTGCATGAGATCCAGCGTTGCCTCGTAGGTGATCTGCCGTGCCTCAAGGTTCACGAGCGGATCGAGCAGCTCGAATGTCGGTGCATTCTCACGGAAATAGGAGCGAAAGCCGACCTCCCGCAGCTCCTGCCCCTGAAAACGGTGGCTGCCGACAAAAATCGCCACCTTGCCCGGCCGTCTTGCAACCTTCGAAAGCATCCACGCTGTCGTCCGCCCGACCTTGCGGTTGTCGAGGCCGATATAGCCGTCACGAACACCTTCGGCAAAATCGGAAAGCAGCGAGAAAACCGGTATGCCTTTTGCCTTGAGTTCTTGGACGGCTGCCGTGATCGCGGGATGGTCCGGCGCCACCATGGCGATCGCGTGGCAGCGCGCGCCGAATTCCTTGAGCAGTGGAACAAGGTCGCACGGCATGTGCGACGGCGCGAATTCGATGAGCGAAGTGCCGTGGAAGCACTTCGCCGCGTTTACCGCCGCTTCAACCTCAAGCGCGAGGCGCTGGTAGAAGTGGTGAGTCGGTTTTCTCAGGATGAAGCCAAGCCGATATTGCGGCAGGTCCCGCTGCAGGCGCTGCTTGATAAGACCTGCGGCGTGATATCCGATGGCCTGTGCCGCGGCTAAGACCCGCTGCGCAGTCTCCTCCCGCACCGGATGACGGGCATTCAGAACTCGATCAACGGTGGCAACACTGAGCCCGGCTTCCCGGGCGATATCAGCAATTGTGGGTCGCTTCGCCATGGTCTGAGTCTGATTAAAACGACATCAGGAAGAAACCCGGTAAAGGTAAGATTTTTCAGTAAAATCTGTCATTCCTGCATGATCCTGTTCGCTACCGGGAATTCTTGTCGTGGCGGGGTGGGAGGCAGAAGCCGAAACCTGAACCACGCGCCTTCCGACCGTCTTCGACATCATCGATGCCCATAGATCATTGATCCCTCTGTGCCAAGGTCGCTTTCGTTGCGTAGAGCGTTGGCGAATTGCTCAGCCGTGTCGACGAGAGCTGACCGCGGGGCTCCGATTGAGTTCCGCGCCCGGTTTCATGAACCGTCGCAATCTTCGTAAGCCCTTAAGCGCGTCGTCGATGGCTTGTGTGTCGTGACCAGTGCGGGACCTTCGCAAGGCACACATGATTTTGCACTCACCGCATGTTGGGATTCTTGATTTCATTGGCCCGCGCGAGGCTGTTTGGAACCCGCGGCTCGATTGTCAGGCGTTTGCGACCAGCCAGGCGATTCAACCGGTGGCGATGCTGCCGCCTTGCACGGTGCGGGCGCCGTCAGTGGCTGGCCGGTTGATGTCTCGGCGGGCTGGTGGCCGAAGAAGGCAGCTTGCAAATGCGCCTGATCCAATTCGCCTTCCCAGCGGGCGACGACAAGCGATGCCACCGCGTTACCGATCAAATTGGTGAGTGCCCTGCATTCCGACATGAAGCGGTCGACGCCAAGGATCAGCGCCATTCCAGCAACGGGAACGGTCGGCACTACGGACAGCGTAGCGGCCAACGTGATGAAGCCGGCACCTGTGACACCTGCTGCACCCTTCGAGGAAAGCATTGCGACGAGCAGCAGGAGGACCTGATCGCTAACTGACAAATCCGTATTCGTCGCCTGCGCGATGAAAAGGGCCGCCAGGGTCATATAGATATTGGTGCCATCCAGATTGAAGGAATATCCGGTCGGGATGACCAGGCCCACGACCGAGCGCTTGGCCCCGGCCTTTTCCATTTTCTCCATGAGAGAGGGCAGCGCGGCCTCGGAGGAGGAGGTTCCGAGAACCAGCAGCAGCTCTTCCTTGATGTAGCGGATAAGAGAAAAGATCGAGAAGCCGTTGTAACGGCAGACTGCACTGAGAACCCCGAACACGAATACAAAGGCGGTGAGATAGAAGGTCCCGACCAGCATCGCAAGGTTGGCAACCGAACCGATGCCGTATTTGCCGATCGTGAAGGCCATTGCTCCGAAAGCGCCGAACGGTGCGGCTTTCATGAGGATGCTGACCAATTTGAAAACGGGTGCAGTGAGGTCCTGAAGGAAGGAAAGAACCGATTTGCCCGATTCCCCGACCATCGCCAGCGCGATGCCGAAGAGGACGGAGAAGAACAACACCTGGAGAATGTCGCCTTCCACGAAGGCGCCGACAATCGTGGTCGGGATCATGTTTATCAGGAAGCCGGTCACGGACTGCTCATGGGCCTTTGCGGCATAGCCATTGACGGCTTGGACGTCGAGCGAGGCCGGATCGATGTTGAGGCCGGCCCCAGGCTGAATGACATTGCCGACGATGAGGCCGACGAGAAGAGCGAGCGTCGAGAAGGTGACGAAATAAGCCATCGCCTTGCCGGCAACACGGCCGACCTTCTGAAGATCGCTCATGCCGGCGATTCCGGTCGCCACGGTCAGAAAAATAACGGGCGCGATGATCATCTTGACGAGCTTGATGAAGGCATCGCCGAGCGGCTTCAGGTGTTCTCCGATTTGCCGATAAAAATGGCCAACTGCAACTCCGAGGATGATTGCGACAAGCACCTGCACGTAAGGCTTGGCACAAAGAGTCTTGCCGGATGCGCGGTTTGCGCCGGGGGCCAGTGGGGTCAACATGTTATTCCCTCCCTGACCGGTTTGGGGCGGGCCCTTCCTCCCTTCCCGTGCTTCTCCCATCGCGGCGCTCCGGTCGAACGCTGCTTCGGTCCCGGTCGCAACAGTCGTGCCAAGCCAAGAAATCGCCCGGTCTCAGGTATTTGCTACAATTGCAGAGCAAGATTGGGTGGTTTTGTGCACTGATCGCTGGCGGGAGACCCAAAGTTCCGAACCAGCCCGCTTGCAATGGTTAATTCCAGCAACGCAAAGTTCTGACTTTGAAGGAACCAAAGCGCGTGCACATGGTTCTGCCAGGCTCACAACAGGTCGTCTTAGACGGTGGTTCGCCACGGGGGAAATGCTCCGGCGTAGAGGCGGGCGAAACTCCGAGCGAGCGCTTCCTCGCTATGCTCGAGATGAGCAGCCGTCAGGTGTTAGCAGTGAGTAAGCAGTTGACCGTCCTTCCGCCGCTACTAGCGCACTCCGTTACTTCCAAGCGACAACCAAGATCGACATCTCCGTCGGAAACCTGGCCTTGCCGCCGTGGATTTGGGCGGCTTGTCCGGCGGCGAACCCTTTCAGATTGGTCGATACATCAGAACCCGACCCGTCGGGATCAGCTGCAGTAAATAGTCGAAATCGCTGATGTTGCCCGTTAGAACGGTAAATCCCAATTTCTGCGCATGCAGGAACAGCACGCAGTCCTGAAGTGCCCGAAGCCTTGAATCATGCTTGTAGCCTTGGAGGCGACACAGCATTCCTGACAGAAGGGCGGCTCGGCCCAAGACATCGGGATCTGGCGCAAAAACCCGATGGGGCGGCATATCCTTGATCATGGTCCCGATCTGCTTGATTGCCTTGCCGGTGCCCGAATGTTTCGGGTCAAGGACACCGACTGTGTGCATCAGCTCTTGGATCGCTACGGTGGAATGGTTGATCTGCCTGACATCGAGGAGGTCGGCAACTGCTTCAGGCGCCCGGCCTTGCAAACCGTCGATGTAAACGCAGGTGTCCAGCAGCAGTTCTTGCCCCGCCCCGACCAGGTTGCCGATGATCGGCAGTTCCATGTCGGGGCGGCGGCTTAAGGTTTTTTGTGGATCAAATCGCGACCATCTTACGGCCACACTAAAGTCGAAATCGGCCAATTCAGAATCCGAGCTTCAGCGTCGGATCCACAGTTCCCCGTGTTTTCCTGAAGGTCTCGGCGAAGTTGTCTTCCAGAGCCACATTAGCCAACGCAAATTCGACGAGTTCGGTATCAGACATCAATCCGGTTCGAGCTTTGGCCTTCTTGATTAGATCAGCACTCACCCGCCCCGCAATCCTGCCGTCCTTCTCAGCGCGCAGGCCGGATTCTTCCGCCCTCTGCAGGACGGCCTTAATCCTGGCCAAGCGACGGACCTGCAATTTCTCAGCCAGTTTGGGAAGGGTTCTCGTCCGCTTGCCCACTGCCCCTCGGCCGCGACGCATACGTACAGCAGTCTTCGTCATCGCGACTCCTCGCATGTCCGTTTAACAAAATTCGAATTTAGTGAACATAGCAGGCAGGGTGAATTTTTCAAATCGAAAGGTGCGAAGACATCCCGATCCTCTCGCCGGCCGACCTGAGGCAAGGCCCGCGGACTGATGCCGTCAACAACGCCTCCTGGACCGCCAATGGCGAGCCCGCCGGCATCTCATGGGGAACGCACACGGGAG
Organism: Mesorhizobium sp. WSM3866; assembly: GCF_002294795.1. Classification (NCBI taxonomy): domain Bacteria; kingdom Pseudomonadati; phylum Pseudomonadota; class Alphaproteobacteria; order Hyphomicrobiales; family Phyllobacteriaceae; genus Mesorhizobium; species Mesorhizobium sp. WSM3866. The sequence goes on along the minus strand of NZ_NSGC01000018.1, from coordinate 30,540 downwards.
CAGCTGGGCTATCTCTCGGGCTATTATGGCCGCACCCCCGTCACCCGTGTCGGCAAGCTTGAGCTGCGGGTTCCGCAGGATCGCGCCGGCCGCTTCTCCACCGAGTGTTCGAAGCGCCTCGGTGGCCACCCTAGCGGAGATGTATGTGCAGGCCGTGTCGACCAGGAAAGTCAGGGTGATCACGGCTGAGCTGTGCGGCCATGCGTCCTGGGCGGCCTCATCGATCTTGGCCATCAACAAGCGACTGCACGAGCCTGAAGACCTTTGCCGAGCGCCCGCTTCGCGGGCCGTTTGCTTACTTAGACGAGCAGCCTATCCCTTATCCATAGCGTGGATGCTCGCGATCTAAACAATCGATTTTACCAATCCGAGCCTGTCGTACATAGACCGGCTAAGTGACATGCACCGCCGCTGCTCTATCGCGTGAGGTGCACAAACGAATCCAATTGCTGGGAGAATGAGTTGCAGATTGCCGACCCACCTCGAACTCTCTGATTTCTTGAGAACACTGCGAGCCAGCCGGGGTCTTTAACGCAAAACCGTTCGAAGGCTCGACGTTGCGCCGGTGCACGGCTGAGGTCCGGTTAAACCGTGCTTGCAGATCTGCTCAACCGATCGACGGCAGACCAGGCGTGGAGCTCTCGCAAAGGAGCTGCGGCAATTGCGGAAGCAGCGCTGCGTTCGGTTGCGCCACATAGATCCTGTAGTATCCATCAACACAGCGGTCAAGGGCCGAAAGGATCAGCGGCCTCTACTAAAATGGCTTGGCCAGTTCAAGGCAGTGATACGAAGACTATGCAAATGCAATTGGCAACGACCACTATCGTTGGCTATTGGTCCGCGCGGGAGCGAGACAGCCAACCCTCCTAATGCTTATGGTGTTCTGAAGGAGACAATGTAGATGCGTGTTAATGGCTCGAGAATGGGTCGGTTCGTTGTTTCTCGACGGCGCGAGGGTCTCGGTGACTGCCTGTGGTCTCTCGCATCGGCTTGGGACTACGCACGTCGGACGGGACGAGCTTTAGGAATAGATTGGCGCGGCTCTTGCTACCTTGACGATCCTTTTGCGAATGCCTTTCCGGTTTTCTTCAAGCCAATTGAGGAGATCGGTGGTGTACCGGTCATTTGCGATGACCAAATCAACCACGTCTCATTCCCCGGACCGTTCTTCCCGTCGTGGTGGAACAAGCCATCCATTGACTGCGTGTACCGTCCGGATGAGCAGATTTTCCAAGAACGTGATGAGCTTAGCGGTCTCTTCCGAGCCCAGGATGATTGTGAAGCGAACACGGTAATTTGTGATGCTTGTTTGATGTGGCGTTGCGATGAGGAAGCCGAGCGAACGATATTTCGGAGCATCACGCCGAGGGCCGAAATCGAGGATCGGATTGAAGCGCTTTACCAAGAACACTTTGCCGGCCACAGCGTAATTGGAGTCCATGTCCGCCACGGCAACGGCGAGAATATTATGGATCACGCCCCCTACTGGGCTGATCAAAAGATTGCCTTAGAGCAGGTATGCACTGCCATTCGTATGGCCAAAGCGCAACCGCATCGAAAGCCTGTAAGGGTGTTCTTGTGCACAGACAGCGCCAAGGTTGTTGATCACTTGTCGGGCGCATTTCCCGAACTTTTCACTGTCCCAAAACGCTTCCAGGCGGATCAGGCCGGCCCGCTACACAGTGCAGCACTGGGCGCGGAAGGGGGTTTCTCCGCTCTCGTTGAAATGTATCTCCTTGGTCGATGCGACACTGCAATTCGCTTTCCTCCGACTAGCGCCTTCAGCCGCTATGCCCGCCTCTTCGTGCCGCGCATTATTGAATTCGATTTGAATGACCCACGTCGTTTGATCTCGAGTGATAAGGCCTTCGAACGTTCCCCGGCTCCATGAAAGCGTTGGCATGCCTTTGCGCAGCGTCGCCGTTCGCCTTGCCCAATTCGTCCCCTTCTCGCCACGCAACCCCGCCGCAGGCATGCAGGTTCTTGGGCCCGTCAAAATCAAAAAAGGATTGAAGCTTGTCGCAGAGAAAAGTAGCTTTGATCACCGGGATCACGGGGCAGGACGGTTCCTACCTTGCAGAACTGCTTTTGAAAAAAGGCTATTCTGTGCACGGGATAAAGAGACGCTCGTCCCTTTGCAATACAGATCGTGTTGACCATCTCTATCATGACTCTCATGAAAGTGGTGTGAACCTTACACTTCATCACGGTGATTTGACGGACTCGTCCAGCCTTACGCGCGTGATCCAACTTGTTCAGCCGGACGAGATTTACAATTTGGCCGCTCAGAGCCATGTTGCAGTCTCCTTTGAAGAACCAGAATACACCGCGAACTCCGATGCGTTGGGGGCGCTGCGTATCCTCGAGGCAATTCGGATCCTGGGGCTCGTCAAGCATACGCGCTACTATCAGGCCTCGACCTCCGAGCTTTACGGGCTGGTGCGGGAAACGCCACAGACCGAGACTACACCGTTCTATCCCCGGTCCCCCTACGCCGTGGCCAAATTGTATGCTCACTGGATGACCGTGAACTATCGAGAAGCTTACGGTTTGTATGCATGTAACGGCATTTTATTCAATCATGAATCACCGGCGCGCGGAGAAACCTTTGTAACGCGCAAAATCACGCGCGCCTTGGCTCGGATTAAGCTTGGAATGCAGCGGAGCCTCTTCTTGGGCAACCTTAATGCGCGTCGTGATTGGGGGCACGCGCGAGACTACGTCCAGATGCAGTGGTTGATGCTTCAGCAGGAGCAAGCTGAAGACTTTGTGATCGCTAGCGGTGAGCAACATTCGGTGCGCGAATTCGTCACCGTCGCGGCCGCTGAACTCGGCATGGATATTCGTTGGGTGGGGGAAGGGGTCGACGAAGAGGGGTACGATGCAAAGACCGGCGCTCTGATCGTAAAGATAGATCCCCGTTACTTTCGTCCTGCGGAAGTCGAGACACTTCTTGGCGATGCGCGCAAGGCCAGGGAAAAACTTGGGTGGGAGCCCAAAATCTCCTTCATTGAATTGGTTAGGGAGATGGTTCGGGAAGATTTGCGCATGGCAGAGCGTGACGCAGTGCTGATGAAGCAAGGTTATTATTCACACAGTCCACGAGAGTTATGCTGACAACGGCGGCGCCATGCGGGCTTGTTGTCAAGTGCTATGGCGGCCTTCTTAAGGAGCGCTTAGAGCGCGATCAATGGAAAATAAAAAAATGAAGAAAGTTTATGTAGCAGGCCATCGCGGCCTTGTTGGATCCGCCACGATGAGAGCCCTCGAGGCGTTGGGATCCTATGAAATAATAACTCGCACTCACGATGAATTGGATCTATTTGATCGGAGCGAGACGCGCAGGTTCTTCATGTCGCGGCGGCCTGATTACGTCGTTATGTGCGCCGCAAAGGTTGGTGGTATACTGGCGAACGCGAGCTCCCCCGTCGATTTCCTTCATAACAACCTGGCGATTCAACTCAGTGTTTTTGATGCCGCTTACGCTTCCGGCGTCGAACGGATGATTTTCCTTGGCTCCTCGTGTATCTATCCACGCGACTGCCCGCAGCCGATACGTGAGGAATACCTTCTAACCGGTCCGCTTGAAGCGACGAATCGTCCCTACGCTTTGGCAAAAATCGCAGGAATCGAATCATGCTGGTCTTTTAACCGGCAGTACCAGACGCGCTATCTCACGTTGATGCCGACCAGCTTATATGGTCCCGGCGATAATTATGACCCCAAAAATTGCCACGTTCTGCCTGCTCTGATACGCCGTTTTCATCAAGCTAAAATGAACGGCGACTCCTCGGTTGAGGTCTGGGGATCCGGAAACCCGCGGCGAGAGTTTATGTATTCGTCGGATGTAGGCGATGCCATAGCATTCCTCCTTGGCCTGCCAGATTCAGATTTTGACGCCTTAACGGCTCCTGACACTGCGCCCCTGATCAATGTTGGCGTTGGCGAGGACGTCACGATTCGCGAAGTGGCGGAACTCGTCAAGGCGGCGGTCGGCTGGGAGGGCAATTTGGTATTCGACACGACGAAGCCAGACGGTACTCCGCGCAAGTTACTGGACGTAACGCGCATGCGTAACCTTGGCTGGAAAGCCAAAACGTCCCTTGGTGCCGGGTTGCGAGCGATGTATGAGGATTTTCTCCGCGTTCATGCGGCTTGATGTTGATGCGCGCATCCTGGTCGGACTGCGTGCCCGAACGGGTGCAAGCTTGTTCAGTCAGGCCAAATAGAAGAGAGGGACGCATACGGCCTAGGCGGCCACAATATTGGCCTGCGCTAACGGTGCAAACCGGACCTCTTTGCGACCGGCGATGCAGGGGATCAGTCGGAAGCTTGCCCAAACCAATGGGGAGGCCGCATTACCGGCCGCACCTGGAGGCTGTGCGTGAGCGCCGTCGACTCAAGCCGCCGGTTAGACTGCTCGACCTCGCGGGAGCCGCGGCTTAGGAACCTGCCATCGCTACGAACGCAACCGGGGCCCGCCATGCCTCGGGCAGGGCTTATCCCAAGGCGGTCCGGTAATGGCGGACGTGGATGTATGCTATTCGCAGGCGCGGGATCGTGTCCCCCTAGGTGGTGTAGCTGACGGCATTGGTCGCCGTGTTCTCCGTCTGGGAATGGATCAAGCGATTGCACTTTTGCTTTCATGCAATGTCTTGCCCAGTCCGACCAGACGGGCCGCCGCTTGACCCGTCGGCATGTCAATGACCGTGATTGCCCTTTCTGCAAGGAAGCGCCGCTCGTTCCTGGTCAGCGTTGCTGTATCGATTGCCGCAAAATGTGGGCCATGGGAGCGCTTCATGATCTGTCGGGCATAGGTGCGCAGCATCTGATCGTTGAAGCGGCAGCCGAGGAAGAATAGACCACGGCTGGCTCGCCGTTCCTTCACCAGGTCAGGGATCGGCGTTTGGATGTCGATTTCGCTCAGCACTTCAACGTAGTCGGAATCTGCGACGAGGAAGTTTGCCGCCGGCCTGGCACCGCCGTGAGGGGCGTAGAGAACCGTCTTCGCCGCTGGTGCGGATTCGAGTAATATCCCGGCCAAATCGTAGGCTTTCGTCCAAATGTCACCGATCTCGTGCGCCCGTGTCACGCCCTGTATTTCGACGACGTCCGTTCGGCGGGTCTGTATTAGAGCCGCGCGCATAGCACCGTCGTACCAGCTGTCGACGATCAGTGAGAGCGGCAGCGTTGCAAGCCAGGCATGCAAGATGGTCGGAACCACAGGGGTCGCGAATATTTCGGCCATCCAAACTTGAAGGGTCCGGCGGTGCCGGCGCTGTTCGATATACTGCGCTACCGACCACATGTTGGTGCGAATCTTCGAAGGGGCTGGGGTGCGTTTGTTGAGCGCTGCGGCAACGGCTTCGGGGGTATGCGGTACGGGCGGCCCCGCGGAGCGGATCTCAAGCAGACCTGGGCCGAGATAGGGGATGACCTCGTCGGCCGCGAGCGCTTTCTTCAAAAGGTCAAGCTGCCTTTCGGCAAAACTGTCCCGAACGACCACGAGGTGGCCCGAGGTCATTGTGTTCATGCTCGTATCCCTTTGCCGCTCTCTTTGTGTCAACCCGGAGTCAGTCCTCGTCGGAAATCTTTCTTGCCTCCACGGTAATCGGCAAAGCCGTATCCCGCGGAAGGTCGGGCAAGACTAACCGCCAGCCGTTCTTCAGCGTCACAGCCCCACCCCACAAGTGTTCGTTGTCGACCTTGATGATCGGCTCTTCGAGATCCTTTTTGGGAATATATGCCGACAAGCCAGCACCGGTCCTGCGGATCATTACCCTCATCGGGTCGTTCCTTCGTCAAAACCAGCATCGATTTCGGCAGTGCAAGAAATGCCAGCCGTCTCAAGGCTCATGAGTTCACGCGCACGCATGCCGACGATGGTGCCGCGATCGATCCATTCGACCGCATAGATGTAGAATTGCTGGAGAAAGGTGCCGATGTCGCGCACATAGCCCTCGTCGCCTTTGCGCACCAGGTTTTCGCCGATCTCCTTGCCAGGATAGGTGCCGTCATTTTTTATGTGGCGTGTGGCGCGGACCCGCTCACCCGGCATGAATCGCGGGGGTGTACGGATTTCGATGTCCTCTTCGCGTCCGAGGCTCATGGCCGTTCCTTTCTCTCGGCTGCAGCTTTCCAACAGGAGGTCGATGGTCCTTCGGAGGCCTGACCCGGTCGGTAGCCGAAATGGAGGGTCAGGCGGGGACGCAAGTCTTCGACACCGGACATACCGAGGCGCACTGCTGCGTTTCGAAGGCCCCCTCGCATTCGGTGCACTTTTTTGGATCGATCACGTAGCTCTCGCCCTTGAACTTGATCGCGCCGGAAGGGCATTCGAACTCGCAGGAGCCGCACTGGGTACATTGGGAAGCGATGATCTTATAGGCCATTTTCAACTCCGGTCGGTTTGAATGAGACGGCTCAGGCCGTCGCAGCCAGTGGCTCACCCCCAAACTCGGCTGCGTAAAGCGCGCCGATGGCGGTCTCGATGTAGTCATACCCGTAAGCATCCGTTGCTCGGATACCGCCCTCCTTGAGTCGATCCTCGGGGCAATTTCCAATTCTCGCGCACAGCACGATGTCTACGCCTTCGAGCGTAGAAATGACGCCGTCGAGGCTCGTGTCCTCGGCCCGGCCGCCGAGGCAATACTGCTCGACCTTGCGATGACCGACGAAGCTGATCCCTTTCGGCGAGGCCTCGTAAACCTGGAATTCCTTCGCATGGCCGAAATGCTCGTTGATGCGGCCGCCACCTTTGGTCGCTACCGCGACCAGAAGCGACTTGCCGGAGCCCGCGGTCTTGACCATCCCGAGCGCCTCGCTCTTGGCCGCCATGCGATCGCCCCGCTCGCGCGCGACCACCGTCCGATAGGCCTCGCGCTTGCTGGCGTCGTAGGTGACCTTGTCGGGAAGCCGGTCGAGCGTGAATTCCTGGCCACGATCCTCGCCCAGCATGCCGACAGCATCGGCCCGGCACTGCCGGCAGTGGCGCATGAGCTTGGCGCCGCCTTCGAGACGATCCTGAAGGGTCTTCAGCTCCATTGCCGTGGGGCCGCACTGCCCGCTCAAGCCGTAGTGCGTACCGTGTACCGGGTCAGAAATCAGCGGCATGACATTGTGCAGGAATGCGCCGCGCTCCTTGACCCATTTATTCACCTCGATTAGGTGCTCGTCATTAACGCCGGGGATCATGACCGAATTGATCTTGGTGAGGATGCCGCGCGCCGTCAGCATCTCCAGCCCCGACATCTGTCGTTCGTGCAGGATCGTGGCTGCCTCGACGCCGGCATAACGGCGGTGATCATAAAAGATCCATGGGTAGATCTTGGCACCGATCTGCGGGTCGACCATGTTGATGGTGATCGTCACGTGATCGACATTCATTTCGGCAAGCTCGGCGACGTGGTCTGGAAGCGCGAGGCCGTTGGTGGAGATGCACAGCTTGATGTCGGGGATTTCCTTGGCGACCAGTTCAATTGTCGCCTTCGTCTTCTTCCAGTCGTAACAGGCATCGCCCGGTCCGGCGATGCCAAGTACGGAAAGCTGCGGCACTTCGTTGGCGACCTCGATCACCTTGCGCAGCGCCTGGTCGGGCGTCAGCCTCTCCGAGACGACCCCGGGCCGGCTTTCGTTGGCGCAGTCATATTTGCGATTGCAGTAGTTGCACTGGATATTGCAGGCCGGCGCGACCGCCACATGCATGCGCGCGAAATAGTGGTGCGCTTCCTCTGAAAAGCAGGGATGATCTTTGATCTTCTCCCAGACAGCTGTGTCCATCTCGTGCGGCTTTGCGGAGGAGCCGCAGGATGAAGATGCGCAGCCAGCGGACCTCGCTCTGGCCGGCAACTGATCGAAGGATGTCGTGCCGGAAAGGCCCTTCAGCGAAATCATCGGTGCGGACATTGAAGGGCTCCGTGCGTAGTGGACTCCGCACGTCCGAGCGCAAGAGATATGCCAACTCCAAAAGCGGGTTTTGTCCGTCAATGTTGGCTTTACGTCCGCCTTTGTGCCCCGCTGTGTCCGTTTCGCTGCGACACGGTTGTGTCAGGTCCCCGACGACGGACAAAACGTGGTCGCGAAACGTACCCGTGTTTGTCTCAGTTTCGCCTATTGCGGGGAGCAGCCGTGCCCCCAAATGTGGTGCATCAATGACGTTTAGAACTTCTTCACGCCGATACGATGCCTGCGCAAAGCATAGCCGACCTGCCGCGGCGTGAGACCGAGGAAACGAGCCGCCTTGGCCTGAACCCAGCCGGCTTTTTCCATAGCCTCGATTAGTCGGTCACGTTCCGTCAGACGCGGGTTCATTGCAGGGCAGGCGGGATGGTTGGGGTCGCAGGTCTTGCCGGGCGATGCCTCATTGTGGGAAGCGCCGCCTCGCATGGCAGGCAGCGGTGACCCAACCGGCATCATATTGCCACGTGCGAACTCGTCGACGGCATAGCCGCCTTGCGAACCGCCGACTCCTTTCCACAGAAGAGAAGAAAGGCACTGGCTGTTCTGGCAGGCAAAATCCGCCGGACTTATTGTCTTTGAGCGCGCAAGTGTGGCCGTCCGTCGCACACAATTCTCCAACTCACGCACGTTGCCAGGGAAATAGCATTGCGAGATCAGGTCAAGCGCCGACGGCGTGAAGGCAAGATCGCGATGGTTCTCCTTGTTGAATCGGTCGAGGAGAGATTTCGCAAGGCGCGGAATATCGCCCGGGCGTTCTCTGAGGGGAGGCAGGACTATTGGCACCACGTTGATGCGGTAATAGAGGTCGGCTCTGAACTCTCCATTCCGGACAGCCGTCTCGAGGTCCTTGTTGGTGGCGCATATGAGCCGCACGTCAACCTTTAGGGTCCTGGTGCCACCCACTCGCTCCAGTTCTCCTTCCTGCAAGACGCGCAACAGCTTGGCTTGAAAGGCAGGCGAAATCTCGCCGATTTCATCAAGCAGCAGGGTTCCGCCATTAGCCAATTCGAACCGGCCGGCGCGCTGCAGGATAGCCCCGGTGAAGGCGCCCTTCTCGTGGCCAAAGAGCTCCGATTCCAAAACGCTTTCGGGCAGTGCGGCGCAGTTCAATTTGACGAAGGATTTCTCCCTCCTGTGCGAAAGCTTATGGATGGCCTGTGCAAAGAACTCCTTTCCGGTACCGCTTTCGCCTCGCAGAAGCACGGTGGAATTGGTCCTGGCCACGACCGAGACGATCTCGAGCACTTGCTTGAGCGCGGGACTTTCTCCGATGATTCCGTCGATCTTGACATGCCGATGCCGGGCCGGATGGGTCCCGTCCTCGTCGAGCGACTGCTCTGGTCTCGGTTGCTTTTCGATAAGTGACTGACGAGCCGTGCTCAAAGTGCGATGGAGGCGGATGGTCCGAGCGACCAGATTGGCGACCATGGCCAGGAAGCGTAGGTCCTCCTCGCAGCCGAACATGGTAGTATCGTTCTTGACGCGGTCAATCGATAGTGTCCCGAAGATCCTTTCCTCAGCCTTTAGCGGGACACCGATAAAGGCAGTTGCGATCGTACCGCTGCTGGATTGAGGATCAGCCTGGAATAGCTCTGACGTGCTTGTGTCTTGTATGACAATCGGCACTCCAGTAGCGACGATTTTGTCTATTACGGCCTGGGGTACGACGCTGCCGGCGCCTGATTGAGTGACAGTGCCGCCGCTGGTTGCGCTAATCTGCGGCTGTCCTTCAGCGCCCAGGACGACGATTGCACCATGACGAATATGCATAAACGAGGAGAGGACATTCGCGACATTGGTAAGCGTAATCTCCAGCCGGGCCGGGGCAGTCAGAACCTTCGATATCTCGTAGATTCCCCCGAGCAAGCTGTCCGCGCCGCGCACCGCTTCGACCGCAGGTTCAGGCGGAGTGTGTCGTGATCCAATTTCACCGACCTGATCTGGAGGCATGTGAGCCATGCGAACACCTCAAGCGTTGTCTAAGGTGGTCCCTCCCGCGCCCTTTTTGTATTTTGCGTTCGAGAAACATAGTCGGTAATTGCGACCAATATTGACGGTCTTGACCGCAATTTGCGAACCTCTCGTTCTCGCACTTTGCGCCAGTCATCCGAACTTGAAGAGAACGCCGAAGCCGCCGCGCGGGTAATTCCACACGATCTCACCGCTGGCCTCGCAAAGCACGCGACACGTGCCGCATTCCATGCAGCCGTCGAAAGTGGTCTCCACCTGGCCCTTGTCGTTCTCCTCATAGCACTTGGCCGGGCAGATGTATGTCAGCGCCAGCAGGTTCGCGCTCGGCCTCTCGTGCGGTTGCACTTTGATATGCGGGCGGCCCGGATCGACTAGATAGCGATTCTGATAAAGCTTCTCCTCGACGCGTAACTTCGTCACAGCGATCGTCATCCTGTTTCTCCTTCAGCGCCATGCGAGTGCCAGGCGGACCACATCGCTGATCAGCCCCCAGCGCGAACGCGCCTTGATGAAGGCAGCAGTGGTCGCCTTTTCCTTCTCGATTTTCGGAGTGCCGTCGACACGCATGAAATTCTGCGCGGCCTGCGACATCAACTGCGGGTAAGTCATGAAGAAATTTCGGGAGTTGGTGTGTATCAGGGCCGGCATGTCCTTATATTTCCGCAGGTCTTTGACTACGAAGGACTTGTCCAGCATGGTCTTGTAGAGGGCCAGGTTCTTCCTGATCATCGGCTGGTTGCGGCCCTTGATCTCAATGATCGCTTCGCCCGCGATGCGACCGGAAGTCATGGCAAGGTTCGAACCCTCGCGGTGAATAGCGTTGTTCAGTTGGGCGGCATCGCCGACCGCGACCCAACCGTCGCCGAAGAGCTGCGGAATTGCCTTGTAGCCACCTTCGGGAATGAGATGCGCGGAATACTCCTTGACTTCAGAGCCCGCGATGAGCGGCCGGATCGAAGGATGGTTTTTAAAAGCATCGAGGAGGACGTATGGGCTCTCCATTGTCTTGGCGAAATCGGAGACGAGGCAGCCGATGCCCAGAGAGATCGACTCCTTATTGGTGTAGAGGAACGCAAGTCCAGCCATGCTGCGGGAGATCGTGCCCGCCGCTTCGATCACGCAGCCTTCGTCCCCTTGGAGGCCGAATCGCTGCTCAATGACCTCATCGGGTAGGAAATGCATCTCCTTGACAGCGAGCGCCACGCTTTGTGGCTTCAGCATCTTGCGCAGGCCGGCCCGTGTACCGAGCAGTCCGTTGACACCTTCTGCGAGCACGACGACGTCCGCGTAGATCGGCCCGCCAGCCCGGTCGGTGCGCACGCCGATCACCTTACCTTTGGCATTGCGGACTAGGTCGGTCACTGTCGTCTCGCACAGAACCGTCGCGCCGGCCTCGCGCACCTTGCGCGAAAACCACTTGTCGAACTGGGCGCGGATGATTGTGTAGCGATTAGGCTTCGCCTCGTTGAAATCATCCGATCGATACTGCATCCCGGTGTGGGAGGTGTCGTCCATCACCCAAAGTCGCTGCTCGACCAGATGCCGCTCGAGAGGCGCATCATTCCGGAAATCCGGGATGATTTGCTCCAACATGTCTGCGTACATGATGGCGCCCTGGACATTCTTGGAGCCCGGATACTCGCCGCGCTCCAATTGCAGCACCGTCAGGCCCTGTCTTGCCATAGTGTAGGCGGCCGCGTTTCCGGACATACCGGCGCCGACGACGATGGCGTCGAATTCTTCTTCGATCATGGCCGTCTCCCTTAGCTCGCAAGCTTGTCGTGGCTGTGCGGCGACAGCCGCCGGGTGAAAGCTTCCGTCAATGCCGGCAGGAAACGGATCGCATCGGTGACGATGCCGAGGTGGGCAAAGTCGAAGATCGGGGCGTTCGGGTCGGTGTTGATGGCTACGATCAAATCAGCCCCCTCCACGCCAACCCGATGCTGGATAGCGCCCGAAATCCCGGCCGCAATGTAAAGCTTTGGCCGGATGGTCTTGCCCGTTTGGCCAATCTGCCGATCGGCCGGCATCCAGCCCTTCTGGACCAGCGGGCGCGAACAGCCATATTCGGCGCCGATTGCGCGCGCTAAATTCGTCACAAGCTGTAAATTCTCCGCTGAGCCGAGGCCGAGGCCTCCGGCAACCACGATGTCAGCGTAGGCGAGATTTGCCTTTGCCGATTGGCGATCGAGCTTGAAGCCAAGGACTTTGGTAATGATCTCTTCCTCGGTCATCGACAGCTTGTGACGGATGACACGCCCAACCGGCTTATCCGTTCGCGGTGGCATGGCCATGACCCTCGGTCGTACGGTGGCCATCTGCGGCCGGTAGTTGAGCGTATAGATCGTGCATAGCAAGGAACCGCCGAAAGTCGGACGGGTCGCGGCGAGCGAACCGTCGACATCCACATCGAGTTCGGTACAGTCGGCAGTGAGCCCTGTCAGCAAGGTCGTTGCTACTGAGCCGGCGAGATCCCTGCCGAGCGTGGTCGCACCGAGAAGCAGAATTTCCGGTTTGTGCGTATTGACCAGATCCGTCATCGCCTTGGTGAAAGGCTCGTTGCGATAGTCAGCAAGCAGCGGTGCCTCGACGAGGTAGACAAGGTCGGCCCCGTAAGCGAAGGCCTCGGCAACGGCATGCTGGGTGGCCTCACCCGGCGGTCCGAGCACGATTCCCGCAAGCTGAATGCCAAGCTTGTCGGCGAGCTTGCGGCCTTCGCCAAGCAGTTCGAAGGAGACGGGATGGACCTCGCTGCGTTCCAGTTCGATGAAAACCCAGACATGCCGATAGTCCCTAAAGTGCTCAGGCAATTCCTTCTTGATTCCGGCACGGCCGGCGGACGGAGGAGCTTCGCGTTTCGCCTTCAACATCTCTCTCCTTGCCGTCCCGTCACTGGCCGCCGTCGAAGGCGAGTTCGTGTTCCAGCGCTGGCTGGCGGGTGAAGATTGCGGCAATCAGTTCGTCAGCGACGCCATGCTGCGTCTTGTCGGTCATGTCGATCTGCGTCGCCTTTTCCGCCCGCGTGGTAGGGGCGAAAACGCGCTTGACGACCGTCGGCGAGCCGCGCAGGCCGCATTTGGTGAGGTCCTCAATGCCAGCTTCGGCCGCGCTCCACTTCACGATCTGGCTGCGTGCGGCGCGCATGGCGTCGTCGAGCGAGCCCCTGCGGATTTCGTTGGTGCCTTCCAGCATTGTGATGAGGCAAGGCAGCCGGCTTTTCAGCGTCTGCGTACCGCCTTCCGAACGGCGCTTGACGGTGATCTCGCGCGCGTCGAGATCGATAGAGGCGATCTTCGGCACATAGGTGAACTGCAGGAGGCCGAGGCGCTTGGCGATGCCGGGCCCGACTTGGGCGGTATCGCCGTCAATCGTCTGCTTGCCCGCGAAGACGATGTCCGGCGCGCCGAAGGTCTCGCCAATTCTCACAATTGCCCGAGAAAGCGCAAAGGACGTCGCCAGCGTGTCGGAGCCGGCAAAGCAGCGGTCGGTCAAGAGTACCGCGCGGTCAGCGCCATAGGTGAGCGCCTTGCGCAGCGCATCTTCTGCCATCGGCGGACCCATGGTAAGCACGGTGACCTCGCCGCCATGGGCGCCGCGCAATCTCAGTGCCTCTTCGAGGGCGAACAGGTCGTAAGGGTTGATGATGGTTGGCACGCCCTGGCGCATGATCGTGTTCGTCACCGGGTGGACACGTATCTGCGCGGAATCCGGCACCTGCTTGATACAGACTACAATGTGCATTGCTTCCCTCTCGGCTCTAGTCCGCAAGCCGCCCTGGCGTTCATCTCCTAAGCAGCATCATTCGTGCCAACCGTTCTGCGCTGCTCTGTCCTCCTTGAGATCGGGTCGTTTTGTTCCGAAGGTGCCGTCGTGATGACCGGTTTTGTCGGCTTTTCGTCATTGTCGCGTCGCAACTTTGTCGCGCTCATTCTGTCCCGAAACGCCTCAGGATCGCATCGAACGGTACAAAGGCGCGGTCCCGAGTGGCGGGCTTGTCCGGATCGTGCTCTTTGAGCACCTTGAAGACCCGTTGCGTGAGTGGCGAGGATGTCGCGAAATCCTCATAAGCGCGTTCCAACGTCGCACGCGCCCGCGCGGCGATCACCCCGTCGGGAAGACCGGCGAAATCCTCTTCAGCGAGGTACTGGCCCATGCGCTTCATGATATGGAGCCGCGATACATTGAGCACCTTCGAATCATAAGAGATGCCAAGGACCTCGAAGAACTCCTCCGCAGCCGACAGGCTCTTCAGCCGGGCGAGGATGTCGGTGACATCGATGGCACGGCTTTCAGCAAAACAGCTGCGCATTGCATTTTCCTTGGCCGGAGACGGCGGTCGGGGTTGCGTCGTCGCTGGTGAAGACCGGGACAGGTCACGCAGCTTCTTAACGATCCCGGGCATGACCTCGAGCACCCGGTCGACATCCTCCTCGCCGTTGTTGCGCGAAAAGGAGAAACGGATTGCGCCGTGTGCCGCGCTATCGGGGATATTCATCGCCACCAAGACATGGCTCGGCTCCAGCGAGCCGGAGGCGCATGCAGAGCCAGAGGAGCAGGCGATGCCCTCGCGATTGAGGAAATGCAGTATGCCCTCACCTTCGATGTGTCCAAAGGCGATATTTGCAGTGTTCGACAACCGCGCTCGTAAATCGCCGGCCACGAAGGCGTCTGGGATGTGCTGGAGAAGTTCTTTCTCGAGGCGGTCTCGCAATGCCTTTACCCGTGTGTTCGCGTCGTCCATGAACTTCAAGGCAAGATCGGCTGCCACGCCGAGGCCGACGATGCCTGGCGTATTCTGCGTGCCCGCGCGGCGGTTGCCCTCCTGGCGTCCCCCTTTGATCAGCGGACAGAAGCGCACGCCGCGCTTTACATAAAGTGCCCCGACCCCTTTCGGTCCGTGTAATTTGTGACCGGAGAGAGACAGCATATCGATTGCGGTCGATTTCAAGTCGATCGCAAGCTTGCCGACCGCTTGCACCGCGTCGGTATGGAAAAGGGCGCCGACGTCCTTGGCCAACTCAGCAAGCTCGACCACCGGGAAGATCGTTCCGGTCTCGTTGTTCGCCGACATGATCGAGACGATCGCCACGCGCGGGGTGAGGGCGGCCTTATAGGTGTCGAGGTCGAGCCGGCCGTGACGATCCACCGGAATCCTATGCACCTTGATGCCGCGCGTCTTCTCAAGGTGGGCACAAAGCGTCAGCACGGCCGAATGCTCGACTGCGGAAGTCACGATCTCAGTGCGCTCAGGCATCACCCCGAGCGCCGAAAGGAACGCCGTGTTGTCGCTTTCCGTCCCGCCGGAGGTGAAGGTGATCTCGTCGTCGAACTCCGCGCCGATCAGCGTTTGCACCTGCAGGCGCGCCTTTCTCACCGCCGCCCCGGCGGAAACACCAAAATCGTGGCTCGACGAAGGATTGCCGAATTGCTCGGTAAAAAACGGCAGCATTGCTTGAACGACTTCAGGATCGACCCGTGTCGTTGCGTTGTTGTCCAGATAAACAGGCCTCATGGATGTGATCCTTCTCCTGAGGGCAATTACGCAAAGCGCACGCCCTGACTGTCATGATGATGGCTAACCGAAGGAGTTGCCGCGGCCATATTCGGCCCGCGGTTCTTGGGGTCGACGCGGCCACTCGCCTCGACTTAGTGCGCCAGCCCTGCACCGGCCTGGGAAGGCCCGGTCTTTAGGCCACGGCGTTTTCGGTCCGCTGGGCGTGGACTGTTTCTCCTTCAGGCCGGGACGCGTCCTCGAAAAGCTACGCATGGACCGTGCCAAACAAGGAGATCATTTCGAAACAATAAGGTGGCTCCAACACTGCTATGTCGCATGTCCGACATCGGCGGGCATTGTTCGACGGTGAACGCCGTTGGATTGGGCGTGAATTCCGCTTCGCGTGAGGAGCAATCCTGTCGGGCTGTTCGCCAAGGATGCCCCGCGCGACCGATGCATCCTGCCGGTTTGTCGAGCACGCGACGCGGCGCTGTCCGCCCCCGTCGCCTGCTGAAATCTCGTTGTCATTGAAGAATATGCAGAAAATTCTTCTGGGCTGTCTGAGCCTTTGGCACGGCCATTGCGATTCTCCCCTCGTAAGGCAGCCACGTGCCCGTGGCCGATATTCATCTCGCTGGTGACATCGCGGTCGATGGAACGAAGGAAAGAAAGCAACATGTCAGGTCCAGATCGGCCACCCGCGTTCCGGGCGATGTTTTCGTCCTCACTCAGATCTTCCATTTCAGGTTTCTTGAGACCGGGCGTCCTCGTGCGCTCGTTCAAAGCCAGGCGTCGTTTTCACATCGGTCTGCGCGGCGCCGCCTTTCGCGACGTTTTCGCCTTCACCGTGCGCCACTGCAGCAGGCAGCCGATCCGGCTCGCGATCATTATGATCGCGGTGCTTGGCGCAACGCTCCTTGACGTTCTGACGCCGCTCTATTCCGGACGGCTGGTAGACGCGGTCGCCCAAGGAGCGGCAGCCGACGCGATCGTGTGGGATGCGGCACTTGCGGCCTTTTCGATTTTGATTGCGCTCGCACTCGGCGCCGTCGTCATGCGCAACATCGCCTTCATTGCCATCAATGACTTCATTCTGAAGATGATGTCGGACATCGCCAGCGACGCGTTCCATCGTGTCCAGCGCTTTTCGGCCGATTGGCATGCGAAAACCTTCGCCGGCTCGACGGTGCGCAAGATCACGCGCGGCATATGGGCGCTCTGCCTCTTCAATGACACGATCCTTTTCGCGTTGTTCCCTTCGCTCATTATGCTCGTAGGCTCGAGCATTCTGCTCGGCTGGTACTGGCCGATGATGGGGCTGATCGTCGCCTGCGGCTCTGTTGGCTATGTGGCGCTGATCGTTGCGCTGTCGCTCGGCTACGTAGCGCCAGCGGCAAGCCTTGCCAATAATTGGGATACGAAGCTTGGCGGCTCGCTTGCCGACGCGATCAGCTGTAACGCGGTGGTCAAAGGCTTCGGCGCCGAGGTGCGGGAAGATCATCGCCTCGCGAAAGTCATCTCCAAGTGGCGGCACCGCACTCGCCGGACGTGGGTGCGCGGCACGATCAGTGCTGCATTCCAGGGCATCATGCTTCTTGCGATGAGAGCGGCTTTGATCGGCTATGCCTTATTTTTGTGGGCGCGCGGCCAGGCTACCCCCGGCGACATCGCCTTTGTGCTCGCGTCTTTCACCATCCTGTATGGCTACTTGCGTGATGTTTCCAGACACGTGCGCAACATCCAGCAAGCTGTAAATGAGATGGAGGAACTGGTCAAAACCTGTAGCCAGCCGCCCGACGTGGCGGATGTTCCGGGCGCCAAGGCGATCCGGATCACGAAGGGTCACATCGATTTTGAGAGCGTCCATTTCCACTACGGCAATCATTGGTCACCGTTCTACAGCGACTTGTCGATTTCGATTGAGGCCGGCGAACGGATCGGTCTGGTCGGCCCCTCTGGCTCCGGCAAGACCACCTTCGTCAAGCTCATTCAGCGGCTCTACGACCTAGATGCTGGACGAATCTTGATCGATGGGCAGGACATTTCGCGGGTGACGCAGGGCTCGCTGCGCTCGCAGATCGCGATCGTGCAGCAGGAGCCTCTCCTGTTCCACCGCTCGCTGGCCGAGAACATAGCCTATGGACGGCCGGGTGCTTCTCGGTCCGACGTTGAGCAGGCGGCGCGGCTCGCCAGCGCGCATGACTTCATCGCGCGTCTGCCGAACGGCTACGGTACGCTGGTCGGCGAACGCGGCGTGAAGCTTTCAGGCGGCGAGCGCCAGCGTGTGGCGATAGCGCGCGCCTTCCTCGCCGATGCCCCGATCCTGATTCTGGACGAGGCGACATCGAGCCTCGACTCGGAATCGGAGGTGCTGATCCAGAACGCGATGGAGCGCCTCATGGTCGGGCGCACCACGCTCGTCATTGCGCACCGGCTCTCCACGGTGCGCGAACTCGACCGGCTGCTTGTCTTCGACCGTGGTTGCATCACCGAGCAGGGCGACCATGCCGCACTGATCCGTCGCGACGGCATCTATCGCCGCCTGTTCGAGCGGCAGGTCTTGGAGCAGACAAAGGGCTGGAATGAGACTGTGCAGCGCGGTTGAAGGCGGCGTGACTTCAACTTGCCTCCCCAGCAATCCTGTCGGACCGTTCTTGAAAGGCGGCCGCCACTGTCGTTGGATCTTTCGATCCCACGACACGCCTGGGGCCGACCTTTCTCCTGCCGCGCTCTCGAGTAAACCGATGACTGGAATGCAGACAATTTTTTATGAGCTTCTCCCTGCGTTCCCGTCGCGGAGGTCGAGACTTACTCCTGAGGCGGCAGAGGAGCGATCACTTAGATTCCCGTTGATGCCATCAATGGAGAGAAGGAAAGCAACGCGCGGGGTCCCCGCTGCACACTCGTTCTCTGGAATTGGGTGTCGCCAAAATCGACGCCCCCCAGCAATCGTTCACCGCCTGCGTCGACATCGGGCACAAGATCTTGAATGTCGGCTGCGACCCACCGAACTTATGCCGAACTCGAGACGTTCTGGAAAATCGCCGAGGCCGGCACGCCGGCGATGCGGTCGCGGCCATCGAAGCGCGTCCCGAGATGGCGCGAGCGTAAGAAACCCGGCTTGCGAGGAAGGGAACATGTCAGAGTTGGAGATGAAGAAGCTCCGCAAGCTGCAGGCGCGCGCCCGAGACGCCAAGATGGACTTGCACGACCTTGCCGAGGACCTGGCGGTCAACTGGACCGAGATCGAGGCGGTGGCCAGGAAAGCCTTCGAGATTTTTGCCGAGTTGGATGCCGCAAAGGAACAACTCGCGGCGTTGGAGAATTCACAATGACGAACGTCACCCGCGACGGCTCTCCCTGGACGCCGCACTATCTGACGGCGATCGATGGCGCGACCTGCATCGGTTGCGGCCGCTGCTTCAAGGTCTGCTCGCGCGAGGTCATGCACCTTCATGGCGTCGATGACGCGGGCGAAATACTCGGCATCTGCGCGGGCGAGGATGACGACTTCGACGGCGAGCTCAACCGCATGGTCATGGTTGTCGACCAAGCCGGCCGCTGCATTGGCTGCGGCGCCTGCGGCCGCGTCTGCCCGAAGAACTGCCAGACCCACCTTACGGCTGACAAGCTTGCTGCATGAGCTGGGGACACGACCAGGAGAACGGCGCCACAGTCGCCGATCACCGTGGTTGTTTCAGCACCAGCCAATGGCCGCCGACAGGCTTGGGGGCGGCGTTCGACCGGCATGCGCTTGCCTGTGTTGCCTACCTCGCGTTCGAGGAGGTCGAGGCAGGCAAGGCGACCGCGACCGAAGCAACCGGCCTTTCGCGTGCCGACCTGCGAGATGTCATGACACGCTATTTCCCGACTGTGCCCGTCAACGCCTTGGCGCTGGAAAAGCTGGCCGATCCTGAGCCGGATGTGGAGGAAGAGCTTCTGCGCGGCCTGCTCATTGGGCATGCCAGGCCGGGCGATCCGGCGAGCACCCTCTTCGCCAAGATCATCGCCAGGCGTAGTTTGCGCAATGACCATCTGTGGCAGGACCTTGGCCTTTTCAATCGGGCCGAACTCAGCCGCTTGATCGCCAGGCATTTCCCGGCGCTGGCGGCCGGGAACACCGAAAATATGAAATGGAAGAAATATTTCTATCGTAAGCTATGCGAGGCAGAAGGCTTTTCGCTATGCACCGCGCCCAGTTGTCAGGAATGCCGCGATTTCGAAAGCTGTTTTGGCCCGGAGGAAGGCGAAAGCCACTTGGCACGGATCAAGAACGGGTTCGCTTTGGATTAAGAGCCGCCTTCGTCGCCGCCTCCGCCTGGGCTTGATTGGCATCGAAGCTGCACGCGCTTCTCCCGGCGACGTCGCGCGGAGGATGGGATGTTCAGCGCCTCACGATATTTCGCAACGGTGCGGCGAGCAATGTCGATCCCGGTGTCCTTGAGCCGGGTGGCGATGTCGTCGTCAGAAAGCACTTCGTCGGACGATTCCGCGGCAACCATCGTCTTGATTTGATGGCGGACAGCTTCGGCGGAGTACGCGTCGCCGCTTTCGCAGGAGCCGATCGCGACGGTGAAAAAATACTTCAGTTCGAACACGCCGCGCGGGGTCAGCATGTACTTGTTGGACGTCACCCGGCTTACCGTCGATTGGTGCACGTTGATCGCATCCGCGACAGTCTTGAGATTGAGAGGCCGCAGGTGGGCGACCCCATGTTCAAAAAAGGCGTCCTGCTGGCGGATGATTTCAGCCGTTACCTTGAGGATCGTCTTGGCGCGCTGATCAAGGCTGCGGATTAGCCAGTTCGCTTTTTGGAGGCATTCGTTGAGAAATGACTGGTCTTTGGAATTTTGGGCGCTAAGGCGGGAGACTTCGGCAAAATAGTTCTGGTTCATCAGCAGCCTGGGCAGCGTGTCTGGATTGAGTTCGATTTGCCACCCACCTCCGGGCGAGGGCAGGACCAAGACGTCTGCTATGATCGATTCAGGCCCCCCGGATTGGAATCGGTTTCCAGGCTTGGGATCGAGCGCGCGGATTTCGTGCAACATGTCGAGAAGGTCGTCTTCATCAACACCACAGTGGCGCTTCAATGTTTGAAAATCGCGTCGCGCTAGCGCTTCAAGATTGGCGACCAGCGCTGCCATCGCCGGGTCGAACCTGTCTAGCTGCCGCAATTGTATCTCAAGGCATTCGCTGAGAGTTCGCGCAAAAATCCCCGGTGGATCGAACTGCTGCAAAGTTCCGAGAACCCGTTCCACGTCAGCCTCCCGGACATTCAGGCTGCTGGCCAGTTCCGAAAGGTTCACCTGAATGTATCCGGTGTCTTCCAGATGACCGGCAAGCTCGCCAGCTATTCGCCGCTCCAGCGGCGCAAATGCGCTGAGAGCGATCTGACGAGCGACATGGTCGTGCAGTGTTTCGGTGGAGGCGCAGTAGTTTTCGAGAGCATTGTTTCCCCCGGGTGCGACATTGTTTTTGCCGCGGATTGATTTCCACTGCGAGGCCCGATCCGATACTCCGCCCATCGTTGGCCCGATGTGCGGGGTTCCGGCCGAAATCGAAGGAATGTCCTTCGGCGCCTGGTCTGATGCCCGTTCCAGAAAGGGGTTCTTCTCGATTTCCTGATCGACGAACTGATGCAGTTCGGGATGCGCCAGTTGCAACAGGCGAATGGACTCCATCATTTGCGGCGTCAAAACCAACGATTGCTTCTGACGCTGAAGCAGGCTTGCTGAGGACTGCATGGTTAGCGTGAAACTCCTACCGAGCGACCCTTGGCCTTGTGCAATGGGATTTTCGAGACGTAGGTCATGCAGCCGTCTCGGCTTTGGCGGCTTTCAGCGTTTCAAGAATGTTCTGGGGGGAGGAGACGCAATAGGGGTCGGTCTCGCAGTTGTCAGAAAAACCTTCCTCCTCGAACCACCGCTCCACCAAGCCATTGTTGATCAGAGCGGCGTAGCGCCAGGAGCGCATACCGAAGCCGAGATTATCCTTGGCGACCAGCATGCCCATCTTGCGCGTGAACTCGCCTGAGCCGTCCGGAAGGAGCTCGACCTTCTGCAGCCCCAAGGCCTTCCCCCACGCATTCATGACGAAGGCATCGTTGACGGAGACGCAGTAGATCGCTTCAATTCCCAGCTTCTCAAATTCGTCATAGAGCTCTTCGAAGTTGGGCAGCTGGTAGGTCGAGCAGGTCGGGGTGAAGGCGCCTGGCAGCGAGAACAGTATGACGCGCTTGCCGACAAAGTAGTCGTCGGATGTCTTTTCTTCCCAACGGTATGGATTTGGCCCTTGGACTGAAACATCGCGAACACGCGTTAGAAAGGTGACGAAAGGAACCTTTTTTTTGACGGTCATCAATGTTGCTCCTGGAGTAAAAATTGAGGCGCTGCTTTTTCGCTTGAAACTGCATCGGTCTCGGCCGGCAATTCGGCCGAGCGCCGCGCGTTTGAGTGTCGGCCTTGGATCAGCCGTGGCAAAACCGCTCGCGAGCACGGGCGGCTGAAGAAAACGAGGTCTCTATTTGCGGCGGCAACGAGAACGGTTTCACTACGCTCTTGTACGGGGTGTCGCGATGTCAGCAATGGTCTTACTCCTGGCCACCTTGTGATGGGTTCTGCCGAGTAAGACGCAAGCGCCATGCCATTCGATTTTAAGGCCGGGGTCACACTGGTTTTTGCAGCGACACTCTTTGCCTTGAGCGGCCAGGACCGTACCTTCGCCAGGACCGAATGCCCCCACGATCACCTGATCGTGAGCTCTGGCTAGAGCGCAGCCCCTTTATACGCTCAAGCCTCAAACCTTTTTTGTCCGTAGCTGGACAAAAATGTCGGAAGTCGGACAGGGGGGCCTCGGCGCGGAGAACAGGTGGCTCAAATTAGAACCGGAGAAATCTGGGGCTGATCACAGGAGTCGATCGGGGTTAACCCGACGAGGGTCCCTGTGGCCTTCGTTCTCAGGTTTGAGACGGCTGACGGGGCTTACGCGTTTCGCCCTGTCGACGCTCTCCGATCGTGTCCCGCGGGTGGTGTGGCTGGCGGCATTGGTCGCCGTGCTCTCCCGGCAAGGGCCGGGCTGGTCAGCGCGCCACGGCTGGCAGGCTGATCAGGGGATCATCGCTCATCTGGCTGATCGTTTCCAGGGTCATATATCTGGCCCGCTGCACTGCCCATTCATCGTTCTGTTCGAGCAGGATTGCGCCGACGAGGCGCGCTGATCGCATCGTCATTTGGGAAGATTCCGACGACCTCGGTGCGCCGCTTGATCTCGCCGTTGAGACGCTCGAACGGATGCGTCGAGTGCGGCTTCATAACCGCCGAGCTACACCACCTGATGGGACACGCCCCGCTCTCCACAAAGCTTCGAAATTGACAATGATTACAAAAAACCCAACACGTCCATTGGCAAGGTGCCATGTGCATCTTCCTGAACGGCGCCCGCGTGATGCGGGCACGGTCCCGAGGTGACGGGAAACCGCCGTGCACTCGCGGAGCATTTTGAATCTGCCGCGACTTTGCTGTCGGCTTTGTCATGTCCGCGACACGGCTGTGCTCCGCCAAGCTTGCGGCTGCGCATTCGTTCAAGCCTTGAAGGATATGTAGAAATCTCCTGCAGGGCTCTTTCCGCGCCGCTGGCACGACTTTTGAAGCTCTCTCGTGAGACGGCGGCAGCTACCGCGTAGCGTTCATGTTGTGGGTGACATCGCGATCAATGCAGCCAAGGAACACAACATGTCGGGTCCGCGTCGAGCGGCTCCAAGGCACTGCCTGTGAAAGCCCGACCGGCGTGACTGGCGTGGACACCCGCAATTCGCCTGGCAACGCCAACGGCCATCGATCGAAGAGGAGATGAGATTCGACCCGCATGTTTGCTCACGCCCTCATGGCGTGCGCTCGTGGAAATCGAGGAAAGTGATGTCGACGGGCACCGCCTCTCGCGTGCCGTGCTACGGACATCCTGAAGAGATGACTGGCCTGAATCCGTTGTGGAGAAGAGCTTATTTCCGGCTCGCCGGTCGAAGCTGGAAAATGCCGCGTCTCCGACTAATTGCTCGTCGCTCTTTGGCGGGGCAGGCAGCGGTCTGGCCAAGAGGGTTGCAAGCTAGCCGGATGGCCAAGATGCCATGCCGCGCGGCCTTAGTTAGGGATTAGACGGCAGGAGAAATCCAATGGCGATCAACCCGGTTCCAGATCATGTCCCGCCCGAAATGGTGAGGGACTTCAGCCTGTTCACGTCGCCAGGCATGCCACCAACGCCCAACGGGGATCCACACGCAGCGGTCGCTTGCGCACATCACGGGCCTCCGATCTTCTATTCCCCCTACAACACGCAAGATGGCCGGGGTACCTGGGTCATCACCCGCGCCGCAGACCAGCGTAAGGTGCTCCAGGACGCTGATACCTTCTCCAGCCATCGCAGCATCTTCTCCTCCATACTGGGCGAAACCTGGCCGACGATCCCGCTTGAGCTCGATCCACCGGCCCATGGCGTCTTTCGCTCGCTACTTAGTCCGCTGCTTTCGCCCAAGCGTGTGACGGCACTGGAACCTGCTGTCCGTGAGCTAGCGAGCGCCCTGATCGACGGGATCACCGCATCAGGCACCAGCTGCGACGTTATGAAGGATTTTGCCTTTCCGTTCACTGTCGGCATCTTCCTCCGCTTTCTGGGGTTGCCGGATCAGGGACTGGATACATTTGTCGGCTGGGCGAAAGATCTGCTCCACGGCGACGAAGTGGAACGACCTGTGGCTGCCCGCAAGATTGTGGCCTTCATCGATGAACTTGCAACCAATCGCCGCAAGGATCCGGCCGACGATCTCATGACATTCATCGTGCACGCACGGGTCGAGGGCCGCCGGCTAACCGAGGAGGAAATCCGTGGCATCGGCGTGCTTGTCTTCGTCGCGGGACTTGACACCGTGGCAGCAGCTATAGGCTTTGACCTGGCTTATCTAGCGCGCAACCTCAAGGATCAGGAACTGCTGCGCAGCGAACCAGATCGCATCCTGCTCGCAACCGAAGAATTGCTGCGGGCCTATCCGCCCATTCAGTTGATCCGCGTGGCTACGAAAGATGTCGACTTCGAAGGCGCGCCGATCCGAAAGGGGGACTACGTTTCCTGCGCCACGATGATTGCAAATCGCGATCCGGAAGAATTTGAATCCCCCAACACGGTCGATCTGGCGCGAGAGCACAACCGCCACGCCGCCTTTGGCTATGGTCCCCACCGTTGCCTTGGCTCACATCTTGCCCGGCGCGAGATTGTCATTGGCCTGGAGGAGTGGCTGGCGCGCCTTCCGACCTTCCGGATCAAGGAAGGTACAGCGCCCATCACCTGTGGCGGCCATGTGTTCGGAATCGAAAATCTGATCCTGGACTGGTCATGACCATGGCCGTCCCGAGCCATGGCAAGACAATGGAGGTCAGCGCTATGCGCATTATCGTCCACAATGCCAAATGCCAGGGTCACGCGCGATGCTCGGCGCAAGCGCCAAGCATTTTCACGCTTGATGATGAGGGATACGTCCTGCCTGGCGATATCAATGTGGCGCAAGGGGACGAACTGCTCGCGTCACGCGCCGTGCGATCCTGCCCCGAACGTGCGCTAGAACTCGACCGCACAACCGCCGCGCGGTTCGATCCGGGCACCATTCAACCAAAAGCTGGCGAAGCTTAGGTGGAATCGACGAGACGTGGCCTCACACCCTCCAGCAAGGCGTCCGGCCGCTTCCCTGCCTACATTCTCTCCGGCGTCAGACCTCCATGACACGCGCGACACATGAAGTTGCCTCCTTTCTGGCTCTTCAATTGCCGATCGGATCGTCCTTGCACGGCCCCTAGAGACACAAACGCCCCTCCCAATCTCAGAATTTGCGACAGAGCGATGGACCAGGCAAAAATCACCCGACTGCACGACCGCGAGGCGATCCGCGACTGCCTTTATCGGTACTGCCGCGGCATGGACCGCGCGGATGCGGCTGCGCTGCGCAGTGCGTATTGGCCCGATGCGCATGACAGTCACGGCGCCTATTGTGGCCCAGCCGGGGGCTTCATTGAGTTTGCAGTTGATGTCTTCAAGACTGGACCGCGCTTAATCCACCAGATCACGAACGTATTGATCGAATTCATCGATCCGGCGGAGGCCGTGGTCGAAAGCTATTTCACCGCGCTGCAACGCGGACCAGATAACGACGGAGAAGTACGCCAGGTACTGCTCTGCGGCCGTTACTGCGATCTGTTTCAGAAGAGGGAAGGGGTTTGGCGCATTGCCGAACGGACCGTGGTTTACGATTGGGTCGAAGAGCAGACCCCAGCAGCGGTCCCCGAAGCAGAACGGTTCGGCTTGCGGCAACCGATCGGAACAGCCCATCCCAATGATCCGGTTTACGCGCTCAGGAAGCGCCGTAGCTTGTCATCAAAATGAAAATGCAATGCATGTCACCACAATGCTTTCCAAGGCTCCCAACTGGAGAAACGCATCGCGGGAGCGGTCCCGGAACCCAGTCGTCTATCAGGTGGTCGGAGAGCGCGGCCACCAATCCAAGCAGCGTATGGAACGAGTTTTGCGTGGCTAGTTTGGAAAAATTCGAGCGTTACCCGCTCACCTTTGGACCCACACCCATCGAGAAGCTCGACCGGCTGGGCTAAGCATCTGGGCCGTAACGTGGAGATCTATGCCAAACGCGAGGACTGCAACTCCGGTCTGACGTTCGGCGGAAACGAACTCCGCAAGCTCGAATACCGTCATGAATGGCTTCAGGCCCTCAAGCAACAGGTGGCCGCAATCCATTGAATCGAGCCTGCTCAGGCCGGGCGCGAATTGCTCGAGGATAAGATTTGATGCATGGGGCTAGCCTTCGGAGCGGCCGGCGCCTGCCCCGTCAGACAATCGACTGGATTGTAGCTAAGGAGCCAAAGAGTCAAAGTGAATGGAGACCATTACGTTTGCTCAACAGGAGATCCTCATCGGCCTTCGTAGGATACAACCGGCCGATGAGGATGCCTTGTTCCCTTCCGAAATTGCTGCCCTGGGGGGAGCTGTTGCGAAGGTCCGTCGCCGAAGTGGTTCCGCCAGGATCATCGCTCGAACGCTGCTTGGCGAACTGGGGTTTTCGCCAAAGCCCATCCTGAAGACCCGGCTTGGTGTTCCGATCTGGCCAGATGGCGTGATTGGATCTTTAGCCCATCACGACACGGTGGCCGCCGCCGCCGTCGCAGACAGGAAACATATTGCTGCACTCGGTATCGATATTGAACCAAATGAGCCTCTTCCGGACGGTCTGATCGATTTGATCGCAACGCCCAAAGAGCGAAGCATGTACGGCCTGCGCCTGCTTCGGCGGCGGGACCTTTTCGTCCTTAAGGAGGCGGTTTACAAAGCGTATTGCCCAACGCACAATGAAATACTCGAATTTCAAGACGTTGAAATCGACATTGGCGCCGGATCAGGTGCCGTTCCCAAGGCAAATTGTTCCTTCTCAGTTAAACTCGTTCCATCAAGGAATGTCCTGGGTTTGGCCTATCTGAGCGCTCGTGCGTCGTCTGAAAGTGGCCTCCGTTCAAGCGATTTTGTGTAAAGTTCGCGAGACTACCGGTCTCCCCGGCGGGACCTGCGGGAATGAAGCCCTTCGATGGCCAGTCTGCTCTCTCAAGAGCCTCACCTGTGAGCCTCGAACCACCCGATCGGGCGATACCACAGACGTGCGCCACAAAAACCGACGTCCGGTTTCCGTCGAATCGAAGGCGTCCTCCCGAAAGCACCAAACCCCATTCCACAGTAACGTTTTAGGCGTGTCTCCCATCACGGGCATCGGCGGCCGGCGGTCTTATCCAAGCCGTCAACAACTCCCCGCACACGGGTGAGCGCTTTCGTTCTTCCGCTCTTTCAACCAAGCTTTGCACCGTTTGTGGCACGCTGATTGCTACGAGACACCAGCATCCGCAGGACTATGGCGGTCCTCGGCCGCGCCGCCCAACACAGACACACAAAGCTTGTTCAACTTATGCCATTCACTGCCATAGATACTGCACTCCTTGGTGCGGTTCCGCCAAAACACTTCGCGTCCATCGAGACGCCGCTGTCGTTCGTCGCGCAAGGCTACCAGCTCAACTCAATCCGCATTCAGCACGGAACTTTCGAGCAGCTTCTGACCGGTGGGGTAGGCCGGACGGGGCGCCTTCGATGGAAGCAGTTCATGCGCTTCGATGGATTGGCGGAGGGATGAAAATGGTACGTCGACCTCCTCCGATGCGCACAGATGCTGGCGAGCCAAGCGGGTATGGTAGACTGCAAGCTACAACGCGGCCAATTTGTTCTAGCGTTATTGTCGGCGGCGGCACGCTGGCGATCAGCTGTGCGCAGCTGGCTATGGAGATGGGCCACGATATTCGCGCGGTGCTATGTGCCGATGCGACATTCGCCAACTGGACGGATCGCGCCAATCTCCCATGCCTGTCAAGCGTGGAAGAGCTGTCGAGCTTCCTCAAAACCGAGCCGGTGAAGTGGCTCTTTTCCGTTGCCAATCCGTTCATCTTGCCGGCCGATGTGTTGGGACGGATCAGTCAAGGTGCTTTCAACTATCATGATGGTCCCTTGCCGCTCTACGCCGGAACTCACGCGACGTCTTGGGCGCTGCTGGCCCAAGAGAGCGAGCATGCCATCACCTGGCATTGCATCAATGATGGGCTTAATCCAGGTGATATAGCGGTTCAGCGCAAAGTGCTGGTTGCGCCTAGCGAAACGGCGCTGACCCTGAACCTCAAATGTCATGAAGCCGCCGTCGAGGGCTTCCGCGAGCTGCTGGGTGGCTTGGCGGGGGGCAAGCTCACTACCCGTCCACAGGCGCGGGAATACAGAAGCTATTTTCCCAGGCGCCAGCGGCCAGATGCGGCGGGTATTCTGCGCTGGGATCGATCCGCGCAAGATCTGTCGGCGATGGCGCGGGCCTTGGATTTTGGGCCGCATCATTCCAATCCATTGTGTTTGTGCAAGGCCCTGGTAGCGGAAGAGGTTGTCGCCGTCAGGCGCTTGGACGTGCTGCCTCGCCGCTCGGGCTTTGAGGCAGGTCGCCTGCTTGAAATCCATCCGAGCCATTGGCGTGTGGCGACGGCTACGCACGATGTAGAGGTCTGGTTTGGCAGTTTGGACGGTGAGCCGCTGGAGGCACAAGCACTCGCCAGCCGCAATGATCTGGCTGAAGGCGATGCCCTTCCTGTCCTCAGCGACGATCAGGCGCGACGCCTGACAGCCATCCACGAAGAAATAGCGCCTTCGGAGGCTTTTTGGGGACGACGGCTTGAGCAGTTCAAAACTGTGCAGCTGCCTTACCTGTCGTCCGGCACAGCAAATGCGCCGCCGGCCTGGCAGTCGAGTTCCTGGCAAGTGTCGAATGCCGTGGCGGAGCTTCCCCCTGCCGATGGGGTGGAATACCTGCTTACGGCATGGCTGATCTATCTGGCCCTCGTTTCGGGCCAGATAGATCTTCAACTGGGATGGAGGCCAGCGCCGAAACCGGCGCGAGCCAGGGTGAAGGCGGCGGGGGCAGTTATCGCTTCCGCCGTGCCAATGGAAGTCACCCTCGATCTCGCATGGGACTTCAAGCAAACACGCAAGGCAGTCGCGGCCGAGATCGCTGATCTCAGCAAGCACGACAGCTTTGCGCGCGATCTTGTCGGTCGGTCTCCGCCATTGCGCTATATCGAGGCGCTGCGGTCGCAAAGGCCCTGGCCGGTTGGTGTGGCGATTGCGGGACAAAACAGTTCTGTCGGTCCCAACTCAGCTTCGACCGGCAGATTCGAGGCAGCGCTGCCGGGCGAGCTGGTGACATTCGAGGTTTGCGCCATCGACAGGCGCTTTCGGTGGCATTTCGATGCCAATCGATTGGCCCCGGAGCAGATCGATCGCATGACCCGGCATTTGGAGACCTTGTTGGCTGATGTGGTTGCCGATGCCGCGCAGCCGGTGGGCCGCATCGAGCTGCTGCCGCGCGAGGAGCGGACTTACCTTTTGGAGGAGCTGAACCGGACGGAAGCGGACTATCCGTCGCACAAGTGCATCCACGAGCTGTTCGAGGCGCAGGTGCGTCAGGGGCCCGACAGGGTGGCGCTGGTGCATGAGGCCGAAGCGCTGAGCTATGGCGAGCTCAATGCTCGCGCCAACCGGCTGGCGCATCATCTGATCGGGCTTGGGGTGAAGCCTGCCGATCGCATTGCGACACTACTGGACCGCTCCGTCACGCTTGTGGTGGCGCAGTTGGCCATTCTGAAAACGGGCGCGGTTTATGTGCCGATCGATCGCGCTGTTCCACTCGCGCGACAAGAATGGCTGATGGCTGATTGTGCTGCACGCCTGGTTCTCAGCGAGAGTAAGCGGGTTGATCTCGCCGAGGTGACAATCCCTGTTGTGCCTATTGAGCCATTAGCGGCCGATCCAGAACTGAGCACCGATCCTGGGCTGAGATTGAGCCCCGAAGATGCCGCTTACGTGATGTACACTTCCGGCTCGACCGGCCTTCCTAAGGGAGTTGTTGTTCCTCACCGTGCTGTCAACCGGCTCGCGATCAATAATGAATATTTGACAATCGATGCCGGCGACCGTGTAGCCTGGGCGGGCAATCCCGCCTTCGACGCCAGCACATTTGAAGTGTGGGCGCCGCTGCTTAACGGGGGCTGCGTGGTTGTAATGAATGCCACCACCGTCTTAGATGCATCGAGTTTTTCCAAGGCGCTCGAACGTCAGAAAGTGACATCTCTGTTTCTGACAACAGCGTTATTCAACCAGTATACGTCATCGATTGCCCCGACGTTATCACAACTTAAATACCTCCTTTGTGGAGGCGAGCGGAATGACCCCTCCGCCTTCCTAAGGTTGCTGAGAGAAGAAGGCCCTGTACGTCTCATTCACTGCTATGGTCCGACCGAGACGACGACATTTGCGGCTACCTATACTGTGGGTCCAATGCAGGAGAAGGCCCTAAATGTCCCGATCGGCCGCCCGATTGCGAACACGCGGGTCTATCTGCTGGATGCTCATGGCACGCCGGTTCCGTTCGGGGCGGTGGGCGAGCTCTATATCGGCGGGGCGGGCGTGGCGCGCGGCTATCTCAACCGGCCCGAGCT
>NZ_NSGC01000017.1:0-90358 GCF_002294795.1 Mesorhizobium sp. WSM3866 | reverse complement strand
AATCGCTGTCCGCGAATTACTGAAATCACTGTCCGGGATTTAGCGAAAAGGGTGTCCGGGAATTACCGAAACACGCACCGCTGGCGCATCGTCGAAGCGGATCTGTGGGATCGCAGCTACCTAAACCTCGGCGGCCCCGCCATGATCACCATCGGCGGCGACAACAATGGCGAGATCGCCTTTGGCGTCCTGCAAGCCGGCCTCGATCTCAGCTACAGCCCCTCGATCGTTCACTTCACATGGGCCGGATGTGACGAGATGGACGAAGTCACAGACGATGGCCACGCCGAACTGCTCGACGACGGCTCGATCGAGATCACATTCACCTACCACAACGGCGACGAGGCCATCCTCAAGGCAATACGGCAGACTTCTTCAACATGCCAGATAAATCAAATCGGTGTCGACTATCAGTATTATTACTTTCTCATGAGTTGCTAAAAGTGAAGAGCGGCCAAGTCGTGGGCCTTGAGGTTCTCGATAATGTCCACGTTGAACGTCCTGATGGTAGCCAGTTGCTGATCCAGTTGAAGCACACCGTACAGCGGAACGCGCAAGACCTCCCCATCAATCTTACGACCATGGACAGTGACCTGTGGAAGTCGCTATCGAACTGGTGCAAGGTGATCATCGACCCTGCGGAGGGCGGATATCCATCCCCGCTCTGATCTACCTCGCGGTCAAGGCGGGTAGGGCGGTCTTGGATATCAGCGACTCATAGTCAACGCGTTCCATGGAAGCCGTCGTCACCCCTGCAATTCTGGGAGCATGCATCGACCGCGGATGAAATGAAAGCAAGACGCTATTGAAATGCTGAGATGTGGGCGCTTCGCGCGAGGTTGCTAGATGAAAAGAAGCCGCCACATTGGTTGCGCTTCGAGCAGTCGTTGCATTCCTCTACATATTCATTTTTCCAGTCGCTGATCGACTGCTTTGCGTATCCATGGAGGGATCTATCAAGCAGACAAAGCTGGTGATTGTAGACAGAGACGTTGATCCTGGCGGCACCCAGATACTGGACTGCCGCCCGCAACTCACTTCTATAATCGTAGGGGTCCATCCAGAGCTTATCCATATTCGCCCTTGTGAACCCAGTGATCTCAAGGCCCATAAACGCTACGTGATCGACGAAAGTCAGGTTTCTAAAAATGAAATCCGACAGGTCGGCCAGTCCTTCGTAAGTCTGCTTGTGAACCACAACCCGTATCTCGACTTCAGCCCCAACGGCCTTCAGGTTCATGATCCCACGGATTGTCTCGTCAAAAGCGCCTTTGGACTGAACGACATAGTCGTGAACCTCCGGGTCCGCGGAATAGATCGGTATGCCTATCGAAAGGCGGCGATGCCCAATCGCTTGATATCTTTGTGCGAACGCCTTGTCCTTGAATGACCGGCCGTTTGATAGAATGTGGATTGGCGTGGAGGGGAGGTGGTCGCGGGCACAGGACAAAATCTCGAAAAAGTCCTCGCCGACTAGCGTTGGCTCTCCTCCGGTTATGCCGAGAAACGGTGTCGTTGAGGGCAGCAGCGGCAGCACATCTATGATTTCTCGCGCCAGCCAGTGATCATCGACATCTTTTGGCGGCTGAGAGCACATCAAGCAGAGATGGTTGCACCGCTCGGTCACCAGGAAATAGTTGGCGTTGGCCTGCTTGCGAAAGAGGACGCGCACCGCCTTTCGATCCGGCCCGAAGCGGATAACGTCTCCATCGCCGAGGTAGGAAAAGTAATCAGGCAGAACGATCAGCTCTCGGTTTGAGAAGATCTCCTCAGCCTCGGCCTGATGCTCTTCAAAGGTCACGACCCATCGGCAGTCAGGAGCAGACTTGTCACCCCGGAAAAGATAGGCGTCATGATCTGGATTCGGCGCCTGACCTGTTGTTGAGGTCATAAGCCGGAGTGCCGATCGAGGGGCGGACGGTTCGATGCTGGCTGACGAAGCAAATCCGCTCAAACGTAGCATCTTAATTCGCCCAGCTTAGAAACAGCTCACGAGTAGCAACGTCGCTTTCCATGAGCGCAATCAATCTTTTGAAGATCGACATGTTACGATTGCAGAAGCCGGAGCGGGTCTTGAGGCCAACGAAGTCGCTATGCGTTGCGGTGTGGAACACCGGGTCGGAACCACAAAACGGCTCGTAAGCGCACTCGGAACACATTGGGACTGAACCCGCGAAGGATTGCTCGATTGGGTCCAGTAGGGCATCGGCCCCAAAGATCTCAGCGTAGGTGTTTTCGTGAACATTCCCGAGCAGGAAGGTTTTGTCGCCCATTTCAGCCAACATTCGAGCCTCGTCGGAGGCGTATACGCTGGCGTCGTAGTTGTAGACGACGGCTGAGATACCGATGCCAGCTGGGCTCATAAGGTCCACGTATCCCGGCTCGAATGGCGTCAGCATCTTCGTGAGGATGGTCGCCGCGTAAAACTCCTTGAACGGAATTCCCCTCCGATTGAGCTCCAGGATGTAGTTCAGTCCTTCGAAATAGAAATCGAGCCAGCGGTCCACGTCGTAGGCGGCATAGAACTTCGTCTTGACGGCGAAACCGTATGGAGAGAGCGGTCGAAGGAATATCCCCGGGAACTGCAAGCTAACGTATTCGTCGATGATCGTGCGGACTTGCGAGAGGCTAGCCTTCGTAGTGGTCATCAACGCGCTAACTCGCTCGTGGCCGAGGGCGTTTCTAGCCTTGTGAATGCCTGCGACGGCCAACTCGCAGCTGTTTTTTCCGGGGCGGGGGCGGTTGGCGTTGTGAAGGGCAGCCGGACCATCTAGCGATGTGGAGATCAGGATGCGATGCTGGCGGCAAAACTCTAGGATTTCGTTCGTCACGACGGCGAGGTTTGTCGTGATAACGAACTGCAAGGATCGTCCGGCTGTCTGATTGATCTCTTCAGCCCGGCGCACGACATGCTGGATCAGAGGGAAGTTTAGGAGGGGTTCGCCGCCTTGGAACTCGATCTTTATCGCCGGACTTGGAGATTGAAAAATAAGCGCTAATGCCTTCTCGGCAGTCTCCTCCGACATGTCGAAGGCCGAGCGATCTTCGCTTTGACGAGAAACCTGACAGTATGGACAGGAATGCTCGCACCGGAGGGATACGACCATGATGTGAAGCGACGTGAAGTTCTCAAGCCGCTTTGCCTTGGTGCGAACCTTTAGCGCCAGCAGGTCTCGCCCCAAATTTGAGGAGGCATCGAACAGAAATTGACGGCTGCGAAGACGGGAGTACGCCGGGTGGGTGCTTGGCAGTTCGTGCTTGACAAGGGAAGCCAGCACGGCGCGCGGCAGCACCAGAAATTCACCGGCTTGGTTCGTCAGGACATACCGTTCGTCATCCAGCGGCGAAAAACGGAAGTAAGCCAGCTGGTACGTGTCGTCCACTGGTCGGCGAAAGTCGCTCGCCGGAGCAAACCTAGTCATCCGCCTGTAGGCCCGATCTCGAGAAGGCCAATGCCAATATCGCATTCCTAACTGAAGCTGTTTCGGCTGCGATCGTGCCTCGCAGGTCTTGGTCCAACACCTCGAGCCGCAGCCTCTCTATCGCTGCGTCCGCCGAAGCTCGCCCGACCGCCTTACTGAAGTTGATCGTGCAAACGGCGAAGCCGCCTTCGATGGCAATCTCGATGGCAGCGTTCCCGGTTGCCCGGTACGCTGCGCGCTTCACACAATCGAGACCGAAGACAGACAGATCAAACTTGGCTTGGGCAGTCCGGACGAGCTCGCTATCGCGAGGAGCGTCCGCCATCAGCAATAACTGTAGCCAGAGCAATGAGACCCGTGACTAGCATGGCTCGAATGGCTGGTATGGTACGCCATGATGACGCCCGTACCATTGGAGCGGTCGAGAACCTCACCGTAGCCGAGGTCCGCTGGAACCGTCCCAGCCTCTGCCAGCTTGGTCGAAGGCTGATTTGCCGATTCGACAAGCGTTGCGGCCTGTACTTGGCCGCCAAGAATCATCGTGGCCGACAAGGCCACTGGCGATAGAAAACTGCGTTTTGACATTTTCCAAACCCCCGTTTGCACGGAATCATTAGCAAGGCCCGTCAAGCTGGGCAAGTACCAATTACGCAGAAGTGCTTAAGCTTCCACTAATATGATTGTTCAATACTGCATTGTCTTCGCGGACGCTAACTCCCACAGCTCGGCTCACCGTCGGCTACGTCCCGGAGGTCACCTCCCACAACCCATGCAAGATAGGCGGCTGCACCATTGTCTCTTGATCAATTCAGCGTCGCAGCTATCGCAGCAGGCTCTCCCGCATCTTGAGTGGCACGTTCCCATTAGGTGTCTGGGAGACTATGAGAAGCCTACGTTAAGACCGAGTGTAGGGCCGTTGATCGGCCGGAGGCGTCTCCTTGTCGACAAGGAATTTGATCCCTCGGTGGAACCAACTTTCGCGCTATTAGCTGCCACTCTGCTCGGCCATCGCACCGGCTGCGGGAGATCCAAAATTCGGCGCTATAAACTTTCCTGTATTCCACGACCTTCTCATCTCGCATCCACTGAGAGGTAGAACACGGGCAGGAAGTGATCTTTTTGCGGATTTGACACGAATCCTATTTAGCTGCGTCGACGAACATTGGTCAGTACTTAGGGAAGTCGTTCGGAGTAGCTTCCGACGCCACACCCCAGCCACTACTACCTCGCCGGCAGCTCGGCCTTGGCGCTAGTTGTCTTGACCAACGTTAGGAAGAGTGTTGTTCAATCCAGTTCACTCGCGTCCCTCATAAAACTCGACACAGGGAGCTGCCTCTTGAGGCGAAAACCAGGCGCAAGACTATTTCTTGTCGTGGCGGAGTTCGTCGCCAACGCAAACTCGAATAGAACATACTACTCCGTATGAATTTAGTCTTTCACATGACGTCCAGAGACGTCGAGTCCGCGTGGCACCGCATGGTACTTCAGGGGATACCCCCAAGTGACTTTTCGGGGTTTAGGCCCGTCGCTAAGGTGTCACAAATAGTCGGTGCCAACCTAGATGTTACGCCGTGCGGTGCTCACCGAGTTACGGGTGACACCATGGCATCGAGCCGGTGGACTACCAGCTTAACCGAATGGCGGCTTTGCGCCCCATTTGAGTCGTTCGACGAGCTTTCGCGAGATCTCAAAACCGGACAACACGTCCTTGCCATGCGAGTGACAAATTGAGGGTCGGAGCCGGACGCGTAGTTTTTTGGTGGGAGACTGTGTGAGAACATGGCTCGACGCATCGCTCACTGCCTGCTGGCGCTGCCCTCTCTCCCGCCGGTCCTCTCAAGGCATTTCCCATCTGCTGTGATTTTCCCAGCGAACAACTGCCAAGAGCCTCGCCTATCGTTTTTTAATAACACCGAGTTTAATTCTTGCATGTCGGACACTGCAACGCTCTTGAGAATAACTTCTGACTCCTAGTTGCTCGCGCCGGTCAATTCCTGCATGGTGCCATAGCTGGTCTAGGGATGAACCAAGCAGTTTACACACCTGGTTTTTTAGGAGCACCCCATGCGTGGAGATACTCTTGTCTTCAATCGGATGGATTGATTTTGACGAAAAGGAGCGCGAACGGGCCCATGCCCTGATGCAGCTCTTCACCGAGCAGGAAGCAAGAGATGAACTCGGTCTGGGCGCGATCCGGGATTCCATCGCCGATCACCTCTTCCCCGGCACCAGCACCGTCCAAACCCGCCTCCGCTACTGTTCGTCCCCTGGATCTTCTCTCGGCTTCCTCGCCATCGAAATTCCATCGAGGTGCTGGACCAGATGCGGTCCGACCAGCTCAAGCTTCGCAATGCCCTGGTTGCAGGCAAGGAGAACAATGGCGTTATCGGCGTGAATGCCGGCCGTGAATTGAAAAGACTGCCTGCCAGCGTCTATTGGGCTGGTTTGGAGAATTGGGGAATCCGGCTGTTCCCGGGATCAATCGACTCCTATGCCGCCTCGCTGCCTTCCTGGCCGAAAGAGACCAGCAGGGACCACGACGAAGACGACTATGGTGCGAACCGTTCCGGGTCAGCGCTATGGCACCCGCAGCTTCCCGCGGCGCCGAAAGGCCTCTTCGAAAATGCGAGCTTTGCGCTGAAAGACGAAGAAGCCGAATTCATCGTGGACCGTCTCAACGCCAGCAATCCCGACAGCTTGCTTACCTTCCTCGCTCGAAAGGGCGGCAATGCTCGGGCCGGCTACATTTGGGCACATCCGCACGTTTCCGAATTCCCCGCCCGCATGCGCCGCCTCGTCGAGCACGCCTCGATCTTCTCAGAGGCCATGTACGGCGCTGCCCTCCAGTACAATCTCCAGCTCAGCCAGCTGCGTGACAAGGATGACTGGGTCGAGAACTACAAGTCGGAGATCGAGAAGTGGCAGCAGGACCTTGATCTTGCCCGGTTGAAGCACTGGTCGCTGGAAGACTTCTGGGATGAGATCCGCCACCCGGCGCATCGGGTGCTCGAGCCCGCGCGACGGTTCGTGATCGATTGGACCGAACTGCTCAAGACCAGCGGCGGCCTCAAGCGAGACAAGGCCAAAGGGCAGGCATTGGTGAAGGAGCGAGAGCGGCGCCTGAAGAAGGGACAGTCGCGCTTCACCAACCAAGCAGCACTGGGCCGCTGGAAGGGATCGTCTGGCGCTTACCGCCTTCAGTTCCGCTGGTCGCAAGCAAGCCGTCATTTGCAGGATCTTGCCCGTGGCTAAGTCGCCACTGGATCCAGAAACGCGCCTGCTCTACGGCGATAGCCTCAAGGCTCCTCCGGGCTACGAATTCGATTGCGGGGTGGCCACAACCTTCTCGATGGATTTCGAGACGGCCCTGGCTGTCCCGGTCAACATTGCCTTCTTGTCGTCCAAGAACCGAGACGATGTCCTGAGCGACCACGTCGCACTGCTCGAAGCCTTTGAACGCACTGCCAAAAGGCTTGTCGTACGTCGACGCCGGGCAGATCAATGCCGACAAGGGCGAAGGATCACGCCTGGCCTCCCTCCTTGAGAAGATGGTGGTTGAGGTGAAGTCGCCAGGCGATGGCAGCTTCCATCCCAAGCTCTGGTTACTGCGCTTCAAGCCGCTCTACGCCGACGATCCAATTAAAATGCGCTTGCTGATCCTGTCGCGCAATCTAACCCGCGATAGATCCTGGGACGCTGCGCTGTCACTCGATGGCAAGGTTGTCTCGAGGCCTTCCGCTGGCAACAGGCCATTGCACGATCTGCTCAAGGAATTGCCAGGCATGGCCGTCGGGTCAATGGATGACGCGCGGCAACGCGTGACCTTGGCGATGGCCGACGAACTCAGATACGTCGAATGGGATATGCCCGCAGGCTGCGACACCTTGGATTTCCACGTCAATGGCATCAAGACCGGCGGCTGGAAGCCAACCAGGAGCAGGAGCATCGCCGTGATGTCACCGTTCGTTGACGAAGAGGCTTTGGAGCATCTGGCTGCCCTGGCACCGCGCGCAGCCAAGAAACTGATCAGCAGGCCCGACCAGCTCGCCTGCGTGCCTGCAGCCACGTTGAGCAAATTCGACCAGGTCCTGGTCCTCTGTGTGATGGCGTTGCAACCTGACCTGATCATCCTCGACGAATTCCAGCGTTTCCGCGAGCTGCTCTCGGGCGACGACGATGCCGCCGACCTGGCGCGCGCGCTGTTCGAGTATGGGGATCAGGAAGCGAGTGCCCGCACCCTGCTGCTGTCGGCCACGCCCTATAAGATGCTGACCCTGTCCGAGGATTCACCCGATGACGGCGACCACTATAAGGATTTCCTCAAGACCATCGGTTTCCTGCACGGTCGCGATCGCGCGTCCGCAGTTGCGGATGAACTCGACCTCGAGATGCGCCAGTTCCGCCGTTTCCTCCAGCGATTGCCGGCCGCGACCAAGCAAGCCAAGAAGGCGCGAAAGGGCATCGAAGCGCGGCTCAAGAAGGTGATGAGTCGCACCGAAAGGATCGACAGCACCATCGAGAGGGACTCGATGCTGAGCGAGCCATCAATGGAAGCGAAGATAGCCGCGGACGATCTTCGTCAGGCCATTGTGGCGGCTCAGGTCGCGCGAAGCGCCGGGGCGCCTGAGATCATCGAATACTGGAAGTCCGCGCCTTACCTGCTGAACTTCATGCGGGAGTATAAGCTCAAGAAGTTGCTCAAGGACGCGGTGGCGAAGCCAGACCCCGCCCTTGTCGCAGCAGTCGCCGAGGCGGAGGCGTTGGCACTGCGGATGGACGACATCGAGAAGTACAAGCCGGTCGAGCCGGGAAATGCCCGGCTCAGGGCACTGATGTCGGACCTATTCGACGCCAAACTCGATCAGCACCTCTGGATATCTCCGTCGCTCCCCTATTATGGCGACGAGGCAAAAGCGCCGACGCTGACCAAGGCGTTGGTCTTCTCCGCCTGGCAGATGGTGCCGGACGCGCTCGCAGCCCTCATCTCCTACGAAGCCGAGCGGCGTATGGGGGCTGCGGAAACGAAGCTGGCCTACTCGGACGCAGAGAAACGCCGGCCTTTGCAATTCCGGCTCGACGCCAACAATCGACCGGCCGCGTGCGCACTCTCAATCTCATCTACCCCTCCCCACTGCTGGCCGAACTCGGGGACCCCTTAGCGGTTTTTGCCGCAGCTGCCGAACGGCCCTCCACCGAGGAGATGCGGACCGCCCTGCGCCACAAGCTTGCCGAAAGTCTTGCTGGGCTTCCCAGGGCCGAGGATGGCGACAACTCTAGCGCGCGAGATTGGGAATGGTCGAGCGTCGCATTGCTGAATGTTGCGGCTGGCAATCGGGCGTCGGAGTGGCTCCGGAGCGGAGCGTTCGCCTCGACCGGCAATGAAGCCGGCTTCCGGGACCACGTCGTCGAGCTGATCTCCGCAAAAGGCATCGGAGAAGATGGCAGTGAAGCTACATTGGAACTGCTCGTCGATATTGCACTAGGCAGCCCCGCGGTATGCGCCGTCCGTGCTATCAGACGCATTGCACCTGAACTTGCCTGGGACGCGCCAGAGCTGCTTGAGGCTGCGGCCCATGTTGCCTGGGGCTTCCGAACCCTGTTCAACCAGCATGAGACCGTGGCGCTGCTGCGCCAGGAGAGCGATGAGCATTATTGGCGCAGCGTTCTCGCCCATTGCGGAGCACACAATCTCCAGGCCGTTCTCGACGAATATGTGCATTATCTCGTTGAAGGCGAGGGGCTGGTGGCCAAAACGCCGTCCGAGCGCGCAAGAGGTGTGGCAGAGGCCATGGTCAGGGCGCTGTCCATTCGCCCCTCCCAGATCGAGGTCGACGACGTGAGGGCTGAGAACGGACGCTTCGTCTTCAAGAAGCCTATCAAGATGCGCGGTCGGTTTGCCATGCGGCTGGCCGAACTCAAGGATGAGGAAGGTGGTGCCGTCCGGCTGTCAACTGTCCGCGAAGCCTTCAATTCGCCTTTCAGGCCATTCGTCCTTGCCACGACCTCGATCGGCCAGGAGGGTTTGGACTTTCACCCGTTTTGCCACCGGGTCTACCACTGGAACTTGCCCGGTAACCCGGTCGATCTGGAGCAGCGTGAAGGGCGCGTTCACCGCTTCAAGGGCCACGCCATTCGCCTGAACGTCGCCGAGGCACACGCTGACGCAGTGCGACAAGGCCGAATGCCACCTGCAGACCCCTGGGCCGCCATGTTCGCCGCAGCACGACGCGCTACCAAAAGCCGCGACGAGCTCATTCCATATTGGATCTTTGAAGGCTCGACTAAGGTGGAGCGGCGCGCGCCGCTGATACCATTGAGCCGAGAGGAGAAACGGCTCCAATGGCTGAAACGAAGCCTGACGGTCTACCGGCTGGCATTTGGGCAGCCACGGCAGGACGATCTCCTGGCGCACCTTGTCCGGCTAGTCGGTGATGGCTTCGATGCCAGCGAGTTCGACGAGCTCCAGATCCAGGTTGCGGCCCTAGGATGTCTGTTCTCGAAGCGGGCCTACGAAACGCAGCAATGCGCCCCCCATTTCGGCCGTTGCCGACATGAGGCCGGTTAACTAAAGCGGACAGGAGCGTTGCCACATCGCCGCAATGCCCTTTATTCGGTACGGGAGATTAGGGATCATACGTCTTACCGCGCATTTCGCGAGTCGTGGGTCCAACAACCGGACCATCGACCGTCACCACGGGAAGGATTGTGGCGACGAATCCGGCCATCACACTCGGTGCCATGCGGTTGGCAGTCGCCTTTTCCGTCGCTAGTCCGCCGGAGCCGATGACGTTCCCTTCTAGCCGGCGCAGCCGTCTTCTTTGGAACGTCCTCCGGGACAGAAACCATCAACCAAAGGAAAAGACCATGACCAACAATCGCAACACCAACCCGAGGCGAAATGGCCGCTCTACCAAACCTACACCGTGCGCGACGCCAGGGAAGGCCAGAAGGGCTTCTGGGCCCACATCGGCTCCCTCTTCGCCCACGACGACGGCGAGGGCGGAACGCTCCTCCTCGACGCACTGCCCATCGACGGGCGGGTCGTCCTGCGCACGCCTAAGGCTGACGAATAGGAGGCCGCCATGCAGATCTTGACCAAAGACTGCGGGAGAAGCTGCTGGCGAATGGTCGCCAGCAGCACCTCTCCGCGGCACCGACGACGAACCGAGTTCGTCCCGGTCCTTAAGCTGTTCACGCCGGATGCCGGCGCGACCTGGCTCCTGACGGAAATTTACCCCGAGCACCCTGACCTCGCATTTGGACTTTAGGACCTGGGACTTGGCTACCTGAGATCGGTAGTCTGAGCCTCTACGAGCTCGCTGCCGTTCGTGGCCGCCTGGGCTTGCCTGTCGAACGCGACCTGTGTTTCAAGCCGGACAAGCCGCTGTCGGCCTATGCCAGTGAGCCTCACGCTTCGGCCGCATCCAGGTGTGACGTTCGTCACGATGCTCAACGCCAGCCTTCCGGGTGGCGTTGAGTGCCCAAGGCAATAGCGGCCAGACCTCAGGCCCTGGCCTTGCGTTTCGTCGCTGGTTTCTTGGCTGGAGCTGGCTTTCGTCCCAAGCCCAGCGACTTTGCCAATGCCGATCGGGTCGCCGAATAACTCGGCGCAACCATGGGATAGTCCTTGGCCAAACCCCATTTCGTCCGGTATTCGTCAGGCGTCAGCCCATGACTGGTCGCAAGATGCCGCTTGAGTGACTTGTATTTCCTGCCGTCCTCAAGGCTAATGATGTAGTCCGGAAACACCGACCTTTTGGGATTAACTGCCGGTTTGGGGACAGGCTCTGGTGTGGGAGATGGCGGGCTAATATTCGACAATGCCGAATTCACGCTCGCGATCAAATCCGGCAATCCGGACACTGGAACCGCGTTCTTTTGGACATAGGCAGCAACGATATCGGCAGTAAGTTCAATCATATTATTGTTTGGTTCCCCGGGCATTGGCGTGCTCCTTCAATCACCACGTCCTCATATCCGTCAGGTGACGATATGCAATCAACCTATGCCACTTGGAATTTGTCCGATCAATCCGGATATTTGATATTTCTGTATGACGCGAGGGCAAAACGATCTTTTGTTTAGCGGCAAAGCGTACCCACGCCAAACCCTGCAGCCTGAAAATCGTATAGAGAGATGAAATTGCCTCAACGGACGCTAGGCAATGGGCATGAAGGCGGGGCTGGATTATGCGAACCACGTTTCCTCTTCCCATTTTTTGAAAGCTTTCAAAGATTATTTTAGCATGCTGCCTAGACATGCCCGTCAGTTGGTAAGCAACGTTGTACAGGTGTCCAAACGCGGCGCAGCCGGGTGAATAGCAAATGGCAATCGTCGATGGACCCGGGCCGTCGACAGCCTTCCATAGCCTAGCCCGGTCGGCCATATTTATCAGGCGGTGGCCGGCTCGCTCGGCAGAAAGACTGCCATCAGGAACGTTGAATGAAGGGGAAATGAATGCTGTCAACCTCGGCGAGCAAGGATGGCAACCGGCGAAGCTTCCGCTATCGCCCAGAACTCTCCGGTATTTGGCTGATGCATTGTTCGAGCTTCTCCAGGCGGAACTTCGCCTTCGGGAAGTTCATGGCCGGCGTCGAAACGTCGATGGCGTCGCAAAGGCGTGGTCGTCATGAGGTCGCGCCCCAGTTCGGCAATGCGCGCGCGCACCTGTTGAGCGTCGTCCTGGCGCAACGCTCTAATCAATCCACGTCCTAGCATCAGTCTTCCTTGCGCCATCCAAAAAGCCTTGCGGGTCTATCCACGAGGACCCTGGCGAAGACTAAGAGGCTCCTGGGAAAAGTCCGGCGAGTAGCAGCAAAGGGCCTGAACACGGGGCCGACGCTCGAAGGTAGCGCCGGCAAATAGCGCGACTGTGACGCCGCATCGGCTGCGGAGTCGGCGGCTGAAGTGTGGATAACCAGCCCTTGCTATAGCCGCTTGCGCCAGCCGGCGTGCACCCCAGCAGTCATGGTGGCGGAGCATGTTAAACTGGCGTTGTTTGGGCCGTCACTCGGCTACCGCGAGGGCGTGCATCAACCGTTCGGTGATCGCGTGGCTGGCGCCGCGAACAAAACCGGAGGATCGGTTCTATTCGACATACGTGTCGACGGCGATACCTGCATAACAGCAATAATGGTGATGGAGAGAAGCGGTGGCGCACGCGCGGTTCGGGTACCAGGCGCACGAAATGGTTGAATCTCCGCCTCAGTATGATAGGGCAGGTGCAGAGAGGACGCGCCGTCACTATAGCCAGAAGCTTGGGAGATATTTCCCACCTCGGAACTTGAGATCGACGATAAGGCCCCCGATCGGGCCGCCGTCACCGCCTATGACGAAGCGCACATCGCCGCCTACGCTGCCTTGCTGGTCGCGGAAGCAGAGGGCGCCGATTGGAGCGACGCGGCTTGGGACATCTTGAAAATCGACCCTAAGCGTGAACCGGCACGGGCACTTGATGCCTGGACATCGCACTTGGCGCGGGCGCGCTGGCTGGCGATCAGCGGTTTACAGAGTTTCCGAAGCGACTTGTTGCAATAGGCAACGCCCCCCCAAGTTGTCATTTGGGGCACCCGTGGCTCGAAAAGGAGGAGGGTGCGAGCTAAGACCGCCGCTGTTATAGCAAAGATAGGAGAAAGGCAGTTCCGCCTAACCGCCGGGGAACGAGGGGCGAGGTTGCCCATCGCTACCACAGCACGATTTTCCCGGCTACATCCGTGAAGGGACGTTCTAGGCTTCCTCATACCTTGGCCGTCCGCGGGGCCGGCCCACATGCTTCCCATTCGGAACAGAACTGTTTCCCTATGTCATAACCTGCCTTGCGCCCTTTGCGGCTCGCTCGATGACGTCCATAGGAGTTGGATCGGCAGCCAAGGTCGGTTGTCGGCCGCGACATGAGGCGGCAGACGAGATCCCAATCAGCGCTAGAACGATTGCAACATGGGCTTTGAGAAGCCTGTGCCACCATGCAGTTCGCCGGTTACGTCATGGCTGAACCGCATTCCCATCACCCCACTCCCTAGGTGAGGACGCGTTTGCCGTGGCAAAAAAATCAGAAGGCGCCAGCAAGCAGCGAGGTTGGATCTTCACACTGGTGTTTTGACGGCTGACCTGCGGCCGAGACCA
Source organism: Mesorhizobium sp. WSM3866 (assembly GCF_002294795.1). NCBI lineage: Bacteria > Pseudomonadati > Pseudomonadota > Alphaproteobacteria > Hyphomicrobiales > Phyllobacteriaceae > Mesorhizobium > Mesorhizobium sp. WSM3866. The sequence continues at coordinate 76,814 of NZ_NSGC01000017.1, read as the reverse complement.
GCTGACTTTGCAAGACGAGAACGCTGAGCAGCATAGTTAGGCGCCACCATCGGATAGTCATGGGCAAGTCCCCATTTTGCTCTATAATCCTCGGGTGTCAGGCCGAAATGGGCTTTGAGATGGCGTTTAAGGGACTTGTATTTTTTTCCGTCCTCCAGGCAGAGGATATAGTCGGGAAACACGGACCGCTTGGGGTTGACTGCCGGAACGAGCCCGGGGCCTTCTGAACCAGGCGGCAGCACAACAATCGCCCTCAACGCAGAATTGACACTAGCGATCAAGTCCGGAAGTCCGGCAACAGGGATCGCATTCATCCGGACGTAAGCCGCGACAATATCTGCCGTAAGGGACAGTAAATCCATGCTGGGCGCCTCGGCAGCCTTCTCATCCACGTTTATGCGCGCAGTATTCTCCTCAATCACGCCCGTCTGTTCTGTATTGGCGTCCTCTGCGCTTGTGCGCTCGGTATTGTCGTCAATCATAATCATGCTCCTTTCTTTCTGTAAGCCTTCCTATTCGAGACGTGCTGGCGGTCCAAATGTGCGGCGCAGGTTGAAGGCGTCATCTCAAAAGGCGCAAACTGCACATTCCCACTAGGTCTCATTGCAGCCATCGAAGGGATGGCATCTCGTTTACTTCGAGTACGGCCGGTTGAGGATCGAGCCTAACCTCTCAACGAAGATTACGTGCTTGTCCAAGTAAGGGCAGGGCCTAGGTCGGTGGGCCATTCTCTTCGCCAGTGCGCCCGCCCCCGGACTCCGCCCGGGTTGCATGCCAAATTGCCCGAATTCGATCGCTGGCTTCTAGGTAAGCCATCTCGACCAAATAGGTCAGGAGGCTCTCACCATCTGACTGCGCCGTCTGACGAATTTGTCTCAACATTGCCTGGGCATGGTGCAAGTTCTGCAACTTTCTGGACTGTTTCACTGGAATCCCGGCTTTCAAACGGCGTTCTCCCTAAAGGACAACTGACACTCGCTCCAACCCGAAACGCGTGCCCTCGCAGAGCTTCGCGCTACGCCCTTGCTCAGGGTCGATCCATCACCGATGAGGCATTTGTCGCATGAATTTCTCCCAATCCAAGCTAATCCGGCGGCCTGGTCGGTCCTGTTTCGGAAGAGGGGTGGATCTCGTGTCATGATGGAAACCTCACGCTACTATTGCGTTTTGACCGGCAAGGGCTTGCGGCTACGTTCGCGGGATTGATCTTGCCATGGACAGCGGCCGCGGCGCCGAGCGATCCCGGCTTCGGCTTCCTGGGAGGCCTCGGTAAGCGTTCGAAGCGGCGGCTCGTTTCCATGAGCCTTCCAACCGCTCCCGAGGGGTCGAGGCTCGCCTTGTGGCGAACGGTCGACACCATCGCGAATGCACGAGCGAGACGTTGCGATGCCACCCGCGCCAAGAACGGTTTCGTTATGGTCGAGGCCCAGCTCGTTCTTCGCCGTGCGGAGGTTTTCCTCGACAATCCTGCAGCATTGGTGCACTGCGACAAAGGTTTCGATCTCAGTTCCCACTGGAGACCATGTTGAAAAGTAGCTGAGAGCCTGATTGGCATCGCGTCGGATTAAGAGCCCTGCGGTCCAGAGGCCTGAGCGGATTTTATCGAATTGCGCGAGGTCCGTGTCAGTGAACGGGCGGTAAGCCCATGATTTAGAGCCCTTTAGCGCCTCTCCTGGGGGGAATATCCGCCAACCGGAGAGATCGAGGTTCCGTGCGATATCTTCGGCCATTCCTCCTTCCGGAAAAAGGCGATTTCGGAAAGCGAAATGATGGTCTGCGCTAACGGCGAGCACGTATCCCTTGGACCAGCGTCGTAGGGCCATCTCGATGTCGACGTCACTGTAGACCAAGTCGACGGCTACCCAACTGAAGGGTACGTCGGCTGAGACGATACGCGCGATCATATCAATTGCTAGGCGGGACTTCGTCGCGAAAGTCCTGCCCCAGGCACGTGGGACTGCGCAAGGCGGGCAGGGTCTTCCGTGCAGGGCCCTTGGCAGATACAGCACGCGATCGACGAAAGCATTCCCGTGCTTGGATGCATAGGCGGCGAACACGCCGATCTGGCAATTTGCCGTCTTGCCCGTCGAGACATTGACCTGCCGCGCTACCCCACAGGACGTCTTGCTTTGCTTGACGAAAACCGTCTCATCGATCACCAGGACCGCTTCGGCGTCAGCCAACGTTTCGAGGGCATATTCGCGCACAATGTCGCGCGAGACGTCTGCGTCCCTCCGGCCCCTTCCGAGAATGGCCTGTTGGCACCACGGCCCAGGGTCACCCGCAGCCTCGGCGCGCATCCACCCGGTTTTGCGATGCGCATCCCGGAGCAGGCCTTTAAGGAACAGTCCGGCCGAAATCGCCACACGTTCCTGAGGGAAAAGTCTCCTGATCCGGGACTTCACCTCGGGCATTGCCGAGGCCCATATCTCCAGTGTCATATCGATTCAATCATTCCCAATAACTCCCTTTTGGCCGCCCGCGCAGAATCGACAAAAAACAACTAATTCACCTGTGAACAGCTCTCCGGTATTTTCTCGCGATAACAGTAATGCCTGAGCGACATTTGAGCGGCGCTCAACCCTCACATTCTATTGTTCGAGACAAGCTTGACTTAACAACCCGTGATTGCCATAACTCCGACGTAGACGACAATGCAAGCATCTCCGCGAAGGATTACCGAGGAAATCGCAAACAGGGGCTCGCGCGACAAAGTTAGATATGTTTAATAAGCGTTAGCTGGCAGCGGATCAGTAGGAGATATCCAAGAACAGCATAAACAAAGCAAAAGGTGACAGCCTTATTTTGTAGCGATTACTTCATATCCGGACCTCATGTATGCTCGGGGTTCGATGGTGCGCGGAGCATCGGGAAGGTATGCGCAAGTCCTGCGAGTTCGTAGGGCAACGACCGCAGTCGAGGGGAACCTTGGAGAGCTTTCCTTAGTGGGAGTTATCTCCTGGCCGCTTCATCATCAGCCGGCCGAATTCGGGCCGCGCTGCGCCGTCCCCGCAAAGCCGCAGGCAGTTCCAGGCGCTGGCCTGATTGCTGGTGACGACCGGACGGCCGATCGCTTCTTCCATGTCGGGAACTGCGAGAGCCGCGCGCAGCGCCGTGCAGGAGACGAACAGCGCATCGGCCTGCGCATCCGCTGCCTTGCGCGCGAGGTCCACAAGGGAAGCGGGCTTGATGCGTGCCATTTCGCGATCGTCCTTGAAGTCGAGGCAGGTGAAGCTCTTGATATCGAAACCATGCGCCGCGAAATAGGTGGCCATCGGCCGGCTGGTCTCGATGGTATAAGGCGTGAGAATGCTGATGCGCTTCGCCCCTAAGGCCTTTAGGCCGCGCACGCCTGCCATCGGCGGCGTGACCACGGGAACGCCGGGCTTAGCCGCCTGGATCGCGGCCTCAATCTCGGCATCGCGGATCACTACTGAGGCAGAGGTGCAGGAGTAGCAGATGGCATCGAGCGTCTCGTCCGGCAAGATGAGCGCCGCGCCGGCCGAAAGGGACGGCTGCATCTTGCGCAGATTTTCCGCTGTCGTCGGATTGGCATAGGGAATGCGAGCGACATACACGCCGATCCGCTCGCTCGCCACCATGCGGCGGAAGTCCACCTCGCTGGTGTGGTCGGTGGCTAATGCGATCAGCCCGACGCGCTTTTCCAGCGGACGCGCGTCAAGCGCGGGACGTGCCGTTTCGAGGCGGATCTCGGGCAATGCATTCATGACTTTCATCTTTCGATCCTGCCGTAGCGATGCTCCAGCCAGCGCAACAGCACGACGGAGCAGAGGCTGATGAAGAGGAAGAAGGCGCCGACCAGCGTCATAGGCTCGATATAGCGGTAGTAGCTGTTGGCGACGCCCTTGGCCTGGTTCATTAATTCCAGAACGGTGATCGCCGAGAGAAGGGGTGTTTCCTTGAACATGGCGATGAAATAGTTGGCCAAGGCCGGGATCATCGGCGGGATCGCCTGCGGCAGGATGATGTGCGTCCAGGTGTGGCGTCCCTTGAGATTGGAGGCCTTGGCCGCCTCCCACTGGCCGCGCGGCACATTGTCGATGCCGGCGCGATAGACTTCCGCCGTGTAGGTGCCGTAATGCAGGCCAAGCCCGATGACGCCCGCCACCAGCGGAGGCAACAGGATGCCGATATCGGGCAGCACGTAGAAGATGAAATAGAGCTGCACCAAGAGCGGCGTGCCGCGAATGAATTCGGCAAACCAGCCGACGCTGCGCGAGACGAGCAAGTTGTCCGAGCGCCGCGCCAGCGCAATTCCTAGGCCGACGATCGCAGCCAGGATCGAGCCAAGCACTGTGGCTAGGATGGTGATCTTCACACCCTTGAGCAGGACCGGCATGATCTCCCGAACGAAGTTCCAATCCCATTCCATCAGACGCGCACTCCGTCGAGCCCGCGCGCCAAGCGGCGTTCCAAGGACCGCACACCCCAGGAGATGATCATCGAAAGCACGAAATAGATGATAAGGACGGAGAGGAACGGCATCAGCGTGCTGCCTGTTTGCGAGCGCACCACCTGCGCCTGGAAGGTAAGGTCGGCAAGCGAAACCAGTGACACCACCGAGGTCGCCTTGAGTAACTCGATGGCGTTGTTGCCGAAGGTCGGCAGCATCACCAGCAGCGCCTGCGGCAGGATGACATGGCGCATGCCTTGCCAACGGCTGAGGTTTAGCGCCGTACAGGCCTCATATTGCTCGCGGCCGACCGACAGGATGGCGCCGCGCACCACCTCCGCCCCATAGGCGCCGACATTGAGACCGAGGGCCAGCACGCCGGCCTGCAGCGGCGTCAGCGTTAGGCCAGCGAAAGGCAGAACGAAGTAAGCGAAGAACAGCTGCACGAAGCCCGACGTGCCGCGGAAGAACTCGATATAGGCCGTCGCGAGGACGCGCAACAAGAAGAAGCGTGACAGCCGTCCCATGCCAGCAATGAATGCCATCGCTAGTGCGACCGCTGCGCCCATCAAGGTGATTTGCACCGTGACCACCGCACCCTGCAAAATCAAGTCAAGATATCCGGACCAGTCTGTCATGGGATCGGGGTTGCCAATTAGAAGCTAAAGACTTGCCTTGGGCTGACTTCATATCCGTCGGGACTTGCTGCGGCACGTCCGGTGGGGTTAACAGACGCGGTCCGAAACCCCTCCCGTTCGCCGATCTTCCCGCTGCGAGGTCAGACAAGGTCCTATTGCGCCGAGGCGCAGAGTTTCTCGCGCGTGGTCGACATAGCCGCCTTGGCGGAGAACCCGTACGGCTCGACAATCTTGGCGAATTCGCCTGACTTCTTCAAATTGGCGAGTTCGGTATCAAAAGCATCGCGCAACGCCTCGTCGCCTTTCTTGAAAGCGGCGCCGTCGCACGAGACCGGCAGCCCCTGCACCGGGGCGATCACTTCGAGGTTGGGATCGTTCGCCTTCTTGACCAGGTCAGTGATAGAGAGGATCGGGAGCGTATAGACGTCGATGCGCCCGTCCTGCACCATCTTCAGGCCGCTCTGACCGTCAGGCACAACAATGAAGCGATCACTTGGCACGCCGGCTTTTAGAGCGTACTTCGCCTGAAGTCCGCCACCCGGTCCACCGATGGTGGCGGATGTGTTCTTGGCGATATCCTCATAAGTCATCAAATGTTTTGGGTTGCCCTTCTTCACTAGAAAGGCGTCAGCGTCGCAAAGCACGGGTTCGGAGTAGGCAACCGCCGCGCAACGCTCCGGCTTCATCATCAGGCCGGCGGTGACGACATCGAAGCGGCCAGCTTGCAGCCCGGGGATCATCGCGCCGTATTCGGAGATCGAGGCGACGACGTCCTTGACGCCGAGTCGCTTGAAGATCTCACGCGCCACGTCGGGCGCCGCTCCCGAAACCTTGCCGTCGGCCGCCACCGCCGTATAGGGGGGCTCGTTGGCAATGGCGACGCGGGCGAAGCCCTGTTGCTTGAGCTGATCCAGCTTGGCGTCATCCGCCGACCGCGCGCCGGAGGCAAGCAGCATTGTGGTGACAGCGAGGCCGGCGACGCCGGTCAGAATGCCTAGTTTCTTCATGTTCCCAACTCCTTTGTCTCTTTTGTTGCTCGAATTGGGCGCACAGCGTCGAGGATATTTCGTTACCTCGGGATGGACTGCGTCGCCCATGCATCGCGGTTAGACCCTATGTCCGGCCGCGATGATCTTCTTCAGGAAGCTCTGCGTTCTTTCCTGTTTGGGATGGCGAAAAATCTCATCGGGCTTGCCTTCCTCGACGATCCTGCCGCGGTCAAAGAACAGCACGCGATCGGCAAAATCGTGGGCGAAGCCCATCTCATGGGTGACCAGAAGCATCGTCATGTCTGTCTCGGCCGCGAGCTTGCGCATGACGTTGAGCACTTCCTCGACGAGTTCCGGGTCGAGCGCCGAGGTCACTTCGTCGAACAGCATGATCTTGGGCGACAGCGCCAGGGCGCGCGCGATCGCCGCGCGCTGCTTCTGGCCGCCGGAAAGCTGCCCGGGCATCGCTTTCGCCTTGTCGGCGAGGCCCACCATGTCCAGCAGTTCCATCGCCCGCTTCTCGGCGGCGGCGCGCGCGGCACTCTTGGTCAGCATCGGCGCCAGGGTCACGTTGTCCATGACGCATTTGTGCGGGAAGAGATTGAAGAGCTGGAAGACCATGCCGATCTTCTGGCGCATCCTGGCCAGATGCCGCTCATCGGCCTGCAGCAATTGGCCGTTGCGCTCCATGTGATAGAGCTGCTCGCCGTCGATCTGGATATGGCCGCCGTCGATCTTCTCCAGCGTCATCAAGATGCGCAGGATCGTCGTCTTGCCCGAGCCTGATGGACCGATCAGCGCCAGCTTCTCGCCGGGCATAACCTGCATCGACAAACCGTCGAGCACCTTGAAGGCGCCAAAACTCTTCGAGATTCCGTTGATCCCGATCATAGGCGCCGGCTTGCTGTGCGCCTCATCAAGAGATTGCGAAAAATGTCTCATTCGTACTCCAGCGGGAAAAGATTGCCTCAGTGTAGTGGGTCTCAACTCGCCACCGAAACGGCTCCTAAAAAGCCAACACTTACACCTTTGAGCGATTATTGGACTTTTCGGAACTTTGATACACGCCAGCCGTAAACTTCGCAGACATAAATGTCGCCGTTTTCAGCTACACAGAGATCGTGCGGCCCGATCAGAGTGTCTTTGTTGCCACCCGCCGTATTATCCCAGCTGCTAAGAAGCACGCCATCCAAGTTATATAGCGAGATCGATCCGCTTCCCCTTCCATTTGACTTGTCCTCGAACGGCTGTAGTTGAGCGAAGTAAACAATGTCATCTCTAATGCAAATACCGCTAGGATTACCAAGCGTCCATTCTTCCAAATATTTGCCTTCGGTATCAAAGAGCTGAACTCTGTCATTCTCGTCATCGCAGACAAGAACTCTGTTCCTGCTATCGATCCAAACATTGTGGACCAGCTCAAATTGGCCTGGTTCGCGCCCTTGACGCCCCCAAGACAGCAGCAGTTCACCCTTGGAATTGAAGCGGTGGACCTTGTGGCCACCGTAACCGTCCGCAACGAAGATATCTCCGTTGGGTGCAATCGCGAGATTCGTAGGCAAGTTGAACGGCTGCGCGTGGACTAAGCGCCCCTCGCAAGTAGGTGATGCTGAATTCTTGTTTCCTAGTGTGCGCAAAAGCTCGCCGTGCGGTGCGAACTCCATCGCGACGTGAGCGCCACAATCCACTATCCAGACATTGTCGTTCTTACCGATGAATATTCCATGGGGTGTAGCTGAGAACATGCCGTCGCCCCACGACCCAATGAAGTCCCCCTCCGGAGTCCAGATGGTTACCGGATGTTTGCCTCGAGAGAGAACGAAGATCTCTCCCGAGGAGTTGATGGCAACGTCGCTTGGTTGCCCCATCTCAAAATATTTTGGGACGTTTGGCCAACTCTCGACCCGTTCAAAGCGGTACTGACCCGACCCTAGTACTTTCAATTTCTTATTCTCCTGGGCTGGACGTGGTGCGCGGCTGCAGCCATTGACACGGCCCGATATGGGGCAATGTCACTATTCGTGCGTTTTAAAAAAGCTGTCAATCGCGAAATTGCCTCAATTCAATCGCCTGCTAATCGTGATCTTTTGTTGCCGGAGGAGTAACAACTGAAGATTGCGATGCCCTTGCCGCGCCTCTCGTTCTTCGGGGTCGGGCGGTGAGGTCCTATTGACATGATGCAAGTTTGCTATTGAGACATGTCAAAACTGATGCTACCAGCAGGCGACTTAGCGTTTAAAAAGGATCAGAGGATCAAATGAAAGTTTTATTGGGATGGCACGCTACGGACGAAGAGGTGTCAACGTTTGAGCGGTCGCTTGCCGGCGCTACTCTCGTAAGGCCGCGTCCTGAGCCCTATCTTTCTCGTTTCGATCTAACACTAGAATCGATCGTGGAAACGCTTGGAGACGTAGACGCCTTCGTTGGATATGTTTTGCCCGAAGGGTCGTTGGACGTCGCAAAGAAATTGAAGGTGATATGCTGGATGCACGCCGGCTGTGATGAACTTGACTTAGCTCGCCTGAAGACAATGGGCGTCCAAGTTACTAATTTGCGAGGCGCCAACAGTATTGCAGTTGCCGAACATGCGATGTCGATCATTCTGGGGCTGGCAAAGCGTCTGATCACGAAGCACCAGGCCTGCGTCGACGCTCTCCCAGTGCCAGTTTACGATCGCGATTCCTGCTCAGCGATGTTGCATCGCAGAACACTGGGAATAATCGGCCTAGGGCAGATTGGAAGTGCGATCGCCCAGCGCGCCAAGGCTTTTGACATGGGAGTTTTGGGTGTTCGCCTCCATCCTGAACTCGGTGCGGGTGCGGCGGACGCGGTTTTCGGCGTCGACCAGATGGGGCAGGTGCTGGGAAGCAGCGATTACGTTGTGTTGGCCACACCTATCACCCGCAAAACGAATTCGTTTTTTGGGGCTGCTGAGATAGATGCGATGAAACCAGGGGCATTCCTCGTAAACATCGCTCGTGGCAATCTGATACAGGAACGACCCCTCTATGATGCTCTTAAAACCGGAAAGATAGCAGGCTACGGTTCTGACGTCTGGTGGACATATAACAACGCCTTCCCCGCAAGTTATCATTTTCCGGTGCCCTCGCGAACGGGGATCCAGAGGATGCCGAATGTCATCGGTACGGGTGATCAGGGAGCTAATGCCGATGACGTTCTCGAGCGCAACATAGCGCGCTCTGTGGAAAGCTTGCTTGAGTTCCAGAGCGACAAGCCTCTTACTTGGAAAATCGATCTCGACTTAGGATATTGAAGAACCTTGCAGCTTTTTCCGAAAGGTGTTGATGACAAGAACGGCTGGTCGCCATCGTGCGACCGGCCGCTTCATTTAGGGAACTTCAGTGATACATCGGATAGCGCAATTCATTGAGTTTGTTAGGGCTTCTCCCGTACCCTAAGAGGATCGTGCAATATGGATGTGTGGCTACCTGATCCGAGTTCGCTCGAACGTCCCATCTATCTTTCTTTAGCAGAAAGGGTCATCGAGGCTCTCCAAGCTGGCAAATTGACGGAGGGTGCGCGCTTGCCGACGCACCGCGAGTTATCGTTCCGCTTGAAGATTTCAGCCCAGACCGTTAGCCGGGCATATGACGAATTAGCTAGACGGGGGTTGGTCACAAGCACAGTCGGTCGTGGAAGTTTCGTCAAATTCTCACTCGATAAACCAGCCTATCCTCACTCCCCTGAACGCTCCGAAACATCGATTGACCTTTCGATTTTGAAGCCGGTGAGTGGTTCAACCCATCTTCAGCATATGAGTAGGGTGCTCCGGGACCTCGCGGTGGATCTTCCCCATACGAATTTCTTCTCATTCCGGCCAAATAATGCATTGGCCCGCCATCGCAGCATGGGCGTCGACTGGTTGCGATCGTATGGCATCGAAGTCGACGAACGCAACTTGGTGGTCACGAATGGTGCAACGCCCGGCATGACACTTGCGTTGATGTCCGTTCTAAGCCCGGGGTCAACTCTGCTATCCGAGGAAATAGGCCACCACACGCTAAGCCCGCTCGCCGCGTACCTCGGCTCGAAGCTCCATGCGGTAAAAATAGATTCGGAGGGCATTTGTCCGGATTCGTTGGAGCAGGCTTGCTTGGAGCACAAGGCGCGCGCTCTGTTCATCATGCCTGGTCCCATCAGCCCAACTGTCAGTATTATGAGCAACGGGCGGCGGGCGGAAATCGCTGAAATCGCGCGGCGCCATGGGTTATTTATTGTTGAAAATGATCCTCTCGGTGCGCTGGTCGATCGCGGCCTGACGTCCTTTGTTGAACTCGCTCCCGAACGGACATTCTACATTACCTCTTTGACAAAATCCCTTATGCCGGGTTTGCGAACTGGCTATGTGGTCGTTCCGAGTAGCTTGATTCCTGCAGTCACAAATCGGTCCCTCGTAACGACCTGGATGGCTACACCACTCATAGCCGAGATTGCCAGCCGTTGGATTGAAGACGGCACTGCAAAAGACCTTATCGACTGGCAGCGGAAAGCGTTGGCGGAGCGGCACAAACTAGCCGCTGAACTTTTGGGCGGCGTTCCCTATCTTTCCCACCCGCAAAGTCTTCACATCTGGCTCCCGATGCCAAAAGGTCACACTGAAGATGGGTTCGTCGCCAATGCTCGTCTCCGGGGAGTGGGTGTCGCACGCGGCAGCGCATTTACGTTATCGCAACACGCGCAGCCTCCTGCAATCCGCATCTCTGTAGGATCAACGCGCCCAGATGAATTGAGGCGTGGCCTTGAGACAATATGCGCTATGCTAAGAGAGGAGCCTGAACCGCTTCTCCACAGGCTGTAAACTATCACCGAAGCTGCCGCAGCCCGTCTGTCCACGAAGATCGCCTCCCGCGGAGACAAATGTGGGGCCCTGGGCTGGCGGTTAGGCAAGAAGAGGTTTTATCTTTAGCCTTTCAGCGAAGTGGGTTGGACAGTTGGTCACCCGCATCCTCAGCCAGTATTGCGCCGCAAGAGGTCTTGCATGCGCGCTCACGTCCCCTTCTCCTTCTGACGTCACTCGCAGCGCTACCCCGTCGTAGGAAGGTCCTCCGAAACGCCAGATCGCATCTACTCAACGTCGCACTTTCCTGTCTGCTGAGGTGCACGGTGCTCGCGCCCTGCAGAACCGGCAACGGCGCAAAATGGGGAAGGCTCCCACGGCACATTTGGGGAGTATTGTTCCGATAGACAGACGAGCGCGGGGAAGAGAGGCGGAGGAGCCAATCCTCGAATGCCCTCCGATGTCGACGCTCATTGACCTTCTCTGAGGCGTCATCAGATCGCCTCCGAGTCGAGCGGATACGCGCCGGTCTCATCATGGACCTCGCTGCCTGCCAAGGGAGGGACGAAGACGCAGGCTAGCACCAGTTCGGTCTCTGCACACAGCAGGTGAGCATCATGTTTATCAAGCGCGTAGATGATCCCCGGTCGAACGACATGGACCTCATCCACCTGTGAATTCTCGATAAAACCCGTTCCTGAGATGCAGTAAACTGCCTCAAAGTGGTTCCGATAGTGCATCTTGAGCCGGGCGCCCTTATGGATCGTGGTGATGTGAAAGGAGAAGCCCATCGCATCATTCTTGAGGAGCAGTCGCACGCTTTCCCAGCTCGCCGTCTGGACCCGCCTGGCCGTCTTTTGCTCCTCATTGAAATCTCTTACAATCATGACTTATCTCCTACTCGCCGTGCTGACTGTGCTGCCGATCACGCTTTCGATTGTATGCTCCAGGATGTCGAGGCCTTGGTTAAGCTGATCCTCGGCGATGACCAGAGGTGGCTGACACTTTACGACCTCGTCGTTGGGACCAGCGGTCTCGACAATCAGACCCCTCTGGAAGGCGGTGCTGACTTGACCGGCAATCTCGCCGGACTTCAGATCTATGCCCCGCATCACGCCACGACCTTTGGCTGACACTCGGCTCGGGTCGTATTTCTGCGTGATCTGATCAAGGCGGCTTTTCAGCAAATTGCCTTTCTCCTTGACAGACGCTGCAAAGCTATCCGTGTGCCAGAAGTGCTCGAGAGCTGCGCGTGCCGTGACGAAAGCATCGCAGTTGCCGCGGAACGTGCCGTTGTGCTCTCCGGGCTCCCACTTGTCGAGTTGTCGATCTTGAGAACGAGGGCCATAGGCAGGCCATAGCCGGATATCGATTTGGCCATTGTGACGATGTCTGGACGGAGCCCAGATGCTTCGAAGCTGAAGAATGCATCGGTCCGGCCAACCCCCGCCTGAATTTCGTCGACGACGAGCAGAGCTCCATGTCTGCGCGCAACGGCCGCCAGCTTTTGCAGCCACCCCGGGCCTGCGACATTCAGGCCGCCGTCGCCCTGAACTGTCTCGAACGATCACCGCAGCCGGCGCGTCCACACCCCTGGAGGGATCCGAAAGCAGGTGATCAAGATAGTCGGCGGTGTCTACACTTGACCCAAGATAGCCGTCATGTGGTAATCGCGAGACGCCGCCGAGCAACCGGCCGGCGGCTGCGCGGTGGTATCTACTGCCGGTGCACGAGAGAGCGCCGAGGCTCACACCATGAAAGCCATCGGTGAACGCTACGATGTTGGACCGACCAGTTATCTTGCGCGCTAACTTGAGGGCAGCCTCGACCGCGTTAGCGCCGGTTGGACCGGGAAACTGAACGACGTAGTCGAGTTGTCGCGCTCTGAAAATCGTCTCGTTCAATTCCCGTAAAAAAGACTCGTTGGCTTCACTATACAAATCGAGGCTGTGCGTGATGCCGTCTCGGGCGATGTATTCTACGAGCGCGCTCTTGAGCTCGGGGGGACTATGACCGTGGTTTAGACTTGAGCACCCCATCAGAAAATCGAGATAGACGGTTCCATCGCGCGCAAACAACTGGGCGCCCCGCGCTGTCGTGAAAACAGCAGGAGCGCGACGAGCGTAGCTGCGCACTTCGGACTCGAGATGGCGGAAGGTCGCGAATTCGTCCCCGCCGTACGGCCTGCTTCGGTTAGTCATTGCTTGACTCCCTTCTTTGCTACGAGCTCCGGGGCCTGGCGAGCATGCCTGCAGCGCTTCTAGGAGGGTGCGATGGGGCCGATGGCTATCGTGTACTCGCTCTCATGCTGTCCCTTAAAATGGATATCGCGATCGAAGCGTATAGCCTGTCGGATTGGCGCGCGCATATCCCGAGCCACACCCGCGAAGAGCAACTGGCTCGCAGTGTTGCTGAGAGTCACCGTGGCGTTGATGTGGGTCACGCCGTCGCAAGATCGCCTGTTCAGAGCTGAGATAATCAACCCTTTCCCAACCCCCATACCGCGCGCCTCAGGATGCACGGCAATTTGCCAAATGAAGAGCGTCGAATGCTCGCTCGGCCGCCGATACGTCGCTAGCCAGCCAACGACCTCACCATCGCGCACCGCGAGAACACAGGTGTCAGCGAAATCAGTGCAGAGCAGGAGCTCGCAGTAGACCGAGTTGCGGTCCAGGGGCGGGCACTTCCCGATCAGTTCCCATACGTCGGCCGCATGAATATCGGTGGGCTCTCGGAATGTCACTCCTGACAATAGGACGGTGGGAGGCAATGAGAACCTCTGGCTATCACTAACCAATTTGTACCTCCGGGCGAACATCAATGCCGCCTCGCGTCGCGTTTCACGAAGAGGAGTTAGCAAAGGTCGTGCCAGCTACGTCGAGGCGCCTAGAAATTGCTTTGTCAATTGTGTTGCTGACTTGACCCGCAGTGCAGGGGGGGGCACCTAGGCAAAAAACTGTGTGTCGCGAATTAGACAGACTTGACAGTAGGTGTCGGTTACGCAGCATTTTCTCGGAAAGGGCGAGGGGTAGGATTACGATGGGAGTGGTGGCGGAATCTACTTGCGAACGGCATTGACGACGGGGAGGGCCGCCGCTCTGACAACAAGATTGCGACCTCGTGGACTTCGGGGGCTAACCATCGAGTCCGCCGATCCTTCACTCACGGTCATCCCGCTTAGCGCCTCGATCGTCCAACCACGCCCTCTCCGGTGTTCCCACAATTTCTTTGCGCGATGGAGTCGACTGGATCAGTACGAAGTACCCATTGGATCGGGATGTTCTTGCAGGAGGGCCGCAATTCGTTCAAGGCCCTCTTTGAAGTTCTGGTCGTTTCTATTTGTGTCACCAAGTGCCAACCGCACTGCATGGGGTTCGACTGCTCGTCCGATGATGAATGGATCCGGAGGGCTGACAAGGAGCCCTAGAGAACGCGCATGATCCACAAAATGGGTCGATCGCCAGTGTTCAGGCAAGGTCAGCCAAGCATGCATCGCGTATGGCTCCGCTTCATACCTAAATGCCCCTAGTATGTGGTTCAGTATCTCGTATCTTGTCTTGAGTTTATGTCGCTGCCATTCGACCAGTCGATCAATCGTGCCGTCCTGGAGCCAGCGGGCAGCAACATCAGCGGTCCAGGTGTTTGCACTGCATCCGGTGGCTCGAGCGCGTGAAATTAGACGAGGTATTGCCGGAATGGGGCCCGCAAGAAATCCTGTCCGTAAAGCAGGCATTACGCACTTCGTAAAGCTCGTCGCGTAGTACGTGCGTTCGGGAGCGAAACACAACATGGGCTTCGGTCGGTTGGGGATTAGCGGACCGAAGACGTCATCCTCGATGATCGCTACATCATGCCGCCGCGCAATTTCGGCAATCCGCTCGCGACGCGCCTCTTCCATGAAGGAGACTGTGGGAACACTGTAGCAGGGGGTAACGCACAAAACCTTGATGTTTTCTTGCTCACAGGCTTCTTCAAAGGATTCCGGTATAATGCCGCTCTGATCGATAGCTAGGCCGCGGAGCCTGATCTTGAGGATTGAGGCATTAATGGTGATAGACGTGTCCACAAGCGCTTCGGTGGCGACCACATCACCAGGCTCGGTTATGCTGGCCATTGCAGTCCAGATCGCGTGAGCAGCGCCGTTCGTTACGATGAGGCCGTCGGCACTGCCCTGAACCCCATTGCGCTCAAGCCAAGCGGCGCCAGCTTCGCGATGCTGCACTATGCCCTGGCTCGGCCGATACTCGAGCATGCGCTGGATGGCGCCGTCTTTGGCTGACGCGACCATCGCCTCCCTGAGTTCCTCGATATGGGTTTCGGAGAGCACCGGCACGATGTTTGAGAAGTCTCGTATGTTCGGCTCTTCGCTATCGGCGACATACCGCGCACGGCGTTCCGGCCTGAAATACTGAACAAACGTTCCTCGACCCACTTCGCCCGAGAGTAGTCCTTTGCGTTCCGCCTCGGCGTAAGCGCGAGCTACGGTCTGCACGCTGACGCCGAGCTTTTCGGCGAGTTGGCGCTGGGTGGGCAAGCGATCACCCGGCTGTAGCGATTTCGAAGCAATGGCTCCGTCAACCGCGTCGATGATTGCCTTGTATCGCGGGCCGACTGAATTAGACAGGTCTGGAATCCACATTTAATAATCCAAGCTTACTATTGAAACAGACATGGCATTGAAGCGGTCGAGACCGTGCAGGTAACATCAGGCAGGCCGAAGGTACGTCTGGGGCGGAGATCCTTTCTCTCTCTCTCTCTCTCTCTCTCTCTCTCTCTCTCTCTCTCTGTCTCGTCTCTCTGCGGGTGTGAAGCTGGGGCCCACTCCAACGGAGTCCGGGACTTACTGAATGACTCAGCCAGATCATGCCGCACTTGGACACCGCTCGCATAAAGGCTTGAACAACGGGCGGAGAATTCTCATCTACGCTCCCAGAAGCGGGGGGGGCGAACGCGACAGGCTTCCTCTCGGTCACCCCAATTACATCATTTCTTGTCGACTTCCTCCGCGATCCCTTCGTTCCATGCCAGACCATCGGACCATGGCCGCGTAGGAGCCGTGAGTGCAAAGCCTGCCTGAAAAGCGCAGGATCGGCGGCATCATGCGGCTACATTTCAAACAACCTGACAACCCCGCGCCGGACGCGATCTACTCCTCATAGGAGCTGAACAGTCCGCCAGGTCAATCGTCGCCGCCGGCGTACTTGCTATCCTTCGAAATTCCCGCGAGCCAGTGACTCGCCGTAGCGCGACCAGCAGGAATCTTCCCCCTCTATTGCGCCGCGCCTGGCTTCCGCAGCGGAGTCAGATGCCCTTGAAACCAACGGGCGAAATATCACGTTATAGTAATGCGGTGAATTAAGCTGACCCAAATCTCTTGGACGTATTGTCGCCGCACTCGCCTGTGACAGGCACTGGTAAATCTCTCCCTCTCGGTTGATTTCTTCCAAATCTAGATAATTGGATGGATTCCTGCACACGCTTCTTGCTTTATTAAAGAGCTGGATATCTGCGACCTGCAACCATTCGTAGTTCTCGCCAAAAAACATTTTCACACTGGCGCTACTTACATACGGCAGCATAACAGAGTAAAATCCGTCATGCAGATGACGTGCTCGAAGCAAGAAGCGTTTGGGCTCGTGTCTGCTCCCAACCGAAATCATCAGAGGTGAAAACCGTACATTCATATCGTCTGGGCCTAGGTCAAGTTGAAACCTTCTTTGCACTAAGCCGCTGAATGTGAAGTCAAGGCCCAAGCCACGCGTTTCATATGCGCCCAGCCGATAGGGTGAGGGCAGGCACCTCACATTCTTCCAAGCACTTTCCAGATGGTAGATCGTTTTTTTGCGATCTGGTCCCATAAACTTGTCATGCTGGAAATCCTTGAAATATCGCAACTCCCCTTCAACGGGCATATACGCATTGCGGAATAGAGCTGCGTGCGCTGCACTCCGCAACATAGAAGAATCATGCGTCAAACCAGACTTGCCAAAGAACATTCTGGCATCATCAATGAACCGCAAACACTCAGCTTGAACATTGGCAACCTTTTCATACTGGTTGTCACTAAGCACAATGTCCGCAATAATTGGCCTCCCGTCCAATTCATAGTCAACGACCGCACCCTCCTTGAGGGTACAGCATTGCTCGAATATAGTCGTGTTGTCCCAGGTTGATGCTATAAGTGCCTTGCTATCGGAAGCCCTATACGGTTCATCCGACGCGTACACGTAACGCCCAAGTATATCTACGTCCAAGAGTCCGCCGCCAACTGTGCGAGACAGATATTCTTGCGTTCTGCCGTTATAGCCGACGTCGGCCAAGACAATCGTATCACCGTCCTCTACGCCCAGCTCAGTGGATATATAGCGCATCAAGCGAGCGCGCAAAGCGGACGAGTTGTTGAAAACCAAGGTTAGTACATCATCGTCGTGCAGAAGCTGATGGAACGCGGTTTTTGGATCGCGAGATTGACGGGCGACCTGTATTAACAATTCCGTGAGTTCAGGCGGAAGCAAAAGCTGTTTTGCGATGGCGTGAAGGCTGTCGCATTCGGGCTCGATCGCGCTGATGTAATAGTCGATATCGGCGCGGGTTTTGAAAGAAGCGGCAATAGCATGGAATTTCCGGATTCGTGCGAGCTTTCCGATGGGCTTGCGCGCATAGACTTCGCATGCGGCTGAAAGGAGGTAAGCATCACGCAGCAAGAAGAAGACCTTTACTCGTTTGCCTTGTTGTTGTAAGGCATCAACTTCGTCCATAAGAAAGCGAGCATAGGCGTATAGCGCCGGGCCAAATGACATGTAGCCTATCAGTGTCTCGGGCGTGCACTGACGGAGGTGTGCTAAAGAAAAAACAGGGCGGAATGGGCTATAGCATGGGAGAATGATTGCCGACGGCGCTGCCTGCTCGAGGACAATTAACGATGATGCTGCGCGCTGAAGGCGCAACAATTCAGCGACATCACGGTCAAAGGGCACGAAGTGCAACGCTCGTACGCCCAATTTCCGCGGTGCTTGCACGTCTGCTACATCATTGTCTCCAATGTGAAGCAGTTCCGAGGCAGGCACCCCAGCCTCGTTGATTACGGCCTGAAAAAGGGACTCGCTTTTTGGCGTCCCATAATCAACAGAGCAGTAAATCTTGCTGATTGACTGCATGACGTCCGCGGGCAAATGCCGAGCCAAAAGACGTCTTAAGTCGTATTCGCGCAAATACGTGTCGCTCACAACAATTATCTTCATACCACGGGTGCGCGCTAGCCTGATCAGTTCTACATACGGTGAGAATGCAAAGCAAACTCTCATTTCGGTCTGGATTTCTGCCTCGACCAATAGCTCCCGGTCCTCACTGGAGAGCGACGTAAAGGACCGATAGATGTCACCTAAATCAATTTCGCTGGATCCGTTGTCTAATAGGTTCGCTCGGCGTGCACGCGCCGCGGCGCTAATTCGTTGGTGAACAGTTACCCCTAACCTTCGCGCGATTGGATTGGCGGCCAGCACGGCAAAAACGTCCTTGGGTGTCGCTGTTTTGCGCCATAGCAACGTGTCGAAACAGTCAAGTGAGAGTACCTTCACGCAATCCCCAACGCCGTCGAGAACTGTCGGGATATCCTTCGCCGTTATCCGGGCGTTACTGTCGGTGTCTGTCGTGTCGCTCCAGGGGAGGCCGCGCCCCAGTCCTGTGGTCTTTTTTGTAAAACCATCACCGCCTGGAAATATTGAATCTGGGTGGCCGACGAGTCCGTAGAGCTCAGTATAGACGTCATCTTCTGGAAGACGTTGAACTATCTTGCCATTGAGGTCAGCCTCAAGCTGATAGTCAATACAAACTCGTTCGGAAGACTGTTGGTTATCATCGATTCGAACTATCTTGGCGGCCATGCGCGTTAGTAAGTTCTGCATATTGCCTCCGTTGCGCCAGCGCAATCGTTCTGGCCGACAACTCTTACTTGTCGTTCAGGCGAGGTTAGGCCATCGCCAAGTGTCGAGTTTCGGCAACCGCTTTCGCTATGAAGAGTCAACGGCATTTGTCTCTTGGTGACTTGGCTTCGAACGGGGGGCCTGCGAGTAAACTAGGCTTATCCTATAGCCAGGCGATCACGATTTATCGATTGCCACCGCCGCTGCACAAAATGGCTAGCTCAAATACACGGCTAACCCTCTGCGCTGGGCAAAGCAGCCTAAGACATCAATGTGACTGCGCCACTGGCCACCCTGGCCACTAGGCGTAGAGCCTCGCGAAGGCGAGAAGAGTGGCTGAAACAACCGGAGGTGTGAAAGGGTATTCGAACTCATTTGCGATCCTGCTTGGAGGTAGAATTATGCCTCATCGCTTACGCTTTGATCGTTTCCCTCAGGGTCGACCCCGGATACTCCTTGCGGAATAAGCCGCGCTTCTGGAGGATCGGGACCACCGATCGCGTGAAGGCCTCGAAGGAGCCTGGCATTTCGGTGGGCGTCACGATGAAGCCATCGCAGCCCTCGTTTTCGAAGAATCCCTGAAGCTCGTCGGCCACGCTCTCGGGTGTGCCTACAACTTGAGGGCAAAGTTCGCTTATGGCAAAGTGTTTGGCCGCTTCGCCGAGCGTGAGATTACTGGCCTTTGTGGCTTGAAGAATGACATCAAAGGAGCCGCGAGAACCGGCTTCTGCCGGAATGTCGTTGATTGGCTTGTCTATCGGGTATTGCGACAAATCGAGTCCGGTATGGGCCGACATGAAGGGGATGGCGAGGCGAGGGTCGACCAAGTCATTGATGTAAGCCTGCTTCTCGCGGGCAATCGATTGTGTTTCGCCCACGACCGGGTCCACCGACACCAGGATGGCGCAATCGTCAGGATTCCGCCCAGCCTTGTCGACCCGACCTTTCATCTCGACATAGAATTTCTGCATGTCTGGCAACGAATGCTGAAGCGTAAAGACAAGCTCGGCGTGGCTGGCGGCGAAATCGCGGCCGCGAGGTGACGAACCGGCCTGCATGATGACCGGATGTCGCTGGGGGCTGGGCGGGACGGTGAACATGCCCCTTGCCCCGACGTGTTGTCCCGCGATCTCGGTGTGGCGCATCTTCGCCTTATCGATGAAGTGGCCGCTCTTCTTGTCGCAGACGAGCGCGCCGTCGGCCCACCCCGTCCACAAGTCAAGACAGACTTTCAGGACCTCCTCGGCGCGGTCGTAGCGTTCACTGCGCGGCAGGAGCTTCTCTTCGCCAAAAAACTGCGCCTCCTGATCGAGAGCGGAAGTCACGATGTTCCAGGCGATGCGGCCGGCCGTCAGCGCATCGAGCGAGGAAAGCACGCGGGCTATCGCATAGGGCTGTTGGAAACTCGTCGATATCGTCACACCGAGTCCAATGCGCGACGTCGCCCGCGCCATCATTGCGGCGAGCGGGACAGGATCAAGCAGCGACATCTGCCCGCCCCGTGCCATAATAGTTTCATTATAAAAACTCAGAGCATCGGCGAAGAAGAGCGCGTCAAATCTCCCCGCCTCGAGCGTTCGCGCCAGCGTCTCCCAGAACGCCGGGTCGAGAAACCTGTTCTCTGTTTGCGGGTGGCGCCACATCCCATGATGATGACAAGTTGGCCCCGCCATGAGATACGCTACAAACTTCATTTGACGCGACATTCTGGCCTCGCTCAATTTGGCATTTGACCTCGTCATGCAAGCGACGTGCCGACTTATGACACCCCCAGATAGGTGGTTGATTTTTAATCGTTTCGCACTGTGCGCCAAAGCGATGAGAGCGAAAAGCTGCCTTCAAAGCACAAGGATTGTGAACCAATGATGGATTCAGGACACATCGATTGGCTCCATTGCAACAATTGACTTGGGACGCAGGTATTTGCGCTGAAGGATTGCCGGCGATTTGCATAGATACCCGACTGGCCAGGCTTTGGAGACGACCCCTAACAAGACGGATCCGAATGCTGCGCGCGCCTTGGCGCAGGTCATGTGCACTGGTCGGCTCTGGCGGTCCTCCTCGTCGGACGACGGGCGGTCGTCAACGAAATGCGAACCGTCGCGGCTAGCCTATCGTGGCGTGGCACGTCGCTCATGATTGCCTTTTCCGCCGAAGGGTAATGTGCTGCTGGACCCCGGCTCTGACAGAGGAATCCCCAATCGCTTGCCAAGCTCGTATTTGCAGATCTACTTGGCTACTTCCCATATAAATCCAAAACTTCCGCTCTCCACCTTCTTGTCGCGTCCTTTGCTGCGTGCCATGCCTTCGCGTAGCGCACGTCGTCCACGAACTCATGGCCGGTCCACCTGAAGCCATCATGGTTTTCGATCGTAATGCCGTCCGCACTGATGCCTCCCATGGAGATTAGGTCGCCTTGGGTCATAAATCCGGAAAAAATTGTCCCAAGTGATCAACAAGGGCGGCACGGCGCCCAAGCCGTCGCCTGAGGAGCCGAACTCATTCGGAGTCCTCAACTACCAACGTCGGCGGGAGATGGCCGAACAGATCTGCCAGAATTTCCCTCAGGGTGCTTCGCGGTACGAACGCTGCGCCCGGCACTTCATGATGGTTCTTGCGGATCGGTCGAACACCGGTCTTGTTGGGCGTCACGCGCCGCGAGTTGGGATAACCGTCAAGCGCGGCGAGCCGCTGCCCCGGTGCAGCACCAAACCAGAAGGACGGGCCCATGCCCAAGTCAGGATTGAGCCGGATCCAAATGGCGCATCCGCTGGGCTTTTCTGCCAAAGACCGGGACAAGGATACGGTGCCGGGTTTCTTCTGCGTTCCGGTCTTGAACTGAATGTGGCGAACGATCTTCCCTCGGGCCATCACTAGGTCGTAGCCGTGGGCATCGAATTCCGATCGGAGGACTTCGAGGTCATAAACGCCAAGCCGCCATAGCTCGCGGAGAGCGTCCCCAACGAAGACATGCTCGACAATCCGCTCCCGCAAGGTCGAATAAAGGAGGTTTGATGCGACCGTCGTCATACGCGGCTCGGCGAGATGGTTGTTCTGCGGCGAATTGGTTTCTGAACAGATTCCGCGGCTGTTGGTCATCGTACCGTCTGACCCTCTGCGCCGGCAAATTGGTTCGGCGATCGCTCGCCTTGTCTCGTTCTATCTGATGACCGGCTCCCAGTAGCGCTCGCCGCTTGTCATCGATGCCCAGACCATCCGGGCGGTCTTGTTGGCCAACACGACCGCTGCAACCTTGGCTGTTCGCCGCGCCATCAACTGCACGAGCCATGGGCCACCTGGTCCCGTTCCGTTCGGCGTAGCGGATGACCCCCCATTGCGCCGATCACGAGTAGCTGTCGCAAATAGCAATTGCCGGCCTTGGAAATGCTGCCGAGCTTCTCCTTCGCCCGCTAGAGTTCTGCTTCGGCACAAGCCCGATAAGCATGCGCAGGCATAGAGCCAGGTCCAGCATGTCCGATCTATCCACATTACGAGTGTAACCCGTTTCGAGTTGACGCTTCAGAATTTTGGATCTTCATTAAAGGACACACACCAATCGGCGCATTCGATATTGAACGGAGGTCCATTCACGGCTCGGAAAACTTACATCATCTCACTTGGGGCCCAGTCAAAGTGGAGACAGCGTTCGGCTATCATGTGAACTGAGTGCGCTTTGGACATTAATGCAGACGACTATGAACCGATGGACGATCCGATTCTGTTTCTGGAATCTCGTGAACGTCGGCTTATAGCCCTAAGAGCTGTTAAGTCCTCGAGATGAAACACAAACGAAAACAAATTGCAGCTGGGTATCCATTGAAGGAGCGCTTACATGGCCGATGATGATATGTCCGATGTCGAGAATCAGGGGGATTTCTGCCGACGAAGTCGATGCTTCGCTGGGCGATTGTCAACGTTTCGACTCAACGCAAATCGACGCTCCGACGCCGCCAGACTTCCTTCGAACGATCACCTTTCGATGGCGGTCAGTGGATCCCACACTATATCAACATAGTGTCGTTGTATTTGAAAGTTTCATTCACGTCCCTTGCTCAAACTCTGGCAGAGGGCCAACCAAGAAAGGAATAAGGCGCCGGATCTCCCAATTCTATGCCAACCGACGGTGAATTCTTTGAGGGCTTGTTTGTACTCGACGAGTTTAAGCATCTCGGCAGGCGGGAGTCAGTGTAGACGGCCGTCGCCACAATCGCTACCTACCAGGGCCGGTTCATGTTTGTGGTACATAGCCTCGCGGCTCTAA
Organism: Mesorhizobium sp. WSM3866; assembly: GCF_002294795.1. Lineage (NCBI taxonomy): Bacteria > Pseudomonadati > Pseudomonadota > Alphaproteobacteria > Hyphomicrobiales > Phyllobacteriaceae > Mesorhizobium > Mesorhizobium sp. WSM3866. The sequence goes on along the minus strand of NZ_NSGC01000017.1, from coordinate 53,792 downwards.
CCGGCCTGTACGAGCAGTCGGGGAGAGAGACTTTCCTCTGCAACACCGGGATCGAGGTCTTCATGGCCACCGCCGATGAGGAGACGCCGATCTATCTTCCAAGGAAATCGGCGACTAGACTTTTGGTGCCCCAAATCGACCTCATTCAAGCTAAGCCGAATGTTCGAGACCAATCCAGCTATCGGATCAGGGAGCCAACCTGATGCGGCCTGAGCAGGTCCGCCGGATCGATGAGAACAGCGAGATCGTCCTCATCAAGGGACTGCCACCGCTGGGAATGTCCAAGGTGAAATACTATTCAGACCGCCTACTAAGGCGAATCTTCGAAGCCAGACCGGATGAATGCCCGAGCCAACGCCGATTACTCAGCAAGTCGCCGCATCCGCTACGCCATTGCAGTGGGAGCAGAAGGGAGAAGAGATCGAGAGCACAAGCAACCGCGGGTACTTTGCCGCTAATCAGGCGGATACTTTCTCACCTCACCCCATTGCTCTCCTGACGGCGAGAAATATCTCGATCATGCCGATCAGGAGGATCAGTGTCGAGTCCAACATAAAGCCCGAACATCAAACTCCGTTAGAGGAAGCGCAACAAACTGAACCGGCCGACGAGAAGGCAGTAAAGCAACGGCGGGGGCGCGAGGTCGAAGATCATACGTTCGCAAAGGCTTGGTGCTGAAGCCGGAAGAAGGCGAGGCCCTGCGCTCCGTAAGTCCCCAAGAGCGTCGGGTTGATAATTGAAAATTCTGAACCGCACCGTCACATGTGGTTCAAACATCTTCTTCGGTCAAAGGAGCAGTCATGGCTACCGTGAAAGTCGATATCAATAACTTCCAGTCGGAAGTCCTGGAATCCGCAGCACCCGTCGTCGTCGATTTCTGGGCCGAATGGTGCGATTCCTGCAAGATGATTGCTCCGAGCCTCGAGGAAATCTCCGTCGAGATGGAAAGCAAGATCAAGGTCGCCAAGCTCAACATTGATGAATACCCGGAACTCGCCGCTCAATTGGGCGTGCGCTCCATTCCGACGCTCGCGATCTTCAAGGGCGGCGAAGTGGCCGATTTCTCGGTCGGCGCCAAACCGAAGGCAGCTCTTCTGAACTGGATTTCGAACGCTGCCTGATCATATCGCTCAATCTGTACCGCATTGAAAAACCGTAGATTCGTCCCGGATCGGCGTTTTGTACAGGGCTCAGGCATTTGAGCTTCAGCCTGATGGCGGAGCGATCGCGTGGCGACGAAGCTTCCGGCGTTGTCGAGGCGTTGCGTGAATGCTGCGGCTTTCAAGCACGCCGTTACAGGCTCGCGTGACCGCACCAAACTAAGTGATGCCCTGTTGTTGACAGGCTTAGGCGATGCATTTTGCTGAATCGGAGAGGGAATATGGGCAGCAACCGAGAGTTGGTCGGACAAGCAGGGCGCCCTGATACCGAAGGAGGCCCGCGCCAGATCTCCGACGCAATGTCGGACCAGACGCGCGAAGCGACGCTTGCTATCGCCGGCGCCGTGGTTGCCCGCGACGGCAATCTCGACGGATATTCGGATTCAGAGTTGGCCGATTTTGTTAAAGGCTTCAGCAAATGGCCGGACCAGCAGAAGACGCGCGAAGCGACGCTTGCCATCGCCAGCGCGGTGGTTGCCCGCGACGGCAATCTCGACGGATTTTCGGATCCAGAGTTGGCCGATTTGGTGAACGGCTTCAGCAGATGGCCGGACCAGCAGAAGACGCGTGAAGCGACGGTTGCCATCGGCGGCGTGGTGGTTGCCCGCGACGGCAATCTCGACGGATTCTCGAATCAAGAATTCGCCAATCTGGTGAACGGTTTCAGCAAGTGGCCGGAAGAAGAAAAAGCACGTAAGGCGATCGTTGCCATCGCCGGCGAGCTCGGCTCCAAGGGCCGTCGCTTCAGTACTTTCAGCACGCCTGCGCTAGTCAGGATCGCCAACGGGCTGTCGCGGGGTATCGAGGAGGGAGAGACCGCCGGCGAGATCGCCGAACCCGCCTTGCTGAAGGACCGGCTGCATCAGTTGGCGCACTACCTCCAATATGCCGAGGATCGGCTGCAGCAGGCCGATGTCCATGCCATTGCGAGTATATTCAAGGCGTTGGGCAAGGCGCAGTTGTTGGACGATTTCGGCGCGCTGGCACAGCCGGGGTTGGACAGGCTCGAGGTGTTAAGCGCCAATCCCGGGTTTAAGCTCGACAACAACCTCGAGACGATGGGCAACCTTTGCGCCTCCCTGCTGCCCCTAGCTCGCAGCCCGAAGCCGGTGTTGCGCTGGCACCGCAGACCGGCGCTGAACCTGCTCAACGCCATCCAGCCGGTGGTGGAACACAAGATCGATGCCCATCTCAAGGCAGGCCAGGCCGAGCGCACCAGCGGCCCCAATGCAAGCCGCTGCCCGGCGCTTTCGATCTATCAGGTGCTCAAGACCCGGGCAGTGCTGGAGACGCTCTACCGGCGGCCCTATGTCGACGGCGACGAACTCGCCTTGCAGGCCAGGCAGGAAGAGCTGCACGGCAAAACCAGGCAGATCCTGGACAGTGCCCGCGCCCTCATCTACGCCGACCTTTCTTACATGAGCTGGAACGTGATCGCCGAGATCGAGGCGAAGGAGCCCCTCGATGCGCTCGACACCTTCATGGCGCAGAACGCATCGATGGTCCAGGCTCAGCATGCAGCCGCCAGCTTCGATGTCCATCGGGTCCTTCAGGGCATGGACCACGAGCCGAGACCGCCGCAAGGCGATGCCGGACTGATGCGGCTGCCGGTGGTCGACATGCAAGGCCGGCCGCTGGCCAGCGAAGCCGAGTTGCGCTATTCCATTTTCCACCGCTTGACCTCGGGCGCGGTGCCGGTGGTGGCCGTGCAACTAAAGGGAACTCCGACTGGCGCCATGTTGACACGCACGCTCCCCGTAGAGGGCGTGCCCTACCGCATGGACCTGTTCGGCGGCAGCAAACTAAAGCCGCCGCAAAAGAGCCTCAACCAGCTTGCCTCTCACCTGCCCTTCGCGCCCGAAGAGGCCCCAAGCGGCAAGCTTTTGGCGATCCCCTATGCCGAGACGGCTCCGGGCACGGCCTTTGAGCAGTTGTCGCGGGCCTGGGCACCGTTCAAGGAAGCCTATTACTATACTCAGCGCCGCGGATTTGCCGCGCCGCCGGGCATCCCCGACGTTGGCCCGCATGATTATGCGCTGGAAGGGTGCTTCAAGCTGTCCCTTCTGCCCGACCGCCCCGCAGGCGCAGAGCACCCCTTCCGGTTCGAGGGGCGAGACGGCGAGGTCGCCTTGCGGCCGCATGACGGCTGCGGCTTCATCAGGGCCTCACTGGCCGAGCGCATGCCGGCCATTGCCCGGGCTCGCCACGACGCTCCCGAGCGGATGCCTGCCTATGCCGACAGTCGTCAATCGGCGGTACCGCCCTCGGCGCTGCAACATTATCCGCGCAGCGTCGAGGTGGCACAGGAGACCCGCGAGAAGGCTCTGGCTTGGCTCGAAAACCATCCAAGCCTCACCCTCGAGGAGGTGTTCCGGACGGTCACGGGCGGGCACATCGAGGGGTCGGGCGCTATCGCCGTGCCGTCCAGCGACGAATGCCTGCATGTCCCGACGGGCAAGAGCAAGACCTTGACCCGTGACGCTGGCGTGCTTGTCGGACGCTCCCCCTATGACAAGCCCAACCTGCGCCCGTTCGCCGCCGACCGGGTCAGGTCGGCGCGCGATGGCGATCGGACCGCGGCGTTCCTGGATCGGTGCGTGGCCTTCCAATACAGCTTCAACGTCGCGCACAGGTCGGGGGCCGGGCTAGCCGCCGACGATCCGACCTTCTTTGCCAAAGGCATCTTGATCGTTGTGCCCGACGAAATGTGGCCGGCGGACTTCGCCGACCGCGGGGTGGTGATGTCTGCGGAGGACGTAAAGTGCCATTCGCGCTGGCTGGAGGAAAAGAACCGCGTTAAGGCCGACACCGCGCTCGAGTGCGTCGGCATCCTGCAGGCGACGGAGGTGTTTGCGCCCGGCTCTTTGGTTGCGGTTCCGAGCGTCGAACAAAAAATGCTCGACGGCGATTTTGACGGCGACGCCGTCGTCATCATCGGCAACCGGCCTCGCCTTTACGAGCATGTGCGCCAGTTCGACGCGCAGCTGCAGGCGCGCGGCGTCGCCTCGATGAAGCCGCCGAAGTCGCACACGCCGGCCATTGAGAAAGGCGACTACCAGTTCAGCCGGGCCAAGCAGATCCTGTCGGCCACCGGGCTGGTGCTGGAGACCTACAGCTGCCTGCAGCGCAACGTGCTGGCGCAGCCGCAGGAGGCGCAACGCTGGTTTGCCGAGCGCGCCATCTTCGGCACCTACGAGGGCATTCATCCTGAGCTCAAGGCCGACATCCGCGCACTGTTGCAGAAAGATCGGCCGGATGGCCAGACCCTCCATGAGCTCATCACCAGGGCGGGGGAAGACAGCAAGGCCGCCAAGCACCCGGTGGCCTGCGAACTGGCCGCCTTGCTAGTGGCCGAGCTCCAGGACTGGAACCTGCAGCTCGGCGAGCCGGCTCATCAGCAGTCGGACGTCAAGCAGCAGTTAGCGCGATCCGTGGCCTCAGCCGGCGCGAAGCTTGCCGTCAGCGCCGACGCCGCCGCGCTCTTCCCGAAACTCAGCGAATCCTATCCGGCTACCGCTGACGCCAGGAAGCGCATCGATTTCCTGCTCAACCACTACCAGCCGCGCATCGATCCGCGGCCCGACGGCTACAACCCGGACGATCTGCATGAAAGTGCGATCAATCTGTTGAGCGTCGGCATCAAGGTCGGCACGGACGCCTACAAGTCCGATACCGGTGCGCGGGTGTTCATGCAAAAAACCACCGAATTGCAGCGGCTCTTGGAGCGGAGGCCGGGCTTCAAGGCGGCCCCCTATGTCAAGGCGCAGGCGGCAAAGCTCCACCAGGGCCGGTTCGACGTCGATGGCAGCCTGGCGGATCTGAAGGACAACCCCACGCTGGCGGCCTCGGTCATGGAGGCCTCGATCAGACTCGCCGTCGAAAAGCGTATCCTGCCCAGCGCCTTAGCAATCTCGGCCGACAACCCCGCCAGCAGGATAACGCTGAGCAGCGAACAGGCCCTGGAGCGCGCCAGGCTCGAAGCCGCCCCCGCCGAAGCGCAAGAAAGCGCGATTATCGAAACTGTGCATGCGGTTGCCGAGCTTTTGCGGCAGGACGGCATCGAGGTGAAGGTGCCGCATCTTGACCAACGGTCGCGCGGGCAGGTCTGGATAGCCGACGAGTTGACCGGCCATAACGTGAGCGCGGCGCCGGAGGCCAAATTGGTCACCAATGCCGTGCGCCATGTCTTCGAGATCCCGGACGAGGCTTTTACGCGCGCCTTCAGGAAGGCGGCACTGGCCTTCGAGGAGCGGGACTGCAGCGAGGTCGAGACCACCAACTGGTTCATCAGGATGGACACGCCGCGGTTACGCGGCGTTCACACGGCATTCAGAACTGCGCAGAACTATCGCTTCGAGGTCGAGTTCCATACGCCGGCCAGTTACCGGGCCGAGCTCGCGCAGCGCGCGCAGAGCGAATGCGAGCTGGTTCCCGTTCCCCATGGTGCCTGGGAGATATTACACTGGGGCTCGTCAGGAGAAAGCAGGTCGAGGGCGGCAGGAACCTCCAGGTCGGCCACCATCGCAAGACAACAGATTGCGGTCGCTCACTCGCCGCAAGCCGGCGAGATCGTCGCGGCCCTTGGCACGCGGCCGGTGGTGCTCGTCGGCATGCCGGCGAGCGGCAAGTCGACCATCGGTCCCCGGCTTGCCAAGGAGCTGGGGGTGGAGTTTGTCGACATCGATAAGCTTATCGTCGCCCAGCACGGCAATATTAAGGATATATTCGAGCGCCATGGCCAGCCGCACTTCAGGGAGCTGGAGGCTAGAGAGCTCGCCGAACAGCTGAAGAAAGGGCCCATCGTCATCGCAACCGGCGGCGGCTGCTTTGTCAAGAAGTCCAATCGAGACCTGATCCTCGAGAAGGCCGTGTCGATCTGGCTCGACACCGACCTTCAAGAGGTCGGCAGGCGCATCGCCCTGCAACAGCGCCTCACGGGCGACACCGGCCGGCCGCTGCTGCAAGGCGCCGACATCGAGCAGCAGCTCGAAAACATGTTAGAAGCGCGCGGGCCAGACTACCAACAGGCCGATATCAGGGTGGTCCCGCCCTTTAAAAAAGACAAGAAGAACGTCGGCACTTGCGTGAAGGAGCTCTACGCTTTCCTGTGCAGCAGGGAGAGAGAAGCCGCTCTGCCCGCTGCCGAAATATCACATGTTTCCGGTGCTTCCGGCACCGCCATCAGCATGTCCCCAACAGCGCAGCGCATGCACGATGATCATCACAACGGCCACGAGTGCGGGGGCGGCGGCGTGGAAACCATCCAGGCGCCGGCGGCACCATTGAGTGAAGGGGAACGGCCGCCGCCCCTCGACAGCTTCACCGCCGACCCGCAGCCTTTGCTGGCCGGCAATAACGCACGCGCGGATTTAGCGTCTTCCACGAGAAGCAGAGAACGCTCGAGTCGAGGACAATAAGCTTTAGGCGGCAACAATCAAGGGTTCTTTCGCAGGTTTGGTGCAGGGTGTGGGTTCGCGCCGAATGCTAAAAAAAGTGAAAGGCGGGTGGCCGGCGCGCGACAGCGTGGGTTGGTCACAACCTACGGCTCTTCGCGATGGGCCATTAACCAGGAGATCGACCAGGCAGGGTTGCTCCGGCCGGCCGGCGTTTTCCTGGGTAAACTGAAAGATCGGTATCTGTGCCATACCGGGCCAGAGAACGTCATGGCTTTTGCGCCGGCACGTTCGGGCAAGGGCGTCAGACTGGTTGTTCCAACGCTTCTTTCCTGGACCGGCTCAGCCGCATTCACGACATCAAAGGGGAGGAGTGGCAGTTGACGGCCGGCTGGCAGTCGAAGTTCTCGTACTGCCTGCTGTTCAACCCGGCCGATCCGAGTGAAAGTCCTCAAAGGTCCGAACGAGCTCCGCGACGTCCAGAACATCGCCGACATTCTCGTCGACCTCGGGGGGCGCTGGAACGCGGCGAAAAGACGAGTCATTCCCTCCTGATCGGCGCCACCCTGCCCGTGTTCTACGCCGAACAAGAAAGACGATCGCCCGTGCGTCACCTTTCTTGCCGGACCCACAACGCTCATTTGCCGCGACACTGCAGCGGATGATGACCACCAACCATCTAGCCGCCGCCATAGGCGTTGGCCTACAGCAGTGGGTTGCCGGGCTGGTGCTCTGGATCGCCGACCACAGCTCGCGGTCTTCGCAGCTCGCCGCGAGCCTTCGCAAACGTGTTTGTCCGCCACCTTCGCCCGAATGATTGGCTCGCATGCTGAATCGTTCAGAATATCACGGCAAAGCCGACCGGCTTGCCGATCATCTGCCTTGAGCCGCACTCGACGCGCACAGCATCGTCCTCAAAGGACGGCAGCTTTCAGCGCACCTTTCGGCTCCGCGGCTCCGATCTCAAGCGCGACTGAAGCCGAACTTGTAGTCAGGTGCGCGCGGCAAACTATGAGCTGAGAAGCTTGGCTCTGGCTGGGCATTTTTCTTTGACGCCGAGCGCATCGAAGCGCTGGACTATCGGCCTCATGCTAGTCGATGAAGAACGGCACGGCGCTTTCGATGGCAAGTCGCGCATTGCGAGAGCAGATATCGTCTGACTTTGCTGTTCATGCCGTCGCCGGACAAGCAAGCGCGTGCGGAAAGCGCACTCGTCGACTCGCATCATTCCAAAGGCGAGACAGACTCATACTTTCGTAGGTGAGACGATGGGACTGTCGCTCGCGCGCCTCGTGGATCACGGGAGTTCTGCTGGGGCGTCCTTTTCTGCCCGACGACGGTGGCGGGATGACCTACGCCGATCTGGTCGTGCGGTTGGAGATTCGTTTCGGCGTTTGCTGTTGGGTTCAAAGTGGGTCTGGTGTATGAACGGCAGGCTTGCCGCGTCGCCCGATCGAGTTCACTATCCCGCTTTTGCTCTCGAGTTCATCCAAATAATCTGCCCACCACTGCATCATCTTGACACGCTCTTCCCAATGCTCAGCCCGGGCGTAGGCACGACGAACGTCGTTGTTTTCGATGTGGGCCAGTTGCCGCTCTATGGCATCCGAATGCCAATTTCCGCATTCGTTTAGCAGAGTTGATGCCGTTGCTCGAAAACCGTGCGCTGTAGCTTCCTCTTTGCTATAGCCCATACGGCGAAGGGCGGCGTTAAGCGTGTTGTCGGAAATCGGGCGCGAACCCGATCGAACACTAGGAAACAACAGCGATCCACCACCAGAGATTTCTCTAAGTGAGGTCAGGACGCTGACCGCCTGCCTGGAAAGAGGTACACGGTGCGGCCTTCGCATCTTCATGCGTCCTTCAGGGATGCTCCACACCGACCTTTCAAAATCGAACTCATCCCATCCGGCCGCGCGCAGCTCGCCGGGGCGGGGAAACAATAGGGCCATCATCTTCAGGGCGGCTCGGGTTGTTGGCTGTCCATCAAACGCATTGATCGCCCTCAGCAAGCCTCCCAAGGCCTTAGGATCGGTAACTGCCGCACGCGGCGTGACCGTCGGACCGACGAGTGCCCCCCTCAGGGCGATCGTCGGATCTACATCGGCGCGTGCGGTTGCGATTGCATATCGAAACACGCTGCCGATAGTGGAGCGCAGTCGCCTAGCCGACTCGTATCGACCGCGAACCTCCACGCTGCGGAGAGCGGCCAGAATTGTGGCCGGATCGATCTCCCTAATGCTTTTGTCCCCAAATGTTGGATAGGCAAAGTCGAGCAACCATTTGACCTTGGTGATGGTCCGGTCGGCACGTCCCTCCTTCTTCAGCTTGTCGACATAATCCTCCGCGATTGAGCGAAAGGTGTCCTCTGCCGAAGCCTTTTGCGACTTACGCTCCTGTGCGGGGTCGATGCCACGTAGGAGAAGACGTTTGGCGGTATCGCGCGCCTCGCGTGCCTCAGCGAGGGAGATGAGGGGATAGCTGCCCAATGCCAGAAGCTTCTGCTTGCCCCCAAAACGATAGGCGAGGCGCCATAGCCGAGATCCGGTAGGCTGCACCCAAAGCTGGAGCCCGCCGCCGTCAGAAAATTTCACGAGCTTGGAAGCGGGTCGGGCATTTCGGCATTTCACGTCGGACAGCACCATTTTCGGGAGCTCCATTTGGCTGCATCGATACCATCAGGATCTCCAATACCATCGAAAATACCAGCCCTCCGCCTCGTTGGACCAACTACGCCGAAATTCCACAAAACACGACCAACCGCGCCTTGCGAGCGAAAATCACCAAGAATTTCAGATATTTGCCGAGACAAAAGCGTAGATGCTTCGGCGGAAGAGACTGTCGGGAGAAGGGGGGATGGTGCCCAGAGGCGGCACATAATCATCTTGCCACCATGCGACATGTAGTGACGCCAGACATCTACCCATAGCAATACCGCCTGATTTTGTTGCATTTTCTGCAACATGATCTAACCAAGCATAGCCAAATCACGCCACGCCATGCTACATCCTGAGTGTGTAAGGAACTGTGTAACGGAGGCGGTGGGTGGCTAAGGAACGAGACAGGCTTTCGGCGGTGATGGTCAAACAGGCTCCTGCTGGCAAGTACGGCGATGGCGGCGGGCTGTGGCTCATCAAGTCTGGCAAGGACACGGGAAGCTGGATGCTGCGCGTCTCCGTGCATGGGCGGCTCAAGCACATGGGGCTAGGCTCGATTGCCGACGTGTCACTGAAAGAGGCGCGCGAGGCGGCAGAGAGGTGGCGCAAGGTGGCGCGCGCGGGAAGGGACCCGATCAACGATCGTCGTCGCCAGAAGCGCGAGGCCGCTCGCAACATGCACCTCCTGAAAGACGTAGCCGACGATTGTTTCGAGGCCATAAAGGCAACGCTCAAGGGCGATGGCACGGCAGGGCGTTGGCGGACGCCGCTCGATCTCCATGTCCTGCCAAAGCTCGGCAAAATTCCGGTCGCCGAGTTGACCCAGGACGACATCAAGAACGTGCTGCGACCGTTGCGCGATACGAAGCACGAGACGATGCGGAAGGCTTTGAACCGTCTCAATCTGGTCGTTCGCCATGCCGCAGCCGCCGGGCTCGATGTTGACTTGCAAGTCGTTGACAAGGCGCGCGCCCTGATCGGCGCATCGCAGCACAAGGCTGAGAATGTACCGGCAATGGCCTGGGAGGACGTGCCGGGCTTCTACGCCAGCCTGAGCGACGGCAGCGTCACGCACTTGGCGATGCGGCTGCTGATCCTCACTGGCGTTCGCTCCGCGCCGCTGCGGTTCATGCGCGAAGATCAGATAGACGGCAAGGTGTGGATGATACCGGCAGCATTGATTAAGTCGCGAAAGGGCAAAGCAGACGATTTTCGCGTGCCCCTGTCGGCTGAGGCGATTGTCGTCATTGATCAGGCCAAGCGCCATGCGCGCGGCCGGTATTTATTTCCCAATGCCAGCGGCAAGGGCGTGATCAGCGACATGACACTTTCGATGTACATGCGCCGAGCCAAGATCGAGGCGCGCCCGCATGGCTTTCGAAGCTCTCTGAGAGACTGGCTTGCGGACTGTACAGACGCGCCGCATGAGGTCGCTGAGACGATCCTGGGGCATGCTGTCGGCAGCGCAGTGACGCGCGCATATTTGCGCACTGACTTTCTAGAGCAGCGCCGGGTGCTCCTCGATCGCTGGGCGAACCATTGCAACGGCAAAGCCACGACTGACGACAACCCCGCCGCCGATGATCCGGCTTCCAACGTTGTCCCGATGAGGGCGCGGACATGAGCGGCAAATTGCGGGCTGATTTGCCGCGCCGCTTTTGGCGACTTGCGCCAAACAAGCAATTGTCGACAAAATATTGCAGGCACATCCTGATTAACGACGATATCTTGCGCTGTTCTCTGAATTTGTAGGGAGTGGTTGCAGCAACTGTTGCTGGGAATAGTCAGCCTATGACAACGGAGGCTGACCTATGAATACACATGCTGCAACCGATCCGCTGATTAGGGACAAAGACGCCGCAGCGATGCTCAGCGTCTCGGTTCGGACTTTCTGGCGTTGGGTAAGCGAAGGCGATGCGCCCAAGCCGCTTAAAATGGGCGGCATCAGCCGGTGGCCGCGCTCCGAAATCTCCGGGATGATCGAGCGCGCCAAAGCAGCACGCGAAGCCGCGTGATCGCCGTGACCGAAGACATCGTGTTTTGCGCCAAGACCGGTCGCCAGATTGTCGACGGCAACGTGATCCCGTTCCCCGCGCGCCCCAGGCCGGTTGCCATACCGGGCGACGTAGCGGCGTACGCTCAATCGGTGACAATCAAACCGGCCCTGGCCGGGCTCACCGTCGACCAGATTTGCGATCTCGCAGCTGCGGAGGAGCTTGCTGCGCTCGAACGTCGGTTTGCCGCCGATCCGCTTCCCGATGACATCTGATGAAAAGCGAAAAAGCCCGAGCGGCAACTCGGGCTTTCTGAATAAGCTTCTGAGACAGTGAAGCTAGATCAACAACAATCGACGTTGTAAATTTAGCAACAATGCACTGTCTCGTCAATGATGATGAGACGAAAGTGAACAAAGATTGCAATGCGGCCTTCGGGCCTTCCATCCATATACTGGTCGATCAGCCGATTGGGTGCGACCAGTGAACGCCGCCCAGCCATACACTTTTCAAGACTGGCAGGACGGCAAGGCTCCTAAAAAGGGCTGGGATTGCGCCGACGCGATCGATGACGGCTGGTCGAAGGATCAGCTTGACGCGTTCATGCGCGCGACCGCTCGCCCGTGGTCGCCACCGCAACAGAAACCGGAAAGCGAGGCCGCTGAGCGCGTTTCTCCTAAGGCTGAGCCGTTGCCGATCGGTGGCAACGACAACGGGCCGGGTGGAGCCCCAGGCGTCAAGCCCCGTATCTATGTCGTGAAGGGCGAAATTCACCGGGCGGTGGAGCAGGCGATTTCCATACTCTCAAGTCAGTCCCTGGGCATCTTCTCCAGGGCGGACGAGCTTGTCAGACCCGTCACCCATACCACGCCCAAGCAGACCCTGACCGTTGCTAAGCAGGGCGAAAACACCAGCCGTCCCGATGGATCGGTAATCGTCACGACCATCACCGAGGCCGCGCTTACCGAGGTCCTGTCCGAGCGTGCTCTGTTCATGAAGTTCAACGCTCGTGTCGCTGACTTCGTGCCGTGCGACTGCCCGCCAGAAGTGGCTAGGATGATCCTGGCGAGAAAGGGCCATAACTGGACCATGCCGCGCCTGAGAGCGGTAATCAGCGCACCGACGCTGCGCCATGATGGCACGGTCATCAGCGAGCCAGGATATGACGCCGCGACCGGATTGCTTCTTGTGGGTGGGCGGCTGTGGCGGCACGTTCCTGAAAATCCGTCTAAACGCGAAGCCGCCGAAGCGCTCGCCGTCTTGTCGGAGCCGATCGCCGCGCTTCCCTTCGTGGCGGATAGCGACCGCGCCGCCGCCCTAGCTCTGCTGATAACAAGCGTTATGCGACCCAGCCTCAAAACCGCGCCCATGTTCGCGGTGTCAGCGCCCTCTGCCGGTACCGGTAAGAGCTTGGTTGTCGACGTGGCCGCTGTCATGGCAACAGGTCGGCGGGCCGCTGTTGTCACCCCGACGCCAGACGAGCAAGAGCTTGAAAAGCGTATAGGTGCCTGCGCACTTGCCGGCGATCAAATATTAAGCATAGACAATATCACCTCTATCCTGCGGAGTGACCAACTTTGCCAGATGCTGACGCAGGATGAGGTTCAAGTTCGCGTGCTCGGTTCATCCAAGAATGTCCGCATCCCCGCGACTAGCCTGATCTGCGCCACTGGCAATAATCTGACATTGTTTGGGGACCTCAATCGCCGCACGATCCAAATTCGCCTGGATGCGAAGTGCGAGCGGCCCGAGGAACGGAGTTTCAAGTTCGACGCTATTGATCTGGCCTTGCGCAAGCGGCCCGAGCTTGTTGCGGCGGCTCTTACGGTTGTACGTGCCTATCTGTCGGCCGGCGCTCCGAACGTGGCTCCCGCTATGGGAAATTTTGAGGACTGGAGCGATCTTGTACGGTCCTCGCTGATGTGGCTTGGCCTTGCTGATTGCCGGGGCGATGTTGCTGCTCAGCGCGCATCGGACCCGGAGAAGGACGAACTTGCCGAGATCATCCAGGCGCTACCGAGCGGGCCGTTTACGACGCGGGAAGTAGCTATCAAGGTAGCCGAAAGCCCGCTGCTCAAGGAAACGCTGGCATCCTTCATGGACAGAGGCGGTGTGTTCTCCTCGAAACGCTTCGGTCGATATCTCGCGCGGTATGCAGGAACACGGATCGGCAATCGCTGGATTGAACAACTGCCTCGTGACTGCAATAGCAATAGCAGCGTTTGGCGCGTGGCTGATGACGATCGGGATCAGCCATCATCGACTGACCGGGAACAGGAACTAGGTAGTTGGTGATACTGCCCGCGCTTCCTGCCAGGAAATTCTAGCTCCCAACTATCGGCCCCTACCGTGCCCTCAACTCAACGAGGGCACGACAAAAAATGACCGTTCCTAGCGAGACCAACCGTTCCGGCCCTTACAACGGTAACGGGGTCACGACCGTTTTTGATTACGAGTTCAAGATCACCAATGAGAACTATATCAAGGTGATCAAGGCTGACGCGGCCGGCGTCGAAACGGTGTTGACGATCGACGCGGATTATGTCGTGACCGATGTTGGCAACCCGGCAGGCGGTCAAGTCGCACTCACCGTGCCGCTGCCAACCGGGCAGACGTTGACGATGATCCCGAACGTGCCCTTTACCCAGGAAATCGACCTGGAAAATCAGGGCGCTTATTACGCCGAAACGGTCGAGAACGGGCTTGATCTCGCGACGATGCGCGATCAGCAATTGCAAGAGCAGATCAACCGCGCCGTGCAAATCCCGGCCTCGGAAGACCCCGCCCAGCTTGAGGGCCTGGTTGGCGACATTCTGCGGCTGGCCGATAGCGCCGACAAGATCGACACGGTTGCGGACAACATCGCCGATGTGAACGAGGCGGCTGACAACATGGCCGCGATCATCGCCGCGCCCGCCCAAGCTTCGGCAGCTGCGGCGAGCGCAGCTTCGGCAAGCGCCGCTGTGTTTGTGGCGAACAAATGGGCGACGGAAGCCGAAGACGTTGCCGTGAATGACGGAGTAAACCCGGCCGGCTTCTCGGCGTTCCACTGGATGCGTAAGGCTTTGGGGTACGCTACAAGCGCCTCGGCGTCGGCAATCGCTGCTGCGGCCTCGGCTGCAAGCATTGCCCTGCCCGCGATCGTCGCCAGCACCTTCCTGCAAGCCAAGGCGGACGCGAGCGGGTATGAAACCAAGACGCCGACCGAAGTCCGCAACGCGCTCGCCGCTGCCGCTTTCGTCGTTGATCGCGCGGCGCTCAAAGCGCTGGACCCGACCAAGGACAAAGCCGCCACGACGTACGGCGAGGCCGGCCGGAATGGAACCTGGGTCGCCTATCTGCACGCTAGCCTTTCCGCCAACGATCAGGCGGCGGCGGTGGATGATGCACAGGAAGGCATGTTTGCGCGCTCCACCGCAAACAACCTGTACACCTGGGTTCGGCAATGCCGCCGACAAGCCGACATCGAAATGTTCGGGGCGTCGCCGTCCGCGACCGCTGCGGCGAACTCGACGGCCATTCAAGCCGCCATCGACCTTTGCCAGAAATACAGCTATCCACTACGCATTCCGGCCGGCGACTATCAGTATGACAGCGGCCTCACGGTGAAGAACGTATTGCGCCTGACCGGCGATGGCATGTTCCGTTCCCGATTGGTCTACACCGGTGCGTTCTCGGCGATGTTCATCAATCCCGACGCGACCTTTGCGAACGACAACACCGGCTATTATTTTGCCGATTTCTCTGTGTCGCCATCCGCTCAGAACGGCGGCACGTATGGCATGATCTGGACCGTTGCCGGTACGGAATACGTCTCCAACTCCATGGTGGAGCGTTGCTATATCGGGCAGTTCGGTACGCAGGGCTTCTATTTCAACAACACCGGGACTACGGGCGGTTTCTTCTCTCTGCATATCAACCGCTGTTTCATCGCCAACGGCTTCAAGGGCAACAATGTTGGCGATAGCGTCACGATCGAACACACCACGATCAACGCACAGGGAAACTTCATCGGCGTGTTTGTCACCCAGGCGTCGGGTGCGCGTGAATTCATCATCCGCGACTGCAACATCACCTGCCAGGGCGGCGGCATTCAGCTTGTGAACACGATCGGGGCCAAGATCATTGATACTTGGGTCGAGCAGCCATCATATTGGGGCGATGCTCTCGGCGCGCTCGGCGCTCAGGTCCTACTATCCGGTACGCAGAAGACGACAATTCGCGGCTGCACATTCCAGCCGCTCGCCGCTTCGATCGTGTCGACAGCGTATGCGCTGATCGTCAACGGCAATGACACAGTCATTGAGGATACGGAGTTTGGCATAGGTGAGACCGCTCACGTCAACATCGTTGCTGGCGCTCTGCGCACCCAGATAAGGGACGGAAACAGCGATATTCAGAATGGCACGCTGACATTCGCGGACGCCGAACCGACGACCGTATACGGACCTAAGTTGCAGGCGACCTCAGGTAAGGGCATCGGCTACGCCTCGGGCGCTGGCGGAGCCGTGGTGCAGGCTACCAGCAAGACGACTGGCGTGACGCTCAATAAGGCGTCAGGTCAAGTCACGATGAACGCAGCGGCGCTCGCCGCTGGCACGATCGTTAGCTTTGTCCTGACGAACAGCGCGATCGCGGCCGGCGACGTGCTCATCCTCAATCACATATCTGGCGGCACGCGCGGGGCGTACTCACTCAATGCCAGCAGCGCAGCCGGATCGGCAACGATCGACGTGAGAAACAACACAGCCGGGTCTTTGTCTGAGGCGATCGTGATTGCATTTGCGATGGTCAAAGCCGTCACAAGCTAGTCGGATTTCTCATCCACGGCCTGGAAAAACCTGCAAAAGGTTTGGAAGCTCCCCAAACAGGATGGTGCTGGGGGCGGCTGCAAATTGCAGATACGCACTGTTCTGAGCGTCTATGGCGTGGCCAAGTTTCAAACCAGCGTAACCGTTGTTTGCAGGAACCTCTGAAACGGCTGTCATACTGGCTAGCGGCACGCCACCCGATGGGCCGAAAAAGGCGTTCTTGAGCAACTGGCGCTCCTGCTCCAAGACAAAGCAGTAAAACGGGTACCATCGGCCAGCGCGAGGCCGCACCTCGACAATGATCTCACCATTGCCCGAGACGGTCGTGGCTATGTGAAAGGGAGCGATCGAAGGTTCGGGCCGGCCTTGGCTGAGGTGAGTTACACCGTCCGCAACGCGATCTGCCCAATCCGATTGTCTAAGATCAACATAGAGGCGCGTGGCAATCGATGAGGGAACGAGTTTTCTATCAATTGCGTGGGGGAAGATCCCGATGATAGGGAAGCCCTCTTCTCGCGACCTGAGGGCGCGGTCCAGGGCGTAAGCAAGCTCCTCTTGGCAAGGTTCGCTCTTTAAGCTTTTTTCGGTGACGTAGATTGCCCATGCGTCACTCTTTGCCGGGTCCGTGATGGCTGCGTCGATCTGGGGCCAAAGCCGTTGACCCGCAATCAGGTGGTTCCGATCAAGCTTCACGTCGATCCCACGTTTGCGTATCTCTTGGGCAACGAAATCGACGTCCTCGGATTCATTGTCTGCCCAGGCATAGGTAAGCCAAAGTTTCTTCATACTCGCCGCCGCCTGAATGTTGGTCAATCTAATCGGAGCGCTTTCCGGCTTTTTCCAGGAAAGCAGGGAACCGTCATTTTACCTTAGGAAATCGGCGCGCATATCTTTCGCACCCGCCAATGTTCCCGTCGTACCTGGTGATCTCGATAAGCCCCGACGATCCTACGATCACATCGACCTTACAGTGATAGTCGTAGGTCTCGGTCTTGGTGCCTTGCGATTGGACATAGATCGGCTGTCCGTTCACGTAGGCTGTGCTCGAATTGAATGTTGGCAACGTGTATGAGCCGGTGTTTCGGCTACCCCACGTGAACACTCGCTTGCCGTCGATGGTGTTCTCGGCATCCGGGAACCCGAGCACGTTGAAGGCCTCTTGGTAGGGCTTCCCACGTAGCGAGCTAAGGCCCGCGTCCATATTCTCAAACGTCTGACACCCGGCCGCGATCGCCGCTATGGCCAACGCGCAAATACTCCGAATCTTCATGTAATATCCCCCTACAGCGATCCCCGGATTACCGGATTTCCCGGGTTGATTTCAACCGCTTCTATAAATTTCGCAGTATGGGCGCATATAAAACAACCTCTACTGCGAAATTCCCGCGTTTGGTTGTAGCAAATCCGGGAAATCCGTAAATCCTAAGTCGTAGACTGACAGATAATCGCCAATAGGTTGCATGGTCGGCGCACCACGCGATTGCGCTGCTAGACCTTAGTTCGATGCCTTTCGATTGAAGCTTTCGACAGTCTCGTTGAACTGCTCAATGGCCTGCTCTTGCTCGCTTGCAAGGCAGCGTCCATAGCCGGCGATCTTGCGCCGATATTCTTCCATCTCAGATTTGCAGCTATCGAAATCGTACTCCCCTGAGAACTGGAAGCCATATGAGGCGCAGCTAGGCGGTTCGGGCCGTTTAGTTTCATCGTTTGCAAGCAGGGGCCTATAGCCGGAACACTCCAAGTCGAGACCGCCTGCACTTGCGGATTGCGCGTACGTTGCAAGCAAAAGCCCGAGCAGTAGAATTCTCATGATATAGCCCCACACCTCTGGCGGGCAGCTAACATACCTTGCGATCACACACCAGAACGCGGCGTCGAATATAAGTTTGTATAAGCGGAAACAGCCGACAACTGATCGCCTGTATCAGTTCGCTTATGGCACTCACGCATCGTCAGCGTCGGTTCGTTCAAGAATACCTGAGGTCGGAAACGGCCACAGAAGCCGCATTGCGCGCTGGCTATGCCTCATCTTCTGCCCACGTGATGGCATGCAGGCTGATGGCCGATCCGAGCATATTGGCTGCGATCGAGGAAGGGCAGCAAAAACGCCTGGATCGCGTCGAGATCGATGCAGACTATCTGCTTAAGCGGCTGCACGAGGAAATCGAGGCCGATCTAGCGGACCTCTACGACGAAGAGACGGGCGATCTTCTGCCTGTTCACGAGTGGCCGGAAATTTGGCGGCGCGGGCTGGTTGCCGGCGTTGAGATCGAGGCGTTGTTTGACGGTCGCGGTGAAGATCGCAAGCAGATCGGCACGGCCAAAAAAATCAAGCTTTCTGATCGTGTGCGCCGCCTGGAAGCTATCGGCCGTCACGTCTCAGTGGCTGCATTCCGCGACACACTGGAGATCAAGGGACTAGATGGCCTTGCCGAGCGCCTGGCGCGCATATCACGCGCTCAAGCTGCGGCTGAGCCGGCAAACTCTCCTCCATCCACTATGCCGGTCCCTGCCCAGGAGCCTACGCCGACGCCGACACCCGCGCCGGCTCATGAGCCCGCACCGGAACCCGAGCAGCGCGCAGCCGCCGATTGGGAAGCGCCGAAGACGCCCGCGCCGTATCAACCGATCCTCTACTACCCGGAGCGGCAGGGCTTCGCTGACACAGACTACGACAATGCCGAGGACGGGTTTGTAAGCGCCCGTCGCAACACCTGAGAAGGAAAGACCAATGGCAGACATCGCCACCAATATTGCAACGATCCAGGCTAAGGCCGCTGAGCTTGACGCGCTGATCGTTCAGGTCCGTGCCGCCAAAGCGGCCATCGAAGCCGCTGAGGCTGAAATCAGGCGGCTTCGGCCCGCGTCCGAGCCGTCGCGCGCGTATCAGGAACGCCTCACGCTGGTCGCGCTGGATGCGATGGGCAAGCCATCCATCGAGAGCGACCGGAGCATTGCCGATCTGGCGGCGGCAGCTTGGGCAGGGGTGGCTTAACATGACTACTCCCGTCACCTCATCGGAAATCGGCGACAAGATCAGCGCCCTCGATATCCTTGTGCAAGAACTTGGTGCCGAGTTCGACAAGACGGCCGGCGAGGCGGTCGCGGGCGTCGACGGTGCAGGCAAGAAGGCTGCGGAGATCAACCAGCGCATTGAACGCCTGGGCGTGGACCGCTTGATCCTCTCCCGCGCTCTGGAACGCGCACGGGCAACCGAAGCCGCCGCGCGTGAGGCCCAGGCAGAGGACGTGCGTCGGAAGCACTTCGACGCCGCCAAGGGTCACGCTGCGCGCCTGTTGGCGGCGGCGTCTCGCATTGACGCGGCGATTGCTGAGTTCACCGCGGCGCTGCCCGAACTTAGTGAAGCGGAATTGTCCGTGCGCCTTAGCCTTAGTCGCGCGGATCATCGTTTGCCCGGCGCTGTGGTCGGGCAGATAGGCCTAGCGCTTATGGCTGTCGACAAGCTCACCAGGATCGCAGACGGCAGGGCGCGTTTAAACGCCCCAGGCAAATCAATCGCTGAGACGGTGGCCTTCGCCTGGAGCTTTCTGGTCAACGACAACGAGGAGGCCGCGTGATGGCTGAGATCGACGCGGCAAGCATCCTGTTCCCCAACGATGTGCCGTCGAAGCCGACCCAGGCACCCGACTGGTATCAGGCCCAGCGCAGCGCTGCCGAGCAGCGGCTTACCGGGAAAACCGATGATGCCGCCGCCACGATGTTCCCAGGCGAGCGCAAGGGCGACGCCAATCCTCCTGCCGGTGACAAGACGGATGTCGCCGCCGCGCTGTTCAAGGATGACGCGGCGCGAAAGGACGTTGATTTCGAGCGGGTCGTTGGCGGTGAACTGGATCAAGTGACGCTGGACGCCATGAAGGATGGCGACAGTGAGAGGGCCAACGCCTTGAAGGCGGCAACGGCGGCGCTGAGCGAGGATTTCCGCTCGGCCGGCACTGATCCAGCTTCCATTCAGGAAGCTTTCCAAATCGTTCGCCAGAGCGCGGACAGCCTGTCCCCGCCGACGCCCGAACAGATCGAGGAGGGCTTTGCCGCTTCCATGGCTGAACTGACAGCTTCCGGCGTCACCGAGGCTGATCTGGGCATTGCGCGCCAGTTCATCAAAGACATGGAGATTGTATCACCGGGCGTTGTGGCAAGTCTGGAGCGACATGGGGCAGGCAATGATCCTCGCCTTGTCCGCGCGGCGATCAAGGAAGCCAAGAGGCGCGGCTATCGATGATCGCGTGCCCGCTCTGCAAAGCTGCCGTGGCCGTGCCCGCGCTCGATGACCTTCTTGCCTCGCATGAGATCAAGGGCCTTGAAGCCAGCATTCTCGGTGCAGTGTGGAAGGGCAGGGGAATGCCCGTCAGCACCGAAAGGCTGTTTGACGCCATGTATGCCGATGATCCTGACGGCGGGCCGTCGCCCACGCGCATGTATCTCACCTTCAATAGGACCCTTCAGCGGCTCAACAGGCTTCTCGACGGGTCCGGCGTCTCGATTATCGCGGTCGGGTTTCGACAGGGATACCGCCTCGCGCTTTCGTTGGGAGAATGACAGATGCCTACCGTTCCGGAATATCAATCTGACGTTTCGCTTCGTCCGATCTACCGGCAAGACCTGGAGCCCAACGCGACGCCGGATGCTTTCGGCGCGGCGATCGGGCGCGGCATGCAAGGCGCGGCGGCTGGGCTCGACAAGTTCGCCGACGTGGCCGCCCAGGTGAAATCGCTAGAAGACGAGGCGGCAGTAAGGCGCGCTAGGAACCAGTACATCGCGGAAGCCGACACGCTCAAATACGACCCGGAAGGCGGATTTTTGCAGAAGGAGGGGCGCTCTGCGATCGATGCTTTTCCCGAGTACCAGCGCAATATGGGCGACCTCCGCAACAAGGTCTCCAGCGCCGCGCGGCTGACGCCAAGCCAGCAAAATATGTTCGCAAAGGCCGTCGATCCGCTGGAGCAAGATAGCCGCCGCCAAGGGCTGATGCATAAGGGCCAGGCGCTGAAATCCTACATCGTCAGCGATCTGAAAAGCAGCGTCCAGACCTTCGGCGATCAGGCGATGAAGAATGCCGGCAATCCGGCGATGGTGCAGAAGTACATCGCGGCCGGCCAGCTTGAGCTACGTCGGCAGGCTGAGCTTGAGGGCTGGGGCGCTGATACGTTGAAGCTCCAGGAAGCCGGGTTTGTCTCGGGCGTTCACAAGAACATCACCTTGAAGATCGCGGCCACCGATGCGATCGCCGCCGAAAAGTACATGCAGTCCAATGCCAAGCAGATGACCGGCGCGGATCAATACGATCTCGGCAACTCGCTCAAGACCGAACTGATCCAGGAGAAATCGAAACGCGAGGCTGAGGCGATCTTGTCGGACGGTCGCCAGCCGTCCACCTCGGCGGAACCGGCCCAGCCGGCGAGCGGTCGCACCCTCGCGCAAGCCGGCCCGACGCGCGCTCGCGCCTTCCTCCAGTCTGTGAGCAACAAAGGCCCGGCCTCGGTCGACAACCTGGATGACAGTTTCGCCACCAATCTGGCGGCGATGATGCAGGACGCGCCGCCCGATATCCGCAAGGGTCTCGGCATCTATTCCGGCTATCGCTCGCCCCAGCGGCAAGCAGAGCTTTTCGGGGCGGCGGTGAAGAAATACGGCTCCGTTGCAGCTGCGCGTCGCTGGGTCGCGCCTCCCGGCAATTCCCAGCACAATGAGGGCCGCGCCGTCGACCTGTCTTTCAACGGGCAATCGCTCTCGCACGCGCCGCAAGACGTGATCGATTGGGTGCATGAGAACGCCGGCAAGTATGGCCTCTACTTCCCGATGAAGCATGAGCCCTGGCATATCGAGCCGATGGGCACGCGCGGCACGCGGGCGTTCTCTGCCACGGTCGCGCCAAGGAACAACACAATCGCGCCGCGCTCGGTCGCACCGTCCTATGACGACATCGAAAACCGGCTTGCGGGCATTGCTGATCCCGACGTTCGCGACGCGACGCGCAAGCGCCTCTATGCTGTCATGGAAGCCCAGAGCAAGGCCCAGGAGCAAAGCGAGCGAGCCGCCAAGGCCGAACTGTGGAAGTACATCGATCAGGGCCAGACGCCCGACCAAGTGCCGATGGAAGTTCGGCAGGCGGCGGGCATGGCTGCTGTCTCTGCGGCCTGGAGCTACCAGGAAACCGCCGCCAAGGGTCGCGCGGTCGACAGCGATCAAACGCTGCTCTACGACATGCGCCGCTACGCCGCGACCAATCCGACCGAGTTCGCGAACTACGATCTCAACGATTACCGCGATCGTCTCTCGAAAGAAGACATCAAGGAATTGACCGGGCTCCAGACCAACGCGCTATCCGATCAGCGCAAGGCGAAGGAAGACGGGATTAACATCACCAACGCGTTTTCCCAGGCTGACAGCCAGCTTGCCGCCGTTGGCATTACCACGACCGGGAAAGAGGGAAGCGAGCGTGAAGCGGCAGCTAAGCGCGTCGCGGAATTTCAGAACCAGTTGGCCTCCCAATTGGAGGAGTTTAAACGGCAGAACCAAAACCGGCCGCCGAACCAGCTTGAAATTCAGTCGGTGATCAACAAGCTCCTCTTGCCGGTCGTGATCAAGGACGGCCCTGCGCCGTCTTACGGATCGATCCCCAACCCGTTCTCGTCTGCTGTAAATCTTTTCGGCGGCTCGACTTCGAACGGGTTCCTGTTCGATGCAGCCAAGCGCGGGGATAATACGACCGTCGATGTCGTCGTGAAGTACACGGATATCCCGATTGATCTGCGGCGCGGCATCGCCAACGACCTTGAGAACGAGCTTGGCCGCAAGCCCAGCGAGGAGGAGGTTGTTCAGCGCTACGAGGATTTCACCCTCGGGCGCGATCCGACGCCGATCCCCGTGCAACCAGTGCCGTATGATTATGAGGACACATGGGCCAACCGGGCTCTACAGCCGCTCTCCTACGTCCCCGGCAAGGCTATGCAATGGGTCGGGCAAATGATCGATGCGGTCGGCTCCGAAGCGTCGAGCGACAAGGCCAATGCTCCAGCCGAACCAGATGCCCTGGATACGCTCGGCAGCAAGATCGGCAGCGCAGCAAAGAGTACGGCCGGCATAGCGGCGACGGTCGAACGCGGGCACTACCTGCCAAGTCTGTCCGGGTTCTTCTCCAAGTCGCAGGCCCATGAGGAAGCGGACAAGAAGTCGAAGCGGTAGGCGGCTGACTAGCCCCGGTCTGTGGCGGGCTCTGCCTCGCGCTTCTCGATTTCGATCTGAACAGCTTCGCGAATGAACTTTGCGCGCTGCTTCTGCCCAACGAGGTTGTCGATCCGATCGAGAACCTCGTTCGGAAATCGGACGATTGTCGGCGTCATGTTGAGCGGCGGTCTTCCCATAGCTCACCCGATAAACGATATCGCATATTGTGTCAACGCGCTGGCGATTAGAAAATAAACGATATCGTTTATTGACGCACTAAACGATATCGTTTATATCGATGGTTGTGAACGCGGCGATCTCTCTGCCGGTCGGAACCAAGTCGAAAGGACCACGATCATGGACAAGGGCGTTATATTCGAAGGCGAAATGAACTTCCTCGGCATTCTGCTGCAACAGGCCATGATGTATTCGAAGGCAAAGATTGATGCTCTTCCGGAAGACATCGACGTTGACGATGAGTGCGCCGCGATCGAAGCTGCTAGCGCGCCGGCCTTCGCCATCGCGCAAACGATATCCTCGTTGCCGGCAAAGAGCGAAACTGAAAATCGGATCAAGGCCACGGCAGCTGCCTGGATGGACGGAACCTATTGGGCGACTAAGAGCCCTGGAGCAATGAATTGAGCTTTCGAACAGAATTCCTGCTGATGGCCCAGTATGACGGAGCGGCGGTCATTCCCACTGAGAAGGTCTGCCGCGACTATTTCAGCCACCTCACACCGCAGCAGTTCATGCGCAAGGTCAACAGCGGCGATATCGATCTGGTTGTCACCAGGATAGAGCCGAGCCAGAAAGCGGCGACCGGGGTCCACCTCCTGGACCTCGCCGCCTGGATCGACAAGCGGCGCGAGGCCGCGAAAAAAGAGAACGACCAGTTACATGGGCGTAGGTAGCGGCAAGAAACCGCCCCACCGAAGTCAATCGCGCCATCATCGCGTTGATTGTGTATCCAAGTGTGTAAGGCGCAAGGTCAGTTTTTTCTAACCATCTGATTTCATTCACATTTCCGGAATGAAATGGTGCCCAGAGGCGGATTCGAACCACCGACACGCGGATTTTCAGTCCGCTGCTCTACCAACTGAGCTATCTGGGCCTGCGCCGGCTAACGGGCTCGTCCGCCGGGTTTCACGGAAGCGCCGGGTGGCGCCCCCCTCGAAAGCGCGTGGGTTATAGCACGGGAATTCGCCCTGTCCAGCGCTTAGGTGTTGATAAAGAAAAATCGTCGGGAAACGGCGTATTGCTACGGGCCTTCACTGCTCGTCTGTGGACGAAGGGCCTTGCTTGGGGCCTCCGTCTTCTTCCTCTTCGTCGTCGCGGCCGGGGATGACGTAGGCGCCTTTCAGCCAGCGATTGAGGTCGATGTCCTTGCAGCGTGTCGAGCAGAACGGATAGTGCTCCCGCACCGAAGGCTTGCCGCATTCGGGGCAGGGGCGCTTCGGCCTCAGCGGCGTGACCTTTTCGTCCGGGCTCATGGCCGCGCGACGTGCCAGTTCTTGTGCGGCTTGAAGCCCTCGCCGGACAGCAGCGCGATACTCTCGTAGAGCGGCAGGCCGACCACATTGGTGTAGGAGCCGACCAGCTTGACGACGAAGGAGCCGGCGAGGCCCTGCACGGCATAACCGCCGGCCTTGCCGCGCCATTCGCCCGACGCGACATAGGCGTCGATCTCCTCGCGCGGCAGTCGCTTGAAGCGCACCCTGGTCTCCACCAGCCGCTGCCTGAGCTTGCCGCCCGGCGTGATCAGGCAGATGCCGGAATAGACCCGGTGCGAGCGGCCGGAAAGCAGGCCGAGGCAGTTCACCGCGTCGTCGATCGTCTCGGCCTTGGGCAGGATGCGCCGCCCCACCGCCACCACCGTGTCGGCGGCCAGGATGAAGGCCGGCGCATAGTCTTCCTCGCTTTTCAGCGAGGCGAACGCCTTCTCGGCCTTGTCCTTGGAAAGGCGCTTCGCCAGCGAGCGCGGATGCTCGGCGCGCAGCGGCGTCTCGTCGACATCGGCGGGCAGCACGCGGTCCGGTTCGATGCCGGCCTGCTGCAACAGCTCGATGCGACGCGGCGAACCCGAGGCAAGCACGAGCTTCTGCAGGATGCTCATCGCGGTTCGCGCCGAATTGTTACTTGAAGCGGTAGGTGATGCGGCCCTTGGTCAGGTCGTAAGGCGTCATTTCGACCAGGACCTTGTCGCCGGTCAGCACGCGGATGCGGTTCTTGCGCATGCGGCCGGCCGTGTGGGCGATGATTTCGTGCTCGTTTTCGAGCTTCACCCGGAACATCGCATTGGGCAGCAGTTCCGTGACCACGCCCGGAAATTCGAGGACTTCTTCCTTCGGCATTCGATACCTTTGCTTGGATGGCGGTTCCGGGGCCTAGAGCATGATGCCGAAAAGTGTGAAGCGGTTTTCGGACGACATCATGCTCTACTCTTGATCTGGAGCCGGACGATTTCAGGTCGAACAGACCTGAACTCGTCCGACTCCAGCCGGAATTTGCGGCGGAACCTATATGATAATCGCCCGCTTGTGAACATGCTTAATCCGTCGCGTTTTTTGCTTCCGGAAGCAAGAAACGCCGGCTTATGCGCGTCTTCAGCCGCTCTCGCACATCGCGATAGGCGGCCATAATGTGCTCGCGCGTGCCGCCGGTGTCGGTCGGGTCCGGCATCGGCCAGTACTCGACCTCGACGGCGAGCGAGCGGGTAAGCTCGAGCGCGGCGTGATGCGCTTCCGGCGCCAGCGTCACAATCAGGTCGAAATAGTCGTCTTCCAGCTCGTCAAGCGTCCTCGGCTGCCGCTCGCCGAGCGTGAGACCCTCTTCGGCAAGCACGGCATCGACGAAGGGGTCGCGCTCGCCGCTGCGCACGCCGGCCGAGGCCACGAAAGTGGTGGCGGGCAGCATCCGCCGCGCCAGTTGCTCGGCCATCGGCGAGCGCACGGCATTCATGCCGCACACAAAAAGAATCGAATGCGGCAGCGCGGCCAGGACTACCCCCGCCAGTGCAGCACGCAGACGAGCGTGAACAACCGGCGCGCCGTGTCGAAGTCGATCTCGATCTTGCCGGCGAGCCGGTCCATCAGTGTTTGCGAGCCCTCATTGTGCAGGCCGCGGCGGCCCATGTCGATTGCCTCGATATGGCTGGGCGTGGAGGAGCGGATCGCCTCATAATAGCTTTCGCAGATCAGATAGTAATCCTTGACGATACGCCTAAGCGGCGTCAGCGACAGGATGTGGGTAACCACATTGGCGCCATTCTGGCGGCTGACGGCGAACACCAGGCGCGATTCGGCCAGCGACAGCTTCAGCCTGTATGGGCCGGCGCCATCGTCGTTGACCGGCCGGAAACTGTTTTCCTCGATCAGGTCGAAGATCGCCACTGCCCGCTCATGCTCGACATCGGGCGTCGAACGCCCGATCGATTCGTCGAGCTCGACGTCGATCAGCCTGTCGCGGTTTTGGTGGTGGCCGGACATCGCTACATGTTCAGCCTGATCGCCACCGATCGTGCGTGGGCGTCGAGCCCTTCCGCCTTGGCGAGCGCGATGGCCGCCGGCGCCAGCGCCTTGAGCTGCTCCGGGCCGAGCTTCAGGATCGACGTGCGCTTGACGAAATCGAGCACGGACAAACCAGACGAGAAGCGCGCCGAGCGCGCGGTCGGCAGCACGTGGTTGGAGCCGCCGACATAATCGCCGATGACTTCCGGCGTGTGGCGGCCGAGGAAGACGGCGCCGGCATTGCGCATCCCGGCGAGGAAGTTCTCGGCGTCGTCGAAGGCGAGCTCGACATGCTCGGCCGCGATGCGGTCGACCAGCGGCAGCGAAGCCTCGATCGTCGGCACCAGGATCACGGCGCCGAAATCGCGCCAGCTCGCCGCGGCCGTCGTGGCGCGCGGCAGGCTCTTCAACTGGCGCTCGACCGCCTGCTCCACCGCCGTGCCGAATGCGGCATTGTCGGTGATCAGGATCGACTGCGCCGACGCGTCGTGCTCGGCTTGCGCCAGCAGATCGGCGGCGATCCAGTCCGGATCGTTGTCCGCATCTGCCACGACCAGCACTTCCGACGGCCCGGCGATCATGTCGATGCCGACGCTGCCGAACACCTGGCGCTTGGCTGCCGCGACATAGGCATTGCCCGGCCCGACGATCTTGGCGACCGGCCGGATCGTCTCGGTGCCATAGGCGAGCGCGGCGACGGCTTGCGCGCCGCCGACGCGATAGATCTCGGAGACGCCGGCAAGGTCGGCCGCGACCAGAACCAGCGGATTGATGACGCCGCCGGAGGCCGGCACCACGATCACGATGCGCTCGACACCGGCGACCTTGGCCGGCACGGCGTTCATCAGCACCGAGCTCGGATAGCTCGCTGTGCCGCCGGGCACATAGAGCCCCACGGCATCGATCGCGGTCCAGCGCGAGCCGAGCTCGACGCCGGCGGCGTCCGTGTAGCGGTCGTCCTTCGGCTTCTGCCGCTCGTGATGGGAGCGGATGCGGTCGCGTGCGAATTTGAGCGCCTCGACTGTGGCTGGGTCGGCCGCGGCGTATGCCTTTTCGATGTCGGCCCTGGAGACGGCGATGCCGAGCCTGTTGAGATCGGCCTTGTCGAATTTCAGCGTGTAGTCGATGAGCGCCTTGTCGCCTGCGGCGCGCACGCGCGCGACGATGTCGCGCACCACCGCTTCGACGTCGGCCGACACTTCGCGCTTGGTGGTGAGGAATGCCGAAAAACGCAGCTCGAAATCGGCGTCGGTTTGGCTAAGCGTGATGGCCATCGTCGGTGCTCAGGTCCTGTGAACCGGGCGCGAGGTGGCTTCCCAGGAGCCGCCGACATCGGCGAGCCGCGCCTCGATGCACTCGACGTCGAGCATGATCGTGCCGCCTCCGGAAAAAACCAGCTCGATGATGCCGGCCGGC
Source organism: Mesorhizobium sp. WSM3866 (assembly GCF_002294795.1). Taxonomy (NCBI): domain Bacteria; kingdom Pseudomonadati; phylum Pseudomonadota; class Alphaproteobacteria; order Hyphomicrobiales; family Phyllobacteriaceae; genus Mesorhizobium; species Mesorhizobium sp. WSM3866. The sequence continues at coordinate 25,670 of NZ_NSGC01000017.1, read as the reverse complement.
TTGCTGAATGCGACGAAGCTGACTGCCAAGAGCGACAGTATCTCCGCCGGCTTGTCGCGGGCGATGCCGCTGGTCTTGGCGCCGAGCACGCGGTCGAAATGCAGCACGCACTGGCGCCGTTCATTGTGCTGGCGGAAGAAGCCGGACCTCGCCTCCCAGACGAAGCGGTTCATGGTCAGCACGAAACGTTTGGCCGCCGGCAGGTATTCGAGGTCGGAGACCTTCATCACGGCGTCCTGGACGTGGGCCGAGATGATGCTCAGATCCTGGTCGTCGAGCGCGATGAGCTTGAGGGCCATGCGGAATGCGCACCTGAAGGTTGATTAGTCAATCTTCTGTTATGCGGTCTTTCCGCTCTGCGCAACCGAGGCGCTTTGTCAGCCCGAAATCCGCTCGATCACCGCGCCGCAGCCGGAAAGCTTCTCCTCCAGGCGCTCGAAACCGCGGTCGAGGTGGTAGACCCGGTTGACGGTGGTTTCGCCTTCGGCGGCAAGCCCTGCGATGACCAGCGACACCGAGGCGCGCAGGTCGGTCGCCATGACCGGCGCGCCTTTCAGCTTGGCGACGCCGTCGACGATCGCCGTCTGGCCCGACAGCGTGATGTGGGCGCCGAGGCGGGCAAGCTCCTGCACATGCATGAAGCGGTTCTCGAAGATCGTCTCGGTGATGCGCGACTTGCCCTTCGCCATCGTCATCAGGCCCATGAACTGCGCCTGCAGGTCGGTCGGGAAGGCGGGGAAGGGCGCGGTCGTAACGTCCACCGGCGCGATGCCGGCGCCGTTGCGCTTGACGCGGATGCCGGCATTGGTCGGCGTGATCTCGGCGCCGGTCTCGGCAACGACATCGAGCGCGCTCTGCAACAGGTCGGGGCGCGCGCCTTCCAGCACCACGTCGCCGCCGGTCATCGCCACCGCCATGGCATAGGTTCCGGTCTCGATGCGATCGGGAATGACGCGCACGCGCGCCCCCGACAGCGCCTCGACGCCCTCGATGGTGATGGTGGAGGTGCCGGCGCCGTGGATCTTGGCGCCCATGGCGATCAGGCATTCGGCGAGATTGACGATCTCCGGCTCGCGGGCGGCGTTTTCGAGTACCGTCTCGCCCTTGGCGAGCGAGGCCGCCATCATCAGCACATGGGTGGCGCCGACCGACACTTTCGGGAACACGTAGCGGTTGCCGTGGAGACGACCGTTCTTGGTTTTGGCGACGACATAGCCGTTGTCGACGTCGAGCTCGGCGTCCAGCGCCTGCAGGCCTTCGAGGAAGAGGTCGACCGGGCGCGTGCCGATGGCGCAGCCGCCCGGCAGCGACACCTTGGCCTCACCCATGCGGGCAAGCAGCGGGCCGATAACCCAGAAGGAGGCGCGCATCTTGGACACGAGCTCGTAGGGCGCGGTGGTGTCGACGATGTTGCGGGCGGAGAAATTGATGGTGCGCGAATAGCCCTCCTGCTGCTTCTCGCGCCGGCCGTTGACGGAATAGTCGACGCCGTGATTGCCGAGGATGCGGATCAGTTGCTCGACATCGGCCAGATGCGGCACGTTTTCGAGCGTCAGCGTGTCGTCGGTGAGCAGCGAGGCGATCATCAGCGGCAGCGCCGCGTTCTTGGCGCCCGAAATCGGAATGCTTCCGGCAAGCTTATTGCCGCCGACAATTCTGATGCGATCCATGAAAGAACGTCCCCTCGGCCCGGACGGGCCGGTTTCAATCGGTTGAGTATATCCGGCTCTAGACTATCGGCCGGTGCGGTTCAAGAAATAGGATTTCCCCATGTGTGGACCGAGTGTGATCGGCCAGTGTGGCTGATTTCGGTTAGTCCTTGTGCATTTTTCCAGCAGTCGGCAATCCTTCCGGCCGATCATCAGGATTGCCATCCCGCCGCGAACGGGCCTGCGCCTTGCGCTTCTGCAGGTTGGCACGCAGCGCCTCGGCCAGCCGGTCCTTGCGCTCGCCGTCGCGTTTTTTCGGCGGATTTGGCTTGTCGTTCATCGCCGGTCCTCGCCGGCGGATAGCCGGCTGTGGCTCAGGCATAGTTAACATTGTGGCGCCGCCATGTCATCGAAGCCTGCTCGCAAGCGGCCTCCACAGCCGCGGCATTCGACACATGCCGCGGGAAAACCGCGCAGCGATTTCGCACGAAGGCATGCGTCGTTTTAAGGTTTTCTTGGCCTTGCGCTTGCCGGTTCGTTATGGCAGAAGCGCCGCCATCGCAGGCTGCGGTAGCTCAGTGGTAGAGCACTCCCTTGGTAAGGGAGAGGTCGAGAGTTCAATCCTCTCTCGCAGCACCATCCTATCCCTTTGATTGGGAATAGCTATCTGACTTTCTTGGTTTTTTCGGCGCCTGTCTGGTACACAGGGGTGGTGTTAGCTCGAGACTGTCTAGACCCTGGGCGATGGAAGACGACCGGCGTCTATTACCTTCGACAACGCGCCCCTCCAATTTGCTGATTTTCCGCTGGACGGAAAGGTCGGTATTCCCGTGGCGAAGACCACAAGAACGGTTAAAGCTGGGAGACCCAAGGCCAAGAAGCTCCAACGATCACGCTCAGTCCTTGAGAGGCGCGGACGTGCGGAATACATCTTGGCCTTCTGCAAGGTCAGCCTTTGAACGAGGAGACTGGTATTGCCCCTGTGCCTGCCGATCCTGCGCCACCTGAAATCCCCTGACCTGTTCGGCGCTATCGACCGTGTGCCGGCGCTTGGCACGCCGGTTGGCGGGAGCACGTTCGAGGTCTTCAATCCATCGACGGGCGAATTGCTGGCGGAACTTCCCGACATGGGGATTGCGGAGACGCGCGCGGCGATCGACAAGGCCTATGCCGCACAGGCCGAATGGGCGGGGCTGACGGCCCGGGAGCGCAGCGAAATGCTGTGGCAGTGGCATCAACTGATCGTCACCTACACCGACGATCTCGCGGCGATCCTCACCGCGGAGATGGGCAAGCCGCTCGCCGAAGCCAGATCGGAAGTCTCGCATGCGGCGGCGTATCTGCAATGGTATGCCGAGGAGGCCAATCGCATCTATGGCGAGACGATCTCGGCACCGTCGACGGACCGCCGCATGCTGGTGATCAAGCAGCCGATCGGCGTCGTCGGCACCATCACACCATGGAACTTTCCCGCATCGATGGTGGCGCGCAAGATCTCACCGGCGCTGGCGGCAGGCTGCGCCATTGTGCTTAAGCCTGCCGAACAGACGCCGCTTGTTGCAGGTGCCATGTTCGCGCTTGCCGCCGAGGCCGGCTTTCCCGATGGTGTTGTAAATCTCATTTATGCCTCGGAGGGTGCCGCGGTGGGGTGCGAGCTCTGCCACAATCCCAAAGTGCGCAAGATCAGTTTTACCGGCTCGACCGAGGTCGGACGCCTGCTCATGCGCCAGTGCTCGGACCAGATCAAGAAGGTCAGTCTCGAGCTCGGCGGCAATGCGCCTTTCATCGTCTTCGACGACGCCGACATCGATGCCGCCGTGGATGGGGCGGTCCAGGCGAAGTTCCGCAATGCCGGCCAGACTTGCGTTTCGGCGAACCGACTTTACGTCCAATCGGACGTTCATGATGAGTTCGTCGACAAATTCGTGCGGCGGGTCGGCGAGCTTCAGGTCGGTGACGGTTTCGATCCCGGCGTCGCCATCGGCCCGCTGATCGACAGGCGGGCGCTCGCCAAGATCGAATCCCACATCGCCGATGCCGTGGCAAAGGGCGGCGCGATCCGGTGCGGCGGAGGCCGGATCGCCAGAGACGGCACGTTTTTCCAGCCGACGGTCCTTACCGACGTCTCCAGCGCCATGACGGTGGCGCGGGAGGAGACATTCGGGCCGTTGGCCCCCGTCATCCGTTTCGAGGATGGCGATCAGGTCGTGCGTGAGGCCAACGACACCATTTACGGACTAGCCGCGTATTTCTACGCATCCAACCTGAAGCGCGTCTGGCGTGTGGCGGAGGCCCTGGAATACGGCATGGTGGGCATCAACACCGGGCGCATGTCCTCGGAAGCAGCACCCTTCGGGGGCGTCAAGCAGTCCGGCATCGGGCGGGAGGGGTCCCGCCACGGCCTCGAGGATTACCTTGAGATGAAATATCTCTGCATGGGCGGCATCTGAGACGCAGAGATTTGAACCGCAGCCCACGCCAGGTTGCCGGCGGGGGTTGGCTGCTGATCGCGCCGCTCAGTTGGTGAAATGGGACAAGTGAAAGCCGGTCTCGTCCTGCAACTCGGATAATCCTTCCTCGGCCGAGCGGAACATGTCTTCGAAAGCCAATTCATGCTCGAAGACGACGCCGCCAACGCGGATGGCGAGCACGTCCTTGTCGCCTTTCGGCGCGAAATAGATCTGCCCGACCGCTTCCCGGACGCGCTTGCCGATCTCTTTGGCGTCCTCCTCGGTCGCGCCCGCGAGGAAAACACCGAACATCGCCGTTCCGATGCGGCCGATCAGATCCTCCTTGCGCACCGAGGACCTGATGGCGGTGGCGATCAGCCGCAAGGCTTCGTCGCCCCATTCGAGGCCGAAGCGCAAATTGATCGCCGAAAGATGCTCCGGATGGATGACGAGAAAAGCGCCGGAGCGCGGCCCGGCCGGTCTGGCGGCTCGCCTGTCGACCATCGACGTGAACACGGCCCCGTTGAGGCAGCCGGTCAGATGGTCGTAGGTGCCGGATCTGGTGAGCTCCTGCCGGTAACGGCGGATCTCGACCTCTCTCCAGCCGAGTAAGGCAAAAAGCGGCAGACCGATGATAATGGGCAGAAGGGCGGCCGTGATGACGCTGCGGCCGAACGGCGTCAACGCGTCGCTGAGCAGCAGCAGATAGTTGAGGCCGAGCGACAGGCCGACGCAGCCCGCGGTGCCCAGCAGGGTCAGCCAGACGACATGCTTCCAGGCCTCTGCCGGCGCGGTCTCGGTTTTTATACTCACTGGCCAATCTCCTGTTGGACGCATTGGCATAAAGGCGGTGTGTTACGATTTCCGTTTCAGCGTGGCCTACAATTTGAAGGAAATCAGTGTCTTTCTCCCTGGATGGCGCCGACGGCTGCGGCCCGGTTCTCGCTTCGATCTGATTCGTCGCTGAAACAGGTCAGCGTTTGGTAGGATCGCCGAGCTGCTTTAGCCATTCCGTTTTTACGCAATGGCGCAGGCAAGGCCGTTGCGCGCCTTTCCGGGTATGCTCTATTGCGGCGGGCCGAAGACGCCCATCTTGGCAGCCCTGGCGACGGATTCGGCTTTGCCGTAGATGCCCGAGGGGGACGCCATCGCCCAGCCATTGGCAACCAGCCAGGCGCCGACATCCTGTTTGCCGAGCATGCACGGCGCGGCGATGGCAAAACGGTCGGCATCGGGCGGCAGGACGCATTTGAGCGCCCGGCCGCGCAGCCAGGCATTGAAGGCGGCGCGGGCGCGCTGCCCGCAGGGCCAGATGACGTCGCCGAACGCGCAGGTTCTGGCGGGATCGACCTCGATGGTCCCGCTGACGATCACCCTGCGCCCCATGGACTCGAAGATCGCCGACGAGGTGGCGACCGGGCGATAGAGCAGCGTCTCACGCCAGTCCTGCGGCATCGGCGTCTTCGGCGGCACGGCGAGGCCGAGCTCGCCGAGCGGAGGGCGGGGCTCGATGCGCTCGATCCCCGCCACGTCGAGCGGCGGCGGCGCGATGAGGTGCTCGGCTATCCTGCGCGCCGGCTGGCCTGGCCGCGTGTCGTGGACGGCGATGCGCGAGGCAGGTCGGGCTTCGCTCGCGACCTGGGCGGGCGGGGAGGGGAGGTCGAGCGGCAACCAGTGTCTCGACGCGGCGACCAGCAGCGCGCCGGCGACCAGCCCGAGGCTGCCGAGCGTCGTGGCAAGCCGGCCGGTCGATTTCGCCTCGCCCAAAGCGCCGCCTCGTCGTTTCACCGGATCATAGATTAGGCGCCGATGACATCGCTTGAAAAGCAAGGCTTTGCGTTAAGTCTCGCGCAACCAATGCGGCCTACAATCGAGCATCGGATGTCGAGGGGGATGACATGACGCGCAAGCCGACACTGCTCTTTGCCTTCCCGGCTCTCATGCTGTTCCTGCTGGCGGCGGAACGGACGGCGACGTTTCTGCTCGGAACCTATTCGGCCAGCCCGACCATGTGGCGCATCTGGCTCGAGCTGCGCCCCTTCTCGACGATGTTCTGGCAGCAGGTGGACTTCTATCTCGGCGGCTCGATGGCCGTCGATGCCGCCGTCATCGTCGTTGCGTCAGGCGCCTGCTGGATGGCTTGCCATGCCAAGAGATCCGCCGGCTTTTTCCTCGCCAACCATGCCGCTCTGATGTTCGCCGGTCTGATGATAGCGGCCGGCAGCCGTTCGGAAACGGCGAGCACGATCGCCAATTTCACGGCGCCGCGCGGCTTTCAATTCTCGCTGGCGATCGACTTCAGCTTGAAAAACTGCATGGTGCTGTGCCTTGGCCTTGCGGCCTGCGCCTATTGCCATGTCGCCTTCCTGCGCGAGGCGAGGCTGCGCGCCGAAGCCCGCGCCGTCCGCATCCTGGCGCTGCAGCGTGATCTGTAGACCCCGCTGATCGGAATGCCTTCCGCTATCGCCCGATGCCGCGTCAGTTGATCTTCTTGTAGTAGACTTTACCGTCGGCCTGCTGGATGCGCTGATAGGACGGATTGGGTCCGGGCGGCGCGGCCTTGCCTTTGAATGCCGGCGCGCCGACGGAGGGGTTTTCACCTGCCGAGGCCTCGGCCACGGTCGTGTTCGCGAAACTGGGCTCTGGCGCCCGCGGCGTTTCGGCATCGGCGGCGACGGGCTGGCTCTGCTCAAGCCGGGAAAGATTGCCGTTTATCTGGCCGAAACTCGCCTGCAGCTGCCGGTCCAGCGTCTCGAACCGGCTCTGAAAGCCGTTGTTGACGGTATCGATGCGGGCACCGATCCGCTGCTCGAACTGGCCGAGCTGGTCCAGCCGCGCCTCCAATGCCCGAAGGTCGTTGACGCCGCGATAGAGATAGAAGGCGGCGGTGACGTTGATGGCGGTGACGAGGACCGCGCCGGCCGCGACCACGCCGATGGTTCTCGCGCGGCTCGGCCTGCCCGGCGCCTTTTCCCGTTCGCTGAGTTCGATTGCCGGAATATCCGTCTCGCTGATCATCGTCATTCAACCACCACCTTTGCGCCCACCGCGACGCGCTTGAAGAGATCTATCACATCCGTGTTCGTCAGCCGAAAACATCCGGACGTGCCGTCGAAGCCGACACCTTTGGGATCGTTGGTCCCATGGATGCGATAGAGCGTGTCGCGGCCGTCGCGCGACAGATAGAGCGCCCTGGCGCCGAGCGGATTGTAGGGGCCGGCGGGCACCATCGCTGGCAGCTCCGGCTGGCGGACCCGCATTTCTTTGGGCGGGCGCCATTCCGGCCATTCGGTCTTGGCGGCGACCTTGACGGTGCCGGTCCAGCCGAAGCCGTCGCGGCCGACGCTGATCTGGTAGCGCAGCGCCTGGCTCTTGTTCGTGACCAGATAGAGCGCCTTCTCGCTTTTGCGGATGATGATCGTTCCCGGTTGCTCGCCGGTCTGGAAGGCGACCGTCTTGCGCAGGCTGGGGCCCATGGCCGGAAGCGGCGGCAGTCCCGACCCGGCATCCGCGAAATCGCAAGGCACCGCCAGCGCGATGCCGATCAGGCAAGCGCCGGCGAGGCCTGTCGCTATCCGCCGCATTGGCGTTGTCGCAATTCCGGATGGAAAACCGCTGCGCAGATTTCCCGGAATGGCTTTAGCGCTGGGCATTGTCCAGCCGCTCCTTGAACATGCGCTTCAGGTCCTTGTTGAAGCGCGCCCGCCCGTCTACCTCGGAAGGCAGGATGGCGCGGTTCAGCGCATCGGCCAGCAACGCGTTGTCAAGCACCAGCGACTTGATGTGCGGCGCCTTGAAGATCTTCTCCAGCTCGCTGCGCGAGAAGTGGTTGCCGAACCATTTGCGCTTGTGCTTGTTGGCGACCAGCGTGATCGAGACGCCATTGCCGCGCAGCTCGCGGATCTTCTTGTAGAGCCGCTTGCCCTGCCTGAGCGAGGCGACGTTGAGCTCGAAGACGATGAAGATCTCGTCGCTGGTGCGCAGCACCGACTCGTGCCACGGCGTCTCGATGTTGGGCAGGTCGATGACGATGTCGTCGAAGCGGTAGGCGACGAGGTCCAGCAGCCGGAAGACGAAATCGGCGCCGCGCGGCTCGAACGGCAATTGCGGCCGCTCGAAGGAATAGAGCGTGAGGCCGGACGGCCGCGACAGCTTGATGACATCCATCAGCTCGACATCGAGCCGCTCCGGCTGGCCGATGATGCCGGCAAGATCGAACTGGTTGAACTGGTTGAGATAGGCGCCGCAATTGGCGCTCTGGAAGTCGAGGTCGACGAGGCAGGTCGAGGCCGCCCGCTCGGCCGATTTCGAGGCGAGATGCTCCGCCGCCGAGATCGCCAGCGTGGTCGCGCCGGCGCCGCCGCTGGCGGCAATGAAGGTGACGATGCGGCTTTTGGTGCCCTGGTTGCCGGTGTCGTGGAAGGTGACGGCGTTGAGCAGCTCCTTGGGGTCGAGCGGCTTGTGCAGCCAGTCCGAGGCATTCATGCGCACCAGCACCCGGGTCTGCTCCGACGTCAGCTCGCCCGAGACCGCGATCAGCGGCACCGACGCCCAGGCCGAGCGCGCCTCGACGAGCGCATTGTTGCCGAGCAGCTCGCCATCGCCGAGATCGAGGATGATGATGCCGGGACGTGCATCGACCGGCGGCCCCTTGAGGAACTCGACCGCCTCCGAAACTCTGACGTCGTAGATCGCCAGCGCGTCGAGCCGGGTGGTCACGTCGTGCCTGAAATTCGCATCCGACGAAAACAGCGCCACTTGCTTGCGTTTCGTGGGCAGGACTCTGGTGTCGATGGCGTTCATGGCCAGGTACTCTTTAAATCTTCACCCGTTACGGTACTCAGCATGGAAGGCACGTTGATGTTGGCGAACCCCATCAGTCCCTGGAGGAAGAAGAACTGGAAGGTTCGGTTTTGCAGGCTGACCGTGATGGTCGGCACGGGACCACCGAGGCGAGTCTGGTAACCGAGCCCGGTTGCCATGTAGGTGACGACAACGTTGCTGCGCAGCAGGCCTGGGAAGAAGTGGCACATCCCGGGTCTCTGGCCCGCCGTAAGGGCCGGGCATGCATCGTCGCTGGTATTGGCCGTATCGCCGCGGAATACCCGACTGAATGCGGCGGCATTGAACCCGCCATTATTTGTGCAAGATCCCGTGGCACCGGTGTAACTGCAAACGAACGGACCGTAAGCGCCGGCGACGACCGGCGCGCCGGGATTGGCCGTCGGTGCGGCGGTGGCAAGATTGGTCGCGACGGCATCCGATATTGAGGCCAGCCGCGCTCCGACCTGGACCGCCTTGGTCGCCGCATTCCACTGATAGAAGGCGTAGCCGAAATCGACGAATCCGAGCGTCAACGCAAAGAGCAGGGTCGCGACGATGGTCATCTCGACCATGGCCGCACCGTCCTCGGATTTTGCGAAACGCCTGATCATGGTCAGAACCGCATCAACCGTTCTTGATGTGAGCCGCTCAGCGTGATCGGGCCAATGCCGACGAGTGACAGCATGCCGACGCCGGTATAGGCATACGTCCCGTCTGCCTGGACGATGCAGACTTGCGCCGTCGTGGATCTATACTGCGTGACGCCGGCAACCACCGCATCGTGGCAGCCGGTCCCGATCGTTACGGTGACGTTGGCTTTCTGCCAACCTGAGATTCGCGCGACGTCCGTCTGAGTTATGGCCGGCTTGCCGTAGACAGCGATGTTGGTGGCTATGTCGGCGCAGTCTATCGCCGCTAGCCCGGCATCCGTGTAAATCTGGCTGTTGCATCGCGCAGCGAAACGGGCCGCGTCGGAAAGTCCGGCCTCCATCAGAAGCTTGTCGTGGATGAGATTGCCGAACTCGAACACGCCAGCTGAAAGCGTAAGCATCAACGGTGCGACAAGGGTCATCTCGATCAACACTGCGCCGCGTTGGTCGCGCCGAAATTTTGCAAGATGACGAAGGATAATGCCAAGCATTTTCGTCACCGATAAAGCTGGGCTTCGTCGCGGAGGAAACTGTCGAGCGTCCCCGCACCGCCGCGACCCGTTATGTCGACGAGTTCGACAAAAACGGAGCCACCTGCACTGGCACCCGGAACGGGCTCAGTCAGGAAAAAGCTTGCGAACGCTTCGACGGGAAGATTGGTGCTGTTGCCGTTCAGATCGTTCCCGGCGGCTTCCAGCGCGTTGCAGTTGAGAATCGCGCCGTAAAGCAGACGACGATCGACGGTTGTCACCGGGGGCTGGCAGGAACTCGGCGGTGTTCCTACTTCTCCACCCGCGGAGGCGGTTCCGACCAGATTGTTCGCAATCTCGTATTTGTAGACCTGATACCGGGTCGGCGCAGTCGTGTTCCAGGAGGATGGATAGCTGGTTCCACCGAAGTTGGTGCTCCAATAGCTGGAGAAGTTCCAGTTCCCGTCGCCCATCCGGCCGCCCATATAAGGTGTAGCGGCATCGCGCGGCAGGCCCATGTTGCCGGTAGCGTTGAACGTCAGCTGATTGTAACTGGGGCACTGATTGCTGTTGCCGTTGCCGTTCCCATTTCCGGCGGTCGACGCTCCCTTCCGCACATTCGAGGCGGGGCCGTACTCCGCGCTGTTGAAGGCATTGCCACTGGGATTGATACCGAAGCGTACGTTGAACGCATCCTGAATCGGGCCGGTGTTCTGGCCGGTTTTGGTGCTCACGCCTTGGGACGAATAACAGCCGATCGGCCTCGACGTTGCGATTGTCTGCGCAAGCGCCTGCGCTCCATTGCCGACACCGTCCGGCGGCGCCAGGAAGCCGAAATTGCCCGGGCCGTATGCAGCATTGTTTCCGACTGTACGGAGTTCGATCAGGCGCCGGCGGATAGAGGTATCGGCCACGGCCTCCTCGAGTGTAACGCCGCCAGCGGAATTGGTGCCGTTGACCATTTCATAGGGATTGCAGATGAAGACGGGTGTGTAGTTGCAGACACCGGAGGTAAACCCTGCGACAGACACCGCGCCGACATTGAAGCTGTTGTTCGCGGTGTTTCCGGTCAAGAACGACGCCGGGAATATGGCCGCGAAACCAACAGGCGTCACGGTCACGCGGACGAACCGGGCGTTCGGCGCATCCGTCACTTCGTCGGTGATGATATTGGCTGCTGCGATAGCAGTACTGTCGGATGCCGGAAGTGACCGTAGGTAGGTCCTCGTCACGCCTGCGGCGAGTAATATTTGCGGAACGTTGGCTGTCGAGAAGGTATATTGGTTGCTCACCAGGGTCGCTAGCGCCCGGTCGGCGCGGACGATCGAATCGGTGCGGCCATCCAGTTCCGCAGCCGCGGCGAGGGCCATTGCGTCTCCCGCCTTCTGCAGGTCGTTGTGCATGTTGTTGACCCGGCTCATGTCGATCGCCAGGAGCGAGAAGCCGATGATCGCCGGCAACATGATGGTAACGAGCAGCAGCGCTATGCCTCGCTGATCGCGCCAGAACCTGCGCATGGTCCCCAACATGACCCTACCCTTACCCCTGGTTGTCAGGCTCCTCGCATGCCTGATACAACCGCATCCTTTCGTTCATTTCACTGCGTACCGGCCGGACCGACGTTGACCGTCATATTTGTTGTAGGCGCCGGCGCCGGCGGAAGCTTATATTTCTGCACGACGCCGACGGACCGTGCGCCGTCGCCTTCGATCTTGGTGTTGTTGGAAGCCGGATTGTACGGATCGACCGTCTGCAGCAGCTGGTTGGCTTTCTGCGAGTCGCCCGACGCCAAGGTCATCGTGTCGTAGTTGTTCAGATAGTCCGCGGCGCAGCCTCCAAGCAGGCTGGAACCGAGCAGGACAAGCAGGAGCTTATTTCTTGACATAGACCAGCTTATCCTTCGATTTTACATCCAGCATGTGGCCGTAAGGGCCGGTGACGCCGTCGCCCAACTCGTATTTCCGGATCATGTCCTTGCTGACCTCGAGCTGGCCGAGCAGGAACAATTCCGGATCGTTGGACGGCTTCGTCTTGTCGAAAGGCGTTGCCAACTGGTCGCCGGGCTTTACCGGTCGCACAAGATGCGGCGTGACGACAACGACCAGCTCCGTCTCTTCCTTCTGCGTGCTCGAATTCTTGAACAACGCACCGATGATAGGCACCTGGCCCAGCCACGGCACCTGATCCTGAAGCCTGGTGTTCTTGCTGGAGAGCAGACCGCCGACCGCGAAGCTCTGGCCGTCGCGCAGGTTGACCACGGTTGCCAGCTTGCGGTTGGTGAAGATCGGGTCGCCGGCGGGCGTGAAGCCGGTCAGGTCGCTCACTTCCGGCGCCAGCTTGATATGGATCTTGCCGTCATCCAGCACCACCGGCGTGAAGTTGAGATTGACGCCGAACTGCTTGAATACGATCTCGATCTCGCCCTGGCTGTTGACGCTGCGGATCGGCACTTCGCCGCCTGCGTTGAAGCTGGCGGTTTCGCCGGAAACCGTCGTGAGATTCGGTTCCGCTAACAGACGCACGACGCCTTTCGACTCCAGTGCTTCAATGATAAGATCGACCTTGACGTTGCTGTCGATAACGCGGGTAATCAGTGCTCCAAACGGACTCGCCGTGGACAGCAGGCCGCTGACAAGGTCGCCGGGCCCAAGCACGACTCCGTCCTTATCTACTGCGGCAACGCCGGTGCCGGTCCGCGTCGTCCCGCTCCCATTTGTGCTCCTGATCGAGACCCCGAGGTCGCGGCCGGCATTACGCTTGGCTTCAAGGATGCGCACCGAAAGATTGACCTGCTCGCTGTCATCGATAGTGACTGCGTTGATGATCGAGTCAGGTCCATACTGCTGTGTGACTTCGACGATTTGCGCCAAGGTCGCGGCGTCCTTGACATGGCCGCTCAGCCGAACTTTGCCGTTGATCGAACCGATCTCGATGCGGGCTTTCGGCGCCACCTGGCGGATAGCTGCCGCCATATCGCTGACATCTTGGCCGACCTCGATCTGGATGGCACCCAGGGAGCGCTTGTCCTCGGAAAACAGATTTACCGTCGTGGTGCCGAGGCTCTTGCCGATGATGTAGAGCGTCTTGTCGGTCATCGGCTGCGCATCGGCGATCTTTTCGTCGCCAACGACGATGTCGCCCAGTGTAGCGTTGACCTGGATCGTGGCGGATTGGGAAACGGGCACGAACACGCGGTGCAGCGACGGGCTCGACACATCGATGAAGCGGTCCGCGGCGTGAACTGCGGGGCTCAACGGCAACATAAGACAGGACCAGGCCAAAGCCGCGACGGCCAGTGATCCTCGAAGAATTCGCATCTAGATCGTCCCCCTTGCGGACCCACCCGGACCCCCCATCCGAATGCGTCTTTCGCTATCTCTGTCGCGGCACGTCGTATGTTTCGAGCTTCACGCCGCGAAATACGCCGATTGTAGCGCGGGCTGGCGGCGCCGGCTGCACATATTTGACCACTTCCTTTATAACTTCTTGCGGTTGTGGTGCGGGTGCCACAGTAGGCTTCACCTTGCTCAACTGGTCGATCTGGCTCCCAACCCGCTCCACGGCTTGGGCTAATCCATTTATCTTGTCGTCGGCGCGCTTGCGTTCTTCGGCGGCCGCAGCGTCGGCTGCCTTCTGCCTGTCCAGTTCCGCCTGTCTCTTAGCGACATCTTCCGGCGTGTCGCCGGTCAGGTCGGCGAGCGTCACGCGCTCCGTCGACTCGCCCTTGTTGCCTGCCGCCTGCCGCAGCGCCAGCGACAATTGTCCGGCGCCGGCAGCAAGCGTCAGCTTCTGCGCGTCCTTGGTGTTGACCTCGACCGTGACCGCCTTGACGACCGTCGGGCTGTCCTTGCTTTCGTCGGCCACCTGATCGACGGCAAGCACCTTGACGCTCTGCAGCAGCACGTCAACGAAGCTCTTGTCGGGACCGTCGCTGCTGCGCACGGTGCGGGTCAAAAGCACGTCGACTCGGTCGCCCGGGAAGACAAATCCTGCGACACCGAGCACGTCGTTCACGCGGATGGAGACGGCTTTCATCCCCTCCGACAGCACGGCCGAAAGCGTCGCGCGCTGGCCCGGGCCTGTGATCTTGGTGGAAAGCACCGGCTCATTGACGCCGATGGCTTGCAACGCCTGCTTGGTTCCTTCACCAGCCAGGAGATCCTTGCTTGTCTTGAAGGCGCCGACCGGAACCGCTCCCGCGGGCCATGGGATCTCCCGCAATTTGTCGTCGCTCAGCGAGTCGCCGAATTTGAGTGGCACCGCGGCCACCACGATCGTATCGCGCGGCAGATCGGGCTTGGCCATCGCACTCCGCTGATTGGCAAGCCACATATTGGCAAGCACGACCGCCAGCACGCCGAAGACGCTGGCGAGAATGATCATGATTACGGTATTTGCACGCATCGCCAGCCCCCGCTGAATTGTGTTAGGCACCATCGGCGCCAAGTATGACCCCGGCGCCGATGGATAGTCGAAGACTGCCGATCAATGGGCGGAGATCGCCGTCCACAATGCGGTCCACTTGGTGCCCACCCAGCCGCCGACCAGGACCACGGTCGCAATCACGGCCACCGTGATGATGCCGAGGAGAATTGTATATTCGACCATAGCAGCGCCGTTCTCATCGTCGCGGAACTGCCGGGTCAACGTCATGAGCTTTTTCATGCGAATGTCTCCCACACTTGGAGGTTGAACCCGACGAGACAGAGCCAAGGAATGTACCCCATACCCAAGCATCCCCCGTCACGTTCAATCCTTGTCCCGCAAAAAAGCCGAGTCAAACGGATTAACGGTCCCTTAACCCTTCAATACTCGATTTGAGACTTTCTCAATTTTGACAACAGCTTGATTCGCTTCGATTTTCAAGCGATCTTAACCATTCATTCACAATTCGGCCACACCCCTGTCCATGGGGAAACACATTAGAGGTATGACATATGGATTTATATTAAGTGGGTTAGGGGCGTGACCGCCGATGTGGTGACAAAGGTCCTAGGACTTTGGTCGGTGAGCTTGGAGTAGGGCAAAATAAAACGATTTCTTAAATCCCTATTTCTTAACTATGTCGCAAGTAAAACTCCACTGTGTCCTCCAGGCCGCTTGCCCATCATGTGGTTAACAGTTAGTTTCGTTCTGGGAGCAATTAGCGAAGGCTAAGGCAAGGTGTGGGGTCGGGTGGAGCTCATGCAGATTAAGGGCTCGGGGCAGGCCGGTGGCATGATGGACCTATCGGCAGCGGTGGGATTGCCGAAATTCCGAAAAGGCGACTCTGCCCAAAGATGGGCCTCAGTCCGTCCCAACATAAGGCTGACGGTATTAAATTTTGCCTTGCTCGCCGGCCTCATGTCAGCAAGTCTGATTTGGTTGCCGTTCTCGACCGTTGCCATTCAATCAGCACTGCGCCTTGATTTGGCTGTCGCGATGGCCCCTTTGCTCTTTCTGTGGGTTGTTTTTGGCGCGCTGCGCTATCAATTCGGTCGTGTCGCCCTCAGGCATGGCGGCGTACTGAGCGACTTCGCAGCTCGCATCCAGGCATGGATTATGACTCTGGTTGCTACCGCTCTGCTTTCCTTTCCGTTGCTTCTCTATTCTTATCTCGCCACCGCGACGAGCCGCCCGTTGATGGACGATTATCTCGCCTCAATGGACTCGGTGCTGGGTTTCAATTGGGTCGGCTATACAGCGTGGCTCAACAGCCATCCGCTGATAGCCTCGACCATTTCCGCGGCATATGCCAGTTTGAAGATCCAGTTGCTGGTTCTCCCGGCTGTGCTGGCGCTCACGCGCCGAACGGACCGGCTGCAGGAATTCACTGCATATTTTGGCCTCTCCGGCACGCTGACGTGCCTTGTGATGACGTTTGTACCCGCAGCGGGGGCGTTCGACTTTTTCCACCCATCATCTGAAATACTGACGTCCTTCAGTCCAGGCGCTTCGACGCGGCACCTTGATCAACTCCACGCGCTCCGCGAACTCAAGCCGTTCGACATAGTGCATCCGGAAGGGCTCGTGACCTTCCCGTCGTTCCACTCCACCCTGGCCGTGATGTTCGCCTATTCCATGCGCGGCATCCGATACGTTGCCTTTCCCGCTCTCGTTCTAAATGTGCTGATGATTCTGGCGACGCCTCCGGAGGGGAGTCACTATTTGGTCGATATTCTGGCCGGAGTCGTTATTGCCGCGATTTCCATCCGAATGGTTGGCTGGATCGCTCGACCTTCAACGGCGCCGAAACCATCACGGCGACAGCGGATTGGAGCCCGATAGTGCCGCGCTGGTCATTCCTCATGCTACGTCTGAAGTTGCTGTGGAGCATGTGCAACACGCTCTTGCGAGTTGCTGTCCGTATATCAGTTCCTGGGTTAGTGTCTTGAGGGTTGTGTGAAATGCTGGGTCGATTCATCAAAACGGCGGCCGAGCAACCCCCTTCACAGCCCGCTCAGCGCTTACCAGTGCCTGCCGCCACGCCGGTTCCTGCCGTTCCGGACATGACGCCGAACGGCGATGAATTCCTGGCGTTGAAGGTAGATCTGCATCGTCACCTCATTGACCGTTTTAATCTGACCGCCCTGGAAACCGCGACGAAGGGCGAAATCCTCGATGAGATTCGGCCGATCGTTCGTGAGTTCGTGCGCGGCCGAAACGTACCGCTCAACGCGCGCGAACTGGACCAGCTCACTAGCGACACCGCGGACGAGATGCTGGGGCTTGGCCCGATTGAACCCCTGTTGAAGGATGATTCGATCGCCGACATCCTGATCAACACGCACAAGCATGTGTTCGTCGAACGCCGCGGTGTACTGGAAGAGACCGCGATCCGATTTCGCGACGAGGCGCATCTTCTGCGGATCGTCAACAAGATCGTATCGAACATCGGCAGGCGAGTAGATGAATCAGCCCCGATGGTCGACGCCCGCCTGGATGACGGTTCGCGCGTCAACATCGCGGTGCGGCCGATCTCGGTCGATGGTCCGCTGGTGTCGATCCGCAAATTCTCGAAGAACCCTTATTCGCTCGAACGCCTGATGGCCTTCAACTCGATCCGCCAGCCGATGATTGAGTTGCTGCGGATTGCCGTGCAGGCACGCAAGTCGATCCTCGTTTCTGGCGGTACCGGCAGCGGCAAGACCACGCTGCTGAATGCTTTGTCGAGCTATATCCCAGCCAAGGAACGCTTAGTCACCATCGAGGACGCGGCGGAACTGCAACTGCAGCAACCGCATGTCGGCCGGTTGGAGACGCGCCCGCCCAATATAGAGGGCAAAGGCGAGGTCCGCCAGCGTGAGCTGCTTAAGAACGCTCTGCGCATGCGGCCTGACCGCATCATCGTCGGCGAAGTTCGCGGCGAGGAAGCCTTTGACATGTTGCAGGCCATGAACACAGGCCATGAAGGTTCGATGACGACCATCCACGCCAACACACCCCGAGACGCCATCTCGCGTCTCGAGCAGATGGTCGGCATGGCAGGCATGCCGATGACCAATGACTCGATCCGGGCGCAGATCGCTTCGGCCATCGACATCATCGTGCAGACGCAGCGCCTATCGGACGGCGGGCGGCGGGTTGTCTCGATTTCGGAGCTGACCGGCATGGAAGGCAATGTCGTGCAGCTCCAGGAAATCTATCATTTCGTTCGTCGCGATGTCGCTTCCGACGGCACCATTGTCGGCGAGTTCCGCGCGACAGGCGTTCGGCCGCGTTTTGCGACTGAAGTCGCGACCTTGGGATATCATTTCGCCAAGGACGCCTTCAATCCGCAGGTACCGCTCTGATGTTGTCCGGCCAAACGCTGCTTTATTTAGTCTACGTCCTAGCTGCCGCCTCTGTCATCCTAGCGGTGGAGGTGACGTATGTTTCCATCGCAGGCTCGCGTGCGAGGGCGGGCATCATAAACCGCCGCCTTCAAGCGATGAGCGCGGCTGCTCCAGTGGAACAAACCTTGCAAGGGCTTCTCCAAGAGCGGGGCCTGACGACATCGGGCGACTTTGCTTTTGGAGCCGTGGCACTTAATCGGCTCTACACACAGTCTGGCATAACCGGCAACCCGATCAGTTTCGCAGTTGTCTTCGTGCTGGCGGGCCTTGTGCTTGCATTGATCTCAGTGCTTCTCCTACGATCCCCGATTATCGTCGCGAGCCTAACATTTCTATTTGTTGCATTCGCTCTGCCTTTGCTCGTGATGAGACGAGCCAGGAATAAGCGAATCACCAAATTCGCCGGCCAACTTCCTGACGCCCTCGACATGATCGTGCGTTCGCTCCGCGCGGGTCATCCGACGACGGTGGCGATCGGGCTGGTAGCACGTGAAATGCCCGATCCCCTTGGGACCGAGTTCGGCATTGTCTCGGATGAGATCTCGTTTGGTCTGAGTCTTGAGCAGGCGGTGCGTAAACTGTCGGAGCGTGTCGGTTTCGAAGGATTGCACCTTTTGTCGGTCTCGCTTTCCATTCAGGCGAAAACCGGGGGCAATCTCACAGAAATATTGTCCAATCTGGCCTCGGTTCTACGCGAGCGGCGCAAGCTTCGCCTGAAGATCAGGGCCCTGTCGGCCGAGGGCCGGATGTCGGCGTGGATCATCTCACTCTTTCCGGTGCTGATGTTCCTCATCCTGTTGGCAATTGCCCCAAGCTATTATGGCGACGTTTGGGACAATCCACTCATTATGCCGGTATTCGTGATCTTCGGATCCTGGGCTCTCCTGGGTGATTACATCATGTACCGCATGGTAAATTTCGATTTCTAGGACTGGGACACCGGCTTTGTTGAATGATCTCGGAAATTCGTCGGTGTTGCTGTCGGTCGCTGTATTCCTCGCAGCGGGCGCGCTCTTCTTGTTGGTCGCTCTGATAATTGCGCCTGTCCTTCAGACGAGAAGGCGCATCGCCAACAGCCTTTTGTCGGAGGGGATAGCAAGTCGCCGCTCGCTGACAGCACAGCAGGAAATCAATAAAATCTCGGCCCAGCGACCGGTCGATGCCTATTTCAAAGCCCTTGAGAAGGAGCGCGGTGAACCCAACGCGCTGGAAGCAAAGCTCTTCCGTGCCGGTTTTCACCAACCGAGCGCTCCCATCATCTACGCCACTTCTCGCCTAGGTGCGGTATGTGTCGGCTTTCTCGCCAGCTACGCATTGTTTTTTAACTTGCTGCCGCCACAACTGCCCAGTGTGCTTGCCTTTGCCGGGGCGGCTCTAATCGGATTGGGATGCATCGTCGTCCCCAGCATCATGCTTGATCGCTTTGAAAATTCGCAAAAGCAGGTCTACCGGCGCGGATTTCCCGATTTCATGGATATGATGATCACTTGCGCCGATGCCGGCATGAGCCTTGAGGCTGCGGTCGAACGCGTCGGCAGCGAACTGGCCGGCACCCACAAATGGCTTGGCATTCAGCTCTCGATCATGAATCTTCAATTGCGGGCCGGCAAACCGTTGCGGGAGGCGCTACGTGAACTTGCGGACCGCGTCGGACTAGACGAAGCGAAGGCTCTCGCCGTGCTGTTTCGTCAGTCAGAAGAACTCGGCACCAGCCTTACGGAGGCGTTGCGTGTCTATAGCGACGAAATGCGCACCCAAAGAATCCTGCGTGCCGAAGAGCAGGCCAACGCCTTGCCGGTCAAGATGATGATTCCTCTTGGTCTCTGCATCTTCCCGGTGGTGATGATGGTCGTGATGCTGCCGGTCATTCTCCGCATGAAAGGCATTTTCTTCTAAGCCATCATATGATTAGGTTCTCAGACAGAGTCGGGGACTCGTGGGACACACAATGACAAAGCGCCTCGCAGTCGCGACCAGCCTGCTGCTTATTTTCCTTGCAGGTTGCCAGACAAAAGACATCGCCGACGGCGTGGTTCGCACCAACGAGCCCGCCAAAGGCGATTACACCGCCTTCGGCGATGCCTTCGACGGGCTGAAGACGATCAGCGACGTCGACTACTATGCTTCGGACCAGGCGGTTACCGAAGCCAAGACCCAGTTCCGCTCCGAAAACTATGGCAACGCCGGGGCCCTATTCTACAAGGCCACACGTTTGGCGCCTAATGATGGCATCGCCTGGCTGGGTCTTGCGGCTTCCTGCGACCGCATTCGTCGTTTCGATCTTTCCGATATGGCCTACAGCCGGGCTTACCGTCTGCTCGGCGCGACGCCGGAATACTATAACAATCTCGGCTATTCCTACCTGCTGCGCGGTAAGCTGCAGCAGGCGCGCACCAATTTCCTCAAGGCCTATGAGCTTGCGCCAAACGATCCGACCGTGGCCAACAATCTGAAGCTGCTGTCGTCCAGCGTGCGGAACATAGAGCGGTCATGAGCCCTCTGCTCGCCGTATCGCTCCTGTTCAAGGCGCTTACTATCCCTCTTCTGGCAATGGTTGGTTGGACCGACTTTAAAACCCAGAAGATATCGAATCGCGACGTCCTCCTGCTCCTTTTCCTGGGCCTTGGTTCCTTGCAACTGGTCTCCG
This sequence comes from Mesorhizobium sp. WSM3866, assembly GCF_002294795.1. Taxonomy (NCBI): domain Bacteria; kingdom Pseudomonadati; phylum Pseudomonadota; class Alphaproteobacteria; order Hyphomicrobiales; family Phyllobacteriaceae; genus Mesorhizobium; species Mesorhizobium sp. WSM3866. Next base: position 5,166 of record NZ_NSGC01000017.1, on the reverse strand, counting down.
TTGAGGCTGGGTCGTGGTGGGACATGGGATTGAGTGCACTCGCGGCATTACTACTGTTCGTCGTGCTCTTCCCCTTCTGGGTTCTGCGCAAGCTGGGCGCCGGCGACGTGAAGTTGATGGCGGTTATGCCGTTCGTGATCGGGGGCAGCGGCCTCGCTGCGTTCTCGATCTTGCTTCTGCTGTTTGCCCTCGCAACAGCGGCAGTCATGAAGTTCCCTTTCATGCTGCCTGAAGGTGCGTTCCGTCTGTATGTCCAGCATCTCGACCGCAAAGGGGTGGTCCCATTCGGCGTACCGATAGCCGCGGCGGCAATCTGCGCAACAGCATTCCAGATATTCGCGACCGTTACGGTGGCTGCCAACTCAGGAATGTAGCAGCGGCTTAATTGAGTGCCGACTAACTCCCGACACAACGTGCTCCAAAGCAACGGTCTTCATCGGTAGCTAAGTGAGCCGCCACCTCCATTGCCGCACCGGCTTCTTCGGAATGAGAGATGGAGGCTCCCCTGAGACTGCTGGCTTTGCGCCTCAAACATCAGGCGTTCGATGAGCGCGACGGCGCCAGCTCCAAGCGCGCCGACAACAGCCAAAATCAGAAGCTTTCTGAGAAAATCCAACGGCACCACCCGAGTGAAATTTCAAAACCCCGCGGTCTGCTTCTCGACCAGCTTCAGTCTTCCCTTTTCCACCTTAAAAAACGGCATCGATCTTTGGCTCGAGCCGTCGGCGCGGAAGCGGAACAGGCCGGTCGAGCCGCGGAAGCCGCTGGCGTTTTCCAGCACCTGCTTGGAGAAACCGTTCGGGCCGACCGAGCTTGCTATGCCGGCCGACAGCGCCACCATGTCATAGGCGTAGGCGACGTTGACGTCGGGCTGGTAGTTGTAGGTCGCCTTGAAACGGTCAGCGATCGGTCCGGTCTCGCTCTGGTCGAGCGTCGCGATATAGGCACCCTCATAAAGCGGATCGATCGGGCGCTCGAGCCAGCGTTCGGTGCCGATCAGGCTTACGGCCTTGCCCGGAATACCCTTCGCCTTCAGCGCCGCCAGCACGGCGACAGGGCTGCCGTCGCCGCTGGCGACGACGACGGCGTCGGGCGCCTCGACCAGCGAGCCCATGTCGGATACCACCTTGGTGGCGTCCGACGCCGAATAGGGAAGCGTCACGGCAAGCGTCGCGCCATAGATGCTGAGCGCGTTGGCGACCCGAGCCTCGACGGCACTGGCGTTCGCGCCCGCCGGCACCAAGAGCACGAATTTCTTGGCGCCCTTGCTGGCGACCGCTGCCGCGCCCGCCGCCGCGCTGTCGGCTTCGCTCAGCCGCACCGAATAGACGCCCGGGCCGCCGGCGAAATTGTCGGCCAGCGCCAGCACCGGCGGCCGCTGCGTGCCGGAGAGCTTGGCAAGGTGCTGCGCCGCCGCAAGCTCGGCCGGCCCGATGACGATTTTCACGCCGCCCGAAGTGATCGCCTTCACCGCCAGGTCCTTGGCATAGCTGCTGTCGCCGCGCGTGTCCTCGATGGTCAGCGTCACCAGCTTGTCGCCGAGATCGGCCATTGCCAGCCGCGCGGCATCATACATCTTCCTGCCGTTCTCACCCGCGCTGCCGGGGGCGGAGAGCGGCAAAAGCATGGCGATCTTGGTCGGGCCCGTGCCGAGCGTCAGATTGCCCTTGGGGGCGGTCGCTGCGGAACTGGCGGTCAGCTGCGCGGGCGCGGCGGTGGTGGCTCCGGCCTGGCTGCTAGGCGCGGCGATCGCCGCGGGATCGAGCACCTCCGATGCGCCGTTCTTCGACTGGCAGCCGGAGATCGCCGCGACAAAGGCAAAGGCGAGCGCCGCAGCAATTCCAGGGAAACTGCGCAGCAGTTTCCCGTCCGCAATTGCGCAAAAACGAGTAGTCGCAGCAGTTTGGCGTTTGCCTGAAACGATGAACTGCTCGAAGGCTCGCGGAAAGTCGCGTCGGAAATGCCCCGCCACGCCGGCAGGCACGGCAACCGGCGCCGGGCGCGCGGAAGCGTCGGCCTCCGCCCAGGCTCTCTTGGCCATCATCGCAGCTGGTCGGCGCGCCCGTCAGCTCAGTGCATGTACTCGACCATGCGGTCGTGGAAGCACTCGCACTTGTTGAGATAGTCCTCGTCCTTGTAGTTGGTCTTGAGGTAGCCATAGGCCTTGCCGCAGGCGACCTTGGCTTCCGATGCCCAGACGAAGGCGGGGCGCGACGAGTTGATCCATTCCGGGCTGTTGGCGACCGCGACGGAGTCGTCCATCAGCTTGACCACCCTGTCCTTGAGCTCGACTATGTTGTCGGTCAGCACCAGGTCCGAGGTGCCGACGGTGCGGCAATAATTCACTGCCGGCTCGCCAATGATATCTGCGGCAAAGCCGGTCGATCCGGCGAGCAGCACCGCCACGGCCGAAGCCAGCAGTCTTACGGAATGTTTCATGTAAGCCCCTCTCCAAATTGCGAATTCATGCGTTGCTTATGCTTAGCATGCGATTGCAGTCGTGCATAAGTGCTAAATGGTGACAGTGTGCTGTGCATGTGTGTTGTCGTCGTAGAGGATCGTGATGGTGCCGGCGGCAGGTGTATTCGTCAGCTGCGCCACGTCCACGAAGTTGGCCGGGTTGCCCGAACCGCTGGTGTCGACACTCAGCGTGCCGGTCCCGCTGTCATAGTGCACGTAGTTGCTGATGTTGCCGGCGGGCGCCGCGTCGAACAGCGATGTCAAGTCGATCTTGTCGCCCTCTGCGCCGTTGTAATCGGTGATGAGATCTTTGATGTTTAGTTCGAGGTGGTCGAGCTTGAAAGTGTCGGCTCCCGCGCCGCCGGTGAGCGTGTCCTGGCCGAGTCCACCAATCAGGGTGTCGTTGCCGCCGCCGCCATTGAGTGTGTCGTTGCCGGCGCCGCCTGCGAGATAGTTGTCGCTGGAATTGCCGAACAGATAGTCATTGCCGGAGCCGCCGATTAGCCCTTCGATGCCGGTGAGCGTATCGCCGGCAGCATCGCCGCCGCCGATTGTGCCCGCAGTCGGGTTGCTGAACGTCCCCGGTGCACCCGATGCATGGCCATCATCGGCCAGATGGATCGAGATCGCCGCGACACTGCCGGTATAGTCGACGAGGTCGGTCCCGGTTCCGCCAGAGATCGTGTCGGCATGTGTGCTGCCGGCGAGCACGTCGTTGCCCGCCGTTCCGGTGAGCGTGTAGTTGCCCGATCCATCCGCCGCCACAACGTGAACGGCGATAGGCTGTGTGCCGGTCGTATCGCCATCCTTGTCGGTGGCCGACACTGTGAACGCCAGGTTCTGATCCTGGGGCAAGACGTTATGCGTGAGGGAAACGTTCGAGAACTGAGCGCCTTGCCCGGGGACGTTGACCGCGCTGACCTGCAACTGGTTGAAGCTGATCGACGGATCGATCACGTATGTGCCCGTTGCGGTGATGGAGATGTCGCCGGACACGGACGTGTTGGTAAGCGTGTTCGTCGCAACCCAGTGATAGGTTCCCCCCGAACCGTTCAGCGAGTTGACAACCAAACTCACGGAGTCATTCATCTCAGCATTGGTGCTGGGCGGATTGTCGACACCAATTCCGGTGCCAGCCGTGTGGAACTCCATCGTGAAGGATTCGTTTGCGCCAACGAAGGTGTTCGCGACGCCAAATCCGTTGTTGTTGGAATTGATGCCGTCGGGGCTTGAAAATTCGATATGGCCGTCATTGGTTTCGCGCCAGTTCGGTCCGCCGGCGGGAAGGTTCTGCAGCGAATACGTAACTGTCGTCCCTGCATCGGGCTTGAGCAGGTCGAACTGATAAGTTCCATCCGGCCTTACTACTAGGTCGAACACCTCTGTCGCGCCCGCCATCGCATGGAGAACGGTCGTCCCATCTGCTGCGATCGTCGTGTTATAGGCGATGCCGGTGATTGCAGGACCGGTGATGTTGAAGTGATCAATGCCGTCCGCGCCCGGCACCAGCGAGAAGAAGCCGGCGACCGATCCAACCTCGTTCGGGATGGTGCCCGACGTGAAGGAACCCAGCGACGGGCCGTCATCATGGAAAGTGGTCTTGGAACCGAGATCGATCGACTGGGAGGCGTGGTCACCATCGTTGTCGGTCACCGTTGCCGTCAGCGTCACCAGGCCGGAGGTCAGGCTGATGCCTTCGGAAGTGTCCGTCGGATTGTCCGCAGTATTCTGGTGTACGGCACGGAACTCCGTCAGCGTCGTCTGGCCGGTTGCTGCGTTCACCGCCAGTGTGAACACCAGATAGGCCGGATCGCCGCTGTGGCCGGTCACATAGCCCGAAACTGTGCCGCCGCTCTGCGTCAGGACCACTGCTTGGCCAGTTGCCGAGTCGATCAGGTTCGAAGTCACGCCCTGCGAGGAGACGCTCACGCCGTAGCTGGTGGTGGCGCCGTCGGCGCCCTGCACCACGGTGAACATCGCCGCAAAGGCGGCCGTGGCCGAAGTCAGCGCAGCGTTCGGCGTCGAGCCGTTCGCCAGGTAACTTTCATCGACCTCGAGCGTTGGGGCGGTGGCGCCGCTCAGCGCGATCGACGGACCGTCGTCATGGAAGGTGGCCTTGGAGCCGAGGTCGAGCGACTGCGAAGCTTTGTCGCCGTCTCCGTCCGTCACCGTCGCCGTCAGCGTCACCAGGCCCGAGGTCAGGGTGATCCCTTCGGAGCTGTCGGTCGGGTGGTCGATCGTGTTCTGGTGCACCGCGCGGTCCTGCGTGAGCGTCACCTGGCCTGTCGAGGTATTAACTGAAAGGGTGAACACCAAGTAGGCCGGATCGCCGCTGTGGCCGGTCACGTAACCCGAAACGGTGCTGCCAGTCTGCGTCAGCACCACTGCCTGGCCGGTCGCCGAGTCGATTAGGTTCGAGGTCACGCCCTGGGAGGAGATGCTCACGCCGTAGCTGGTGGTGGCGCCGTCGGCGCCTTGCACCACGGTGAAGGCACCAACAAAGCTCTGCGTGTCGGAGGTCGAGCCGGAAGGCCCAGCGCCCGAGCCGGCAATGCCGTTGGTCGCCGCCGTCAGGTAGCTCTCGTCCACATTCAGCGTCGGTGCCGGCGTGCCGCTCAGCACGATCGAAGGCACGTCGTCCTTGATGGAGATGGTGATGGTTGAGGTGTTGGTGTTTCCGAAGGCGTCCTGCACCGTATAGGTGAA
>NZ_NSGC01000016.1:0-91434 GCF_002294795.1 Mesorhizobium sp. WSM3866 | reverse complement strand
AATCGCTGTCCGCGAATTACTGAAATCACTGTCCGGGATTTAGCGAAAAGGGTGTCCGGGAATTACCGAAACACGCAATTAGAGCAGAAAGTCGGGCAACAGCAGCTCGATCTCGATTTTTTTCGCGAAGCCTTGCGGCACTTCGAGGAAGATCAGCGCCGGAGCAGCGCTCTTGGCGAAACGGGATCTTCAAAGTCATCGAAAAGATGACGACCGGCCTGTCGCAAGGCGAATTCAACATCGATCGAATGTGCTGGCTCGCTGGTATCAGCCGCGCGAGTTATTACCGTCACTGGCTAGACTCGGCCCCTCGTCGGGCCGAGACAGGTTTGCGAGATCTCATTCAAAAGTTGGCTCTCGTAAACGCGCACTACGGTTACCGCCGGATTGGAGCCCTGTTGCGTCGGGAGGGATGGCAAGTCAATCACAAGTGCGTTCTACGCATCATGCGTGAAGACAATCTGCTGTGCCTGCGCGCGCGACCCTTTGTTCCTGCAACGACGAACTCGAGGCACGGTTGGCAAGTCGTGCCGAACCTTGCCAGGGGCATGATCCTCAGTGGGGTCAACCAGCTATGGGTTGCCGATATCACCTTCCTGCATCTGGCTGAGGAGGTTGCTTTCCTTGCCGTTGTGCTTGACGCCTTTAGCCGCAGGGTGGTCGGGTGGGCGTTGGATACGCATCTCAGAGCAAGCCTTGCCATTGCGGCCCTGCAGCAGCGTTAGGCGTTACGGCGATACGCCCCTCGTCAAACCGGCTTGCTTCCCGCCGAGCAGGTTGTTCGGGGTGACCGAAGCCGTCAAATCTGCGGTGGCCCGAAAAGGTCGCCCGTGTCGCGCTGCTGACGAGCTAGTCGCGCGTCTCGATCATCCAGCGCTCGAGCTCGGTGACCAGCGGCACGTCCGCTCCGGACGCACGGCGTGGCGTTGGACCGGCGATAGGCCGTTGATCTCCCGCTCGATATCGTTACAGGGCTCGCCGCCGGCACCAAAGCGGCGACAGGCTCAACGCAAACCACGACAACTTCGGCAAACGCTCGCGAGCTCTCACCGTGCGGCGCCACTCACCGACACCCCAAGGCCCAAGCGACGCCGCGACCAGGCGCTCCTTCTCCCCGAACGACGCGCTCGTCGTCTCTCGCCCGACGGGATCACACGGTTAACTGCTATTCGTGCTTTGGTTGCCTTACGAATGCGCCCAGCCCACAGTTTTAACATTTGATAGAGCGCGACCTTGATCCGTCAGGTTTGTCGCAATATGGCCCCTGCAATATCACAATCGAATTAGGTGAGCGTGTTCTCAACCAGCTTGATCCAATATGAGGTGCCGAATGGGATCGCATCCTCATTGAAGTTGTAGGCTGCATGATGCAAGCCGGGGCTGTCGCCATTACCGCACCAGATGTAAGCGCCAGGGCGCGCCTCCGCCAGTCTCGCAAAATCGTCACCAGTGAGCACTTGAGGCGTCGATAGGACGTTGTCTTCTCCCGCTATGTCCATTGCCGAAGCAATAGCCATCTTAGTTGGCCCAGGTTGGTTGACAAGGACGATCTCGCCGATCTGACTTGTTAGGTGTATTGTTGCGCCGGTCACTTGAGAGATGCCGGCAACTACCTCCCCCAACCGTCTTAGGACGATGTCACGTACCTCCTGTTTCAGCGCTCGTATCGTCCCCGACAATTCCGCTGTCTGGGCAATTGTCGCCAGCCCGTCGCCCGAGTGGAAACTGTCGAATGAAAATCCTGCAGATTCGATAGGGTCAACATTCTGCGCCAAGATCTGCTGTATCGCAGTGATCAGTTGCGCGCCGACCAAAATCGGGTCGATGGATTTATGCGGCAAGCCGTGGTGACCACCACGGCCCTCAATCTTAAACCCAATGATGTCCGTGCCAGCGAATGCAGCGCCCTGTCGAATTCCGAACACACCTACCGGCATTCCCGGAAGGTTGTGCATGCCATATACCTGCTGAATGCCGAAGTTCTCCAGCATACCATCGGCAAGCATAGCTAATGCGCCCGTCCCGAGCTCTTCTGCGGGCTCGAAGATCAAGACAACAGTGCCAGCAAAGTTCCTAGTGTCGGAAAGGTACCGGGCGGCGCCCAACAGCATCGCAGTGTGGCCGTCATGGCCGCAGGCATGCATGACACCTCTGTTTGTTGAGGCGAAGGGCAGATTCGTTGCCTCTTGGATCGGAAGTGCGTCCATGTCGGCTCGCAAGCCTATGGTCTTTTCGGGGCCACCAACTCGCTTGCCTGTGATCACTCCGACGACGCCAGTCTTCCCGACTCCCGTTATCACCCTGTCGCAGCCAAATTCGCGAAGGCGATCGGCCACGAACGCTGCAGTTCGGTGCACCTCGAAACCAAGTTCTGGATTTGCGTGTAAGTCGCGACGCCAAGCGACCAGGTCCGGGAGAAAGTCTGCGATGCGATTTATGATCGGCATGTAAATCCCTTTGCGTTGGTAGAAACCTCGCAGGCCGTACGTTGCCGCGACGAATTGAAGTCCCGACATCGCTCAACCTTCTAAGGCCGGAACCTCTCCATGCTTGGCAAAAAGCCTAGGTCTGCCCGTCTGCCCCTATCAAACTAGAGGTCATAGAGGCGTGAAACTGCGTTGCTACTGTGGTCTGCACATTCTTTCTGACTTGGAATCTGATTGCATCGCTTCGAGGCACCCAATCGTTGCCAGTTCGGCTCCCTCTATTCCTGCGTTCTGGCCTCGCCGGCAGATCGCTTTCCAACAAGTGAGCGTAGGCGAATTGCGTCGGCAGGATGTCGGAACGCCAACGTCTTCTTCAATCCGGTGCAGTCCTTGCGCAGCAGGAGCCGAAGGCAGCCGGCTGACAGCGAGCGGCCCTCAGCCTGAACAAGCCGGATAGATAGGTATCAGAATGCCGGGCTGAGGCTGCTTGCTAGCCACCGGCGCCGCGGCTGACCGCCACCCCCCTTGTGGTCATTCCCACGTTGAGCGGCGCCCCCAATCAAAGCCGGGCGAGCATCCGCTCATTGTTTTCTCAGAGGTGGGCTCGCCCGGTCGGTTGAGGAGAATAACCAGCCTAAGAGCCCCAACCGAGTCTTTCAACGCTTGCACAGATCCACGGTCTTGCTGCCGTCCGGCAATGTCGACTTGTTGTATCCGTATTTGCTGACCGACTTCATCATCTCTTTGGAGCCGAGATAATCTTTCAGCTGCGCATTGAAGGCCTCGACCGCCATCGACTCGTTGAGCCGAAAAGCGAAGGCGGGGTAGCCTGGCTTTTCGTACTGCGCGAAGGGATCAGCCATCTCGAGCCCGTCCTCGTTGCTGATAGCTTGTTTGATCCCCAGGTAGTCGCCGACCCCGGCATCGGCGCGACCGCCCTTGATAGCTTGGACAATCTCCACGTTACCGGCGACCTGCATGATCTTCTCGTCGGGGATCCCGACTTCTTGGGCGTTCTTCACCGCCCGGTAGCCCACGCCTGTAACAACGGTCACGCCTTTGTCGCGGACGTCCTGATACGAATGCAGGCCTTTCGGATTACCCTTCATTACGGCCATCCCAGTCGGAATGCTGGCGACCGGCTCCGTGAACAGCACGTTGCGGCAGCGCTCGGGCAAGATGTACATGCCGTCGGTTATTATGTCGAAGCGGCCCGCCTGAAGGCCGGGGACGAGCGAGCCCCATTCTGTCACCACCGATTCCACTTTGGAGACCCCCAGTTTCTTTAACACCTCCAATGCGATCACATTTTGCAAGCCCAGCGGCTCCTTGTTCTCACCAGGGAATGCCCAAGGAGCATCATTGGAATAGCCGATCCGGATCGTCTCTCCATTCCTGATCTTGTCGAGCAGCGATAGCGCCGAAGCTGAACTGACAAAGGTCGCGATCGCCATCACCGCTATTCCGAGTGCAGTCATTCCCGTCAGAATCGCGCCGCGCAAGCAATCAGCCCTGTTTTGTTCACGTTGACACTTGTCCATCTGATAATCCTCCGTTCGGTTCGGCAGCTTCCCCGACTGATTGATGATGACGATCTAACGTCCATGCGTTCACATGAGATGTGCGGCGGTTCCCCTTCTTACGGGTTCAAAGTCGCGCCTCGAAGACGATACGATTTCCATGTCGCTACTTCTTCATACTGGGATCGGACCGCTCAGTACCCGCTCCTTGAATTAGCAGAATGAGCTGCCCGTGTTGCGCGATTTATCCTCGAACCAAGCAGGAAACCGGCGTTTTCATGTCGATTGGCGCGCGAGGATGTCCCTCAATCGACATGCAATTCTTGTAGCGGCACAACGCCGAGCGTCGACCGGGTGGAGCTGGCCAGGATTGCGCAGCCCCGTCGGTGGAAGCGCAGGCCGACTGGCCCCCGGTAGGCCACCTGCCTCTCACGTCATATTTCATTCTTCCAACCCGTTGATTGCTCGCCGCGAGCCACCAAGACAACGCTAGTCACAGAACGAAACGGGTCAACACGCCAGGACCGTTGGCACAAGATCCCAGGCGCGAGACGGCATTCCAATTGGGCTTTGCAAACTCGCAAGCAGGCTATGACAACAGGTGCAGAATGCGACCGCCCCGTCACTTCTAACCTTGGCTGCCCCACAATAGGCCGCGGCGGTGGTATAAGGCGGCGATACCTATCTAGCCTCCAGCACGGCGCTGAGGAACTGATGCGTACGGTCGTTCTGCGGGTTGCTCAAGAGTTGGTCGGGCGGGCCCTGCTCGACGATCTTCCCGCCGTAGAAGAAACAGACCCGGTCGGAAAATTCTTTGGCAAAACCCATCTGGTGCGTGACCATCAGCATTGTGAGGTCATGCTCGGTGCCGAGCTTGCGGATGACATTGAGTACCTCCCCGATCAGCTCTGGGTCGAGCGCTGACGTCACCTCATCAAACAGCATCACCTTGGGCCGCATGGCAAGCGCACGAGCGATCGCCACCCGCTGCTTCTGTCCGCCAGAAAGTTGAATCGGAAAGTGATTTCTTTTGTCGCCGAGCCCCACCATGTCGAGCAGTTCGGCGGCCCGCGCCTCCGCTTCCTTCTTCGGCAGCCCGAGCACGGAAACCGGAGCCTCCATGCAATTTTGCAGGGCGGTCAGGTGGGGAAAGAGATTGAAGTGCTGAAAGACCATGCCGATCTTGCTGCGGACACGCCTGAGATGCCGGTCATTCGCTGGGACCAACTGGCCATTCTTCCGCATATGCGTGAGCGGCTCTCCATCAACCCAAATCACTCCTCCTTGGATTTGTTCCAACGTCATGAGCATTCGGAGGACTGTGGTCTTGCCAGAGCCGGAAGGCCCGATAATGCAAACCTTCTCGTTACGCGCGATGTCGAGGTTAAGCTCATCGAGCACGGTTAGCGAGCCATATCGTTTTGTAACGTTTTCGAAGCGGACCATCGGTTCGTTCATGACTTTCTCGTTGCTCGTGACGTCGGGTTGCGCAGCACGATCAGCCCCCATTGCTATTTGCGGCGTTCTCAAAGCGGCCCTTGGGTTCGTGCAATGACGTACTTCCTACTGCAATCGATAGCGGCGGTTGAGCCAGATGCTCACCGACTGAACGATTGCGGAAGCGACTAGGCTGAACACGAGAAAGAAGAAGCCCACCATGACGATGGCCTCGGTGTAGCGGTAGTTATTGGCGCCGAAAATCTTCGCCTGCTGCAACATCTCCAGGATGGCGATGGCAGCAAGGATCGGCGTTTCCTTGAACATGCCGACAAAGTAGTTGCCCAAGGCTGGGACAATGGGCGGGATCGCTTGCGGCAGAATGATGGTGCGCCAGGTTCGCATTCGCGACAGGTTGAGCGCGGTGCAGGCCTCCCACTGGCCTTCTTCAACCGCCAGAATACCGGCGCGAAACACTTCTGAGCAATAAGCGGCGTAGTGGATTCCGAGCATGCTGATGCCGGCTGTCCACGCAGGGATGCGGATCCCGAATTGCGGTCCCACGAAATAGACGAAGAACACCTGGAGCAGCAGGGGCGTGGAGCGAATAAATTCCACGAACTCCGTCATGGCCATTGAAACGTAGCGGTTCCGCGACTGGCGGATCAGCGCGACGACAAGGCCTAGCACCACCGCGATCGCAAAGCTGAGCACGGTTGCCTGAATCGTGACGATCGCCCCGTGGTAAAGGTACGGCCACGCGTCCCAGACGTAGGACCAGTCCCACATGCTCATGCAAGTGCCCCCCGCACGAATCCCCTTGAGAGCCGGCGCTCAAGCCACCGCACCAGAGGGGTGATCAGGGCACGCGCGACGAAGTAGTAGCCAAACAGTGCGACCGCGAAGAACAGCAGGTAGTTGCCGGTGGCGTCGGCCGCCAGCTTCGAGGCGCTGGTGAACTCGGTGATGGTTATGAAGAATACGAGCGAGGTAGACTTAAGCAGCTCGATCAGCAAGTTGCCCGACGGCGGCAGCATGCTTCGGATCGCCTGCGGCACCACGATGCGGCGCATCATGGTGAGCCGCGGGAAGTTGAGCGCGATACTCGCTTCATATTGGCCCAAGTCGACAGCCTGGATTGCGGAGCGCACCACCTCGGCGAGATAAGCGGAATAGTTCATGCCAATGCCGAAAATAGCAACCGCCCACGGCGACAGGGCCACGCCAAAGAACGGCAGCACAAAGAACAGCAAATAGACCTGTACCAGAAGCGAAGTTCCGCGAAAGAATTCGACATATGCAACCGCTAGCCATCCCAGCGGCCACTGGGAAGAAACCCGAGTTAATCCGGCGATAAGCCCGAGCGCTATTGCCACCAGAGAAGCCCCGATCGTTACAATTATTGTAATCAGGAGGCCATGGGCGAGCGCTAACACGCTGAAGGTGATGACGAATTCGTTCATTTCTAATATCCAATTTGACATTCCCCGGCCTAAGGGGGGAGATGCATCAGGATGGGAAACGCGACTCAGCAAAGCTCATATAATCCTTCAACAGCGCGTTCATCGCGGCCACTGTGTCCTTCTCGCTTTTTGGAAGTGCAAAGGCTGGATAGCCGGAGTTTGGTTTGAAGGGGTGAGCGAGCTCGAGTGGATCATCATTGCGGATTGCCCCTTTAATGCCGGGCGGTAGCTACCGCCGAGATGCCCAGTGCGGCCATTCCCCTTAGAACTTTCCGTCTCAGGGATCGATCCGGGTGTAAGGTGTTGGCGCTTGTCCATATCTCCTCCTTATGTTTCGGGCTGGCGCGCCCAAACGGTGAAACACCGTTCACATATTCTTGGACGCGAATTGGATGCTCGGCCCCCCATCTCCCTGCCGATTACGATATCACTTAAATTACAGCATTTCGGACGTTTTTTGGCTCATACACGCAGGAAACCGGCGATTCGGGCGCTAATTCGCTGTTGCTAAAGCATGGGCCACGGCCCTGTTGTCCGACTGCTGCCAAAGGGCCCGCTACGCGGATGGCGAATTGGACCGGGCACGCGGTACGCCTATGCCTTTTTGCCATCGTTCTAGTAGCGCTGCGCTGCGACAGCGGGCGAGCTCTATAGCGCGACATATGTGGAACGGCCACGCGGGCAAGGACTTTTTTCAGACATTTCATCCAGCGGGATCGGTGCGGTCATATGTCCGGCCTTTCAGCGCGGTCTAAGACCGCTGGCCTCGATGAAATTCGCGATGCGATGGGCTGATGAATCTGACGCGCTTTAAGCGCATTGTCGCGCCGGCCTCTCTCGCCTCGGGATTTCGTCCCGTGGATCATCGTCTAATTTTGCACCTCGCCTCTGTCCGGCGTCGCGCCGGCCAGTCCGTCCTGGTCGTCGTTCGGCTCAGGCGTGTGCTGCGCCGCTCGCCGCGCCAGTATTTCGGTATGTCCCGCCCCTGGTGAGCAGCGCCCAAATGATCCTCGCCATCTTGTTGGCGAGCGCGATTGCGACGACCTTGAAAGGCCGCCGCGCTAAAAGCGCGACTAGCCATCGCGGCGCTTTGTCGTTGCCCTTCACGCGTCGCAAGACCGACGTCGCGCCACAAACAAGCAGCGAGCGGAGCGTTGGGTTGCCCATTTTCGATATGCCGCCGAGCCGCTCCTTGCCACCGCTCGAATGGGGCTTTGGCGTCAGTCCTAGCCAGGCGGCGAAGTGACGGGCGGATTTGAACCCGTCGGGATCCGGGATCAGCGCTTTGACGGTAGCCGCCGGATCGCTCCGACGCCCGGAATTGTCGTCAGCCGTCGCATGTCCTCGTCGCGCTTCGCCTCGCCGACGATCCCTCGTTCGAGCTTGTCGATTTGACGCGTCAGCGCCTCGATCTGATCGGCGATTTCAGCCAAAGCCATTCGAGCGGCTTTTGGCAGGCAAACGTCCTCCTCGTCCCGCACGATCTCGATCAACGCAGCCACTTTAGCCGTGCCGAGGGCGGCAACAACGCCCAACTCCGACAAATGCCCGCGAAGCGCGTTGATCGCCTGAGTTTGCTGGCGGATCAAAAGGGCGCGCGTCCTCAGCACCATGGCCGCCGCTTGTTGATCAGCCGATTTGATCGGAACGAAACGCATGGTCTTGCGGGTGACGGCTTCGCTGATCGCTTCGGCGTCGGCGGCGTCCGTCTTGCCTCGTTTCACGAAGGGCTTCACATAAATCGGCGGGATCAAACGCACGTCGTGACCGAGCGCCGCAATCTCGCGCGCCCAATAATGCGAACCGCCGCACGCTTCCAAACCAACCAGACACCGCGGAAGCTTTTCGAAAAAAACCAGCAGCTCGGCTCGACGCAGTTTGCGATTGAAAATCGGCGCGCCCTCGGCGTCGGCGCCATGAATTTGAAAAACGTTCTTGGCCAAATCCAGGCCGATGGTGTTAACCTGCTTCACGGAACGGCTCCCTTCCTTGTGGCGTTGCTTGCAACGACCACGTTCTAGCACTTAGATGCTGTCGGTAGCGGGGCCGTTCCACACCATCAATCTGGGAGAGAGGTCGTATTGCCTCACGTAACGATGCTCCCCGAGATTCGAGCGTTGCCTCATCCATTTTGCTCCCGGCTTGGGGAGAAGGAGGCCGGGCGCGGAGATGGCCGGGGTTTCGCAGCGCCCGGCCTCCTTCGCGAGCGCCACGGCGCCTCAGTGTGGCCTTGCGATCTCCAGGATCGGCGGCTCCTTGTTCAAGGGGCCAAACAGCAACGCGTCCGCCTGTTCGCTGCGCCAGACCTTTAGCCGGCGCTGAAGCGTTCGAAGCAGTTTGTCCGGGTAATCGCCGGGGTACTCGGCCTGCAGTCGCGACAGAAGTTCGCTGCCGGTTCGCCATGGTTCGGCTTCGAACCAATTTCGTAAGTCCGCAGTCGCCTTGACGAGAGGGTCAGGACGCCGCCGCCCCCTTTTGGCTTTCACAATCGGGCGATCCGTCGGCCGGATAGCACCGTCCTCCCAGGCAGTCCGCAAAGTCGCCAGGAAAAGGTCGATCGGCTGGGCTGCCCCGTCAGGGCGCACGGCCGGCGAAGTATCGGCAAGCGCAGCGAGCCGCTCCTGCATGGCGCGGATATCGCGCAACAGCAGGACAGGATCGAGTCCGGCGTAGATTTCCTGCAGACGGGAGCGGACTGCATCTGACGTGCGAGCGTCGTCAACCAGACGCTGATGCGGCGTAGCCGGCGGACTGTAGGTCTTGCGCACACGCGCGCCGTCGCGCTGCTTCGCGATCAATTTGAACGACGGTTGAAAGAAGTTCACGAACAGCCGCACTGATCGGTAGAGCTTCGCCAACAGCGTGACGGCCTCGAGCCCCTCGAACCGACGATATCCAACCATCCTGCGCACCACGGCGCCATTCTTCTGCTCGACAAAGGCCTGGTCGTTCTTGCGATGGGGGCGGCAGCGCGTGAAGACGATGTTGGCGGCGTCGCAGTAGTCCTTCAGCGTCTCGTTCATGAAAACGGTGTCGTTGTCCGTATCCAGGCCGAGAAGCGCGAAGGGCAGTTGCTTGCGCAATTCTGTGAGCACCGTGCTCAACAGCGTCTGTTCGCGAACCAGCAGCGGCGCACATTCCGTCCAGCCGGTTGCGATGTCGGTGAGCACGAGGGTTTGGAGGAAGCTGCCGCGAGCCGAAGGGCCGCTATGGGCGACGCCTCAACGAAGCCTGGCGCTGGATCGTCCCAATCGCCGACGTTCTAATGGGAATGCTCCGTCGCAGGGCATGCGCCGCGGGCCGTCGTCGGGGACGTCCCAAGCCTTCTCGGATCGGTCCCAGCGTCCTGTCGATCGTGGCTGCGCTCATCGCCAGCAATTTGCTTCGGATTTCGGGCGCCAGGTCGAAATGACCGTGCCGTTCCATCGCCTCGAGAAGGACGGCAGCAACGCCTTCAGCCGCTTGCCGCAGACGCGGTCAGACGCCTCCCAGAGCAATATGAGCGCATTGCGTTCCGCTTCATCATAAATCCGCGGCCGCGCTCGCCGGCCTGAAACCGGCCCCTTACCGCGTCGTAGCAGCCGCATCGCGTGCTTGCGGTGAAAGCCGGTGATGACGACGAACTCATCCAAAATTCTCGCCTTCTCCGCTCGCGTCGAAGCACGATAGCGCTCTGAAACCGCCGTCGTCAGTTCTTTCCGTGTCGCTATGCTCAGCCGTCCCATAGTCGCCCCTGCTCATACCCCTCGGTAGGGAGCAACTTATGTGAGGCAACGGTTGAACATTCAGGAACATTTTCGACGAGGCAATGCGGCCCAGATTGCCGCGCCGCAGAGCTCGCCGCCTCGGACCAGGGGGCACTGGGCAGGGTATCGTGGTGTTGACGACGTGGCGATTAGCGTGCGGAGCAACCGAGCCCTTTTGCTTCACAAAAGGAATCTTTAACCAAAGGTATGCCGCGCGCATGCGCTCATGTGTACTGCGGGGCTTGGTGGCGCGAGGCGAGCGCTAAGACAGCATCAAGTTCCATCAGCATCGCGAGCCAAGTCAGGACGACACCGGACTCATGACATTTGGGTCGTCGGCTGGTTCAGGATACTTGCGCGCGTCGGCCTCACCGCACACAATTTGGGATGACCCGTCTCGTGCATGACTCCCGACGAGCGGCGCTCGTATCGGCAAATGGTTACGTTCGCCCGAAAAGCAACCTGCTCCGGCTCCAGATTTGCCCGACAACCGCGCGTTTATTGCTGCTGCCGGTCATGCAGTACGGCGTCAGACATCTTCTCGGCCACCATTATCGTAGGGATGTTCGTATTTGCTCGCGGGCAGAATGGCATCACCGACGCATCGGCTACTCTCAAACCCAACATTCCATGGACGCGGCCTGACGGATCCGTCACGCTGGTCGGATCCTGAGCAGATCCCATTCTGCAGGTTGACGTTGGATGAAAGTTCCCGAAAACGTTTTGTCTTACGAACCGATCAAGGAGCTCGTCATCGTCTAGAAGGTCTGAGATGCTGCGACCATCGGTGATTGCGAATCTGATAAGGCCTCGACGGAGTGACGCGGAACTGTCCATGACGGCCGCGAGAAAGGATGTGAGACCGTAATTCAAACGGTTGTACTTGCCTATGCGCTTTGCTCGTCCCGTCCACGTAGACGGAAAAGGGTCGAGCGCAGTGCTCACCAGAGCCTTATGATTGATCAGTCTCGCAATGAATCGAAACGCGCTTTTCAACCGCTCAGCGTCGCGTTCGTCGCTCAACATGTCAAAATTCACTTCTGGTTCAGCGAGATGAGAGGGACTTACGAGCGAGACAGTTCCTGTCGAGTAGACGCGATTGACCCAGAAGTTGAGCGTCCCTAGACGTTTGCCAACGGGATGCCAAGCAGACTTTGCCAGAATCGAGACGGCCATGTCGGTGGGAGGGCAACCATCGTGACCGGAAGAATATCGAGCATGCATCTGGATATATCCTGTCGCGGTTGGCAGCATCCTATCCTTTGGCTTCAAGTATGCCGATATGGCGACCCCGGCGTGCTCCTGCAGATTTTTTCCAACCCCTTCAAGGTCTGCTACAACTTGAATTCCGATTTCAGATAAAGCTTTACCCGACCCAATCCCGGATCGCAGCAATATCGCTGGCGAATGTATAGCCCCAGCGCATAGGATCACCGTTTTAGCGCTATATGGCTTTGGTCCGGTTTTGCTATCGGTATCAACGCCCGTCAACTGGCGACCCGAGCAGGCTAACTTTAAGACCGTTGTATCAGACAATATTTTTAGGTTGGGTCGAGCCCGCACACTCTCTGGTAAATAGGCCATCGCAGCCGACACGCGACGACGGTTAAGGCTTGTGAGTGGAGCAACGGAGTGGCCGTCGCGGAACTCACCGTTGAAGTCTGGCCGGAAGGGTATGTTTTCATCTTCGAAAGCCGTCGACACCGCGTTGACGAACCCCGACCACTCAGCTCTGTCCGCGCGGCTTATCGGCAGCGGCCCGCTATTGCCGTGGAAGCGATCGCGAAAATCCATATCGCATTCAAGCCGGCGGAAATACGGCAGGACGCCTTCCCAATCCCAACCCGTCGCCCCGCTGGATGCCCACTCATCATAATCGGCAGGGCCGCCCCGGTTGGCGACCTGAGCGTTGATGCTGGAGCCTCCCCCTATGACACGAGCTTGCTCGTAGTGAACACGTCGGTCGCTATTTCGCGAAACGGCTGCGGTGAGCGACGGCCATTGGTACCGTTGATTGTAGTAAGCGCGCGTAGGGTTCCCATCGAGGATATCATCAGGGACAGCGTGCGGAGGAAAATCAGGACCAGCCTCTATGAGCAGGACGTGACTGCCATTCGCCGATAGCCGGTTCGCCATCACGCATCCCGACGAGCCGCCACCCACAATTATATAGTCGAAAAGCAATGACCCCTCCTGTCTTGCGCGTGGGCATGACGCATGATCGCGGCAGGCGCCCTACGAGCAACGCACGGGAAAGCATGCCGCGGTTAGTGCAAATGCCTGAGCAAATACCTGATCGCGCGTGACGGTGCGGCCCTAGAGCCTTTTACCTCCACCGGATGATGGCTGCGAGATCCGAATGCCGATATTTCTTGTCTGGACGTAGCCATCAAGTGCTTCCTGTCCCTTTTCCCGGCCGTAGCCTGACTGCTTTACGCCGCCGAATGGTGTTTCTACTCCGCCGACGTACCACCCATTCACGTACACCTGGCCAGCCCAAAGGCGATCGGCGCACCAAAGAGCACGGTCGATATCCCGCGTGAACACGCCAGCTGCCAATCCTTGATCAGTATCGTTGGCTAGTTCAATCCCCGCAGCTGGGTCATCGAATGCAGTTACCGCCAGAACGGGACCGAATACTTCCCTTTGGAAGAGGTTGCTGTCTCGCGTGACATCGGCAAAAACCGTCGCAGCCATAAAATAGCCGCTGCGCTCCGAAAGTGCGGCTCCGCCGGTCACCACCCGCGCTCCCTCCAAAACGGCAACCTCACAGGCTTCCGTCACCCCCTGGCGCTGCTTCTGAGAGATCATTGGAGTGATGTCACAATTGTCCTGCCCCGGACCAACGGTGAGTCCTTCGACGCAGACTTTCACTTTCTCCAATAGTTCTTCCGCGACCGACCGCTCGACGAGCAGCCTCGTCAAATTGTTACAGTTCTGGCCTGCGTTCAGATAGGTTCCGACACGTACCGCGTCTACGACAGCATCGAGATCTGCGTCGGAATACACGACAGCCGCTGACTTGCCGCCCAGTTCCATGATACAGGGGACGATGCGTTCCGACGCGGCCTTGAGCACCGATCGCCCGGTTGCTGTGGATCCGGTGAACACGATGTGACGAACATCGGGATGTTCGATCAGCGCTTGGCCGGCGGTCTGCCCGTAACCGGTGATTACGTTGACGGCCCCTGCGGGCAACCCTGCGGTTTCGCAGGCGCGCGCAAACTCCACCCCAGACAGGGGAGCCAATTCGGGAGACTTAACCACGACTGAATTGCCGGTGGCAATGGCGCAAGCAAGCGAACGAGCCGTTAGTTCAAGAGGACCATTCCATGGCACGATCTGGGCCGAAACACCGAAGGGGCTCCGGACGGTGTAATCGACGAACTCGGCCCCGCGAGGGATCGATCGGCCTTCAAGCTTATCGGCCAAACCAGCATAGTAGCGCAGGTAGCGTACAGCCGTGCGGACCTCACCCCGGGCAAGGTCCAACGCCTTGCCCGTCTCGATGCAGTTAATGGTCGCGATCTCCTCGCTGCGCGCCTCGATCGCGTCTGCCACACGAAAGAGCATCTGTCCCCGGTCATAGGGATGCATGTCTATCAGAACGCGGTCACGAAAAACTCGGTTGGCGGCGGCAACGGCGAGATGAACGTCTTCCGGTCCCGCCTCTGCGACGACCGCAATGGTCTCCCCAGTTGAGGGGTCGTCAACCTCGATCCGTCCGCCGGACGAAGAATCTCTCCACTCTCCGTCTATGTAATTTCTGTTAACTTCTGCCCCAGCCATCGAATCCTCCAAACTAATAATTACGCAGAAGTACTGACATGCGGCAAATCCTTAGGGTTTCGCGCTGAAGCGGAAACCCGTTCGGATTGCCTAGGTAGGGAAACTGCCCTGCGAAGACACAAGCAAACCGATCGGCGCTGCTTTTGTGGTACGCCTCTTCTGTCAGCGACTTGCCGCCGTGCCGTCCTGCACCGCTCGTACGCAGTCGCGGATGATTGACAAGCCCCGTCGCAGATCAGCCTCGGCTATGGTGAGGGCCGGCATGAACTTTAGCACTTCACCGTATGAACCAGCGGTTTCTAGGACCAGACGGCGAGCGAAGGCCTCCTTCGAAACACGCGCAGGCAACGAGTGATCCTTTGGTGAAACGAGCCCATACATCAGTCCGCGGCCCCTCACGCTCAGCCCGAGAGATGGGTGATCGGCGGCAATAGATGCAAGCTCGGTAGCCAGAATCTCAGATTTCCGCGCAATGTCATCCTCAAACTTTGAATCGGACCAGTAAGTTTCAAGCGCTGCGCGAGCAGTAATGAAGGCCAAATTGTTGCCCCGGAAGGTCCCGGTATGCGCTGCCGGCTTCCAAACATCCAGGTCGGGCTTGATTAGAACAAGAGCCATCGGTGTGCCGTATGCCGACAACGACTTGGACAGGGTAACGATGTCTGGCACGATGCCAGATGGTTCGAAACTGAAGAATTTCCCCGTGCGTCCGACACCAGCCTGGATGTCATCCAGGATCAGTAAAATCCCGTGCCGCGAAGTTAGCTCACGCAACCGCTGCAGCCACTCAACGCTGGCGGGGTTAATGCCCCCTTCACCTTGAACCGCCTCGAGGATCACCGCGGCAGGGGTATCAAAACCGCTTGACGGATCCACGAGAAGCTTCTCGAGGTACGCGATCGTGTCAAACGAGTCCCCTAGGTAACCTTCGAATGGCAACGATGTCACGTGAGCGAGCGGAAAGCCTGCCGCTGTCCTCATGTCTTTATTCGCGGTCGCCGCCAACGATCCCGCGCTGACCCCGTGATAGGACCCCGTAAAGGAGACAATATTTGACCGACCGGTTACCTGGCGAGCCAGCTTCAGCGCCGCTTCTACGGCATTGGCACCCGTAGGACCCGTGAACTGCAGTTTGTACCTTAGACCACGGGGCTTCAGGATATAGCGCTCGAAAGCTTCAATAAATCCCTTCTTAGCTGTTGTGGCCAGATCAAGGCTGTGTACGATCCCATCGCGCTCAATATAGTCTAACAACGCCTGCTTGAATGCTGGGTTGTTATGGCCGTAGTTGAGCGCACCCGCGCCACCGAAGAAGTCCAGATATTCCTGACCATCCGCCGCCGTGAGCGTCGTACCAACTCCCCGGTCGAATAGGACCGGAAACGAGCGGACGTAGCTACGCACCTCAGACTCCAAGCGGTCGAAAAGTGCGAGGCTCACATCTTTGGCGATTTGGTTCATAGGGGGGACTCCTTCGAGTTGGGCAGCCTGTAAGGCTAGTGGCCGGTTTAAACGTGAGAGGACGGCCAATGCCGTTTCTTGTAACTTAGCTCGTTCCGCCGCCCGGGTTGAGCGAAATATCGGCCGGGTACCGCAGGAAATCAGCGTTCTGTAGCTGGTTGCGCAGATTTCGTACAAGTCGGCGCTAGACCTTGGATGGCCAACTGGAAATTGGGGCGGCTGCGACAGCTGCGTTTCGTCCTGATTCAATATCCACCTCAATGGGGTGGACGCTGGCGAGAGTTGAGCGAGTCGGGGCTTGAAGGCTGCGGACCAAAGGCAAATGCCGGCGCGGCAAGCGGCGGCGCCCTGGAGCAATCTGTTTGATTGCGCGGGGGAAGATCACTAACGCAAACGCCCGTCGGGGCGGTCTCCCAGCTTCACGCTGCACGCTGAGGGCGGTTGAACGGCGCGAAGCCAATTGAGGAAGCTATCCGCATGCGATTAGGACGAGTATCCAACCGGCTAGGTTAGAATGCACGTCCTTGGTCATTGTGGACTTTCTGGATCATTCCGACGACCATGAGGGACAGAGTATACGTGACGGTGGTGGTCCTCGATAGCAAACTGGATCTGCGTCGACCTGGCCGCCATCTCAGGCCATCTTTCGGAACGGTAAGAACCGGAGCTTGCCGGGAAAACGACGGTTCGGTTTCCTTGATGAAGGTGCGAAACCACTTTGCGGGTCTGGCCGACCTGGCAGTCGTTCGGGGCGTAGCTGGCGTCGACGGCGGCACGGCTTGCGCCGACGGCGGCGCCGAGCTTGTCGGCAACCGGCAGGATGACTTCATGGAACTTCTCCGACGAGCCAAGGGCGCCCGCCGAGATGATGATCTTGGCCGAGGTCAGCTCAGAACGGTCGTTCTCGCACAGCTTGTTCTCGAGGAAGGTCGAGAGGCCGGGATTGGCCGCGGCGCTGGCCGTTTCGACTCAGACCGAACCGCCCTCGGGCGCCCCTGGAAGGAGGCAGTGCGCACCGTGATCACCTTCTTGGCGTCGGTTGCCTGCACGGTCTGGATGACGTTGCCGGCATAGATCGGCCGCTTGAGCGTTTCGGGCGAGACGACTTCGATGATCTCGGACACCTGCGCGACATCGAGCAGGGCTCACACGCGCGGCGCGACATTCTTGCCCGACGAGGTGGCAGGCGCCACGATCGTGTCATAGGAGCCGGAGAGCGAGACGACGAGACGAGATCGCGGTCGAGGAAGCGATCCGCATCAAGGAAGCCGCAAGGCAGAAGAGATCATCGTCGTTTCGATCGGTCCACAGGAGGCCCAGGAGACGCTGCGCACCGCGCTCGCCATGGGCGCCTATCGCGCCTCCTCGTCGAACGGGTTCATTGCCATCTTGAGGTTGGCAAGCTCGACGCCCAGTCCGTCGGCTTTCACGCGGACCTTGACGTTGGCGTCCACAACCCGCTTCACGGGCACAAGGATCTTCATTCCTCTCTCGTTTCTTGTGTTCTTGCAACATCCCTTACGAAATTATAGCAACCGCCAACGAAGGTTGTCCGCCAAGCCATTAGCTTCCATGCTAGGCTGTTCCGGCAATTCAGCCGAGGCAACGTTCGGAAGGAATCGCGCCCATATATCGGCGCGAGTGAGACAGGTGGATGGTCCGACTCCGCTGCTACGCAGACACCGACGCCCGGCAGGAGACTGAGCTCGCTGCCGGGCCGGCGCGCCTTGGGAGGAGGCGTAGCTGCGAATCCTTTTTAAAAAAGGTCTGGATCACCCGCATCGAGCGCATCAAATAGCGAGCGGTGCACATGGTGACTGTAGCGGATCTGGTTGACCTATTCGCGCCATTCCTCGCGTATCTGCGCAGAAGAGCGGCGTCTTTAACCTGACCTATGCAGAAAAGCGGCGAGATTTCGCGCAGTGATCTCGACGAGATACACCGGTTCTGCCCGCCCGCTCCGGGCCAGCGGCTGGCATCCCCCGCAGGCCCGGCGCATTTCGAGCGCCCTTGAGATCACGACGGAACCTGATGACCTTTTTGCGGGGATGGCTTGCCTGTATCGCCATCGCGCTTAAAGCCTGCGCGCGCATTGGAAACTAAAACAGGTGCACGCATAAGCTTCGCTTCGCGACGATGAACGAGATATCGTCGCGTTGTATCTCTGCGATATGGTACTGAATTACCTTCAATGGCCGGGGTCCCAAAGTGAGCGCAAACAGCGCTGCCAGTTGTCCCTTCTGAAAAGCATTCATCGGCTCCCAGCGTCTTTGCCCGGGCTTAGCCGCACGCGGGAATTGCCGAGCATGGCCCCAGGACTGGTCATGGAGACGACGAGGATGCGCCGCGTCACTGGAGGTAAACAGGTTATGCAGCACGAAGCTTCTCGTCGTCCCACTCTCGCCGCTTCGCAATCAAGTGTTTCGATCGATCTGGATATCTGGCTGATCACCTGGACTGGGACCGACGTCTGGGTCCAGTTGGCTACTCCCAGATGGGTTGTCGGTCGCACGCTCTCGACCTACTTCGCCTTGACTTACGGCGGTATCGCGGCCGGTAGTGGATCTGAAGCGCCGTTGCCAAGAACTACTCCTTGACCTGGGCGCTATTGGGGCAGCGTGCGCTCTGTTGTTGGTTGCCGCGGTGGGGATACTTCTGCCGGTACGCCCATAGGAAGATTCCGATCTGGAAAGTTCGGAATTTCGAGCACCGGAGCTAGCACGGGATTTAAAGCCCAGGAGTAGGCCAATCGTTGCCAGGACGGGCTATTCGGTATCTGAGGAGGACATTGACACCCTTCTTGGTAGCATGCGCGCAAAGCGACACGCATTTAGCCGTGCTGGTACACGCAATTGGACGCTGCAGCGCAACCTTCACCGTCTTCACTTGGACAGAGACGCTCCGCACGCCGACTTGGACCGACTTTCTTCGACTCAATCATCGGCTCGCGTAGCAGACAAGGAAGTCGCCCAGCGCCCTGGATCATGGAGAACACCCTCCACGCACAGTGCTTTCGATCGAGCGAAACAGACGCAGCGCGCAGCGGTGCCTCGACAATTATTGTTCGCGCTCCAAGGTTATAAGGCTACAACACTGGCCGCGAATGCGGCTGAAGCGGCCCTCGCTTGGTATGGCCCGACGATTTGCGCATTTGGGGTTGAAATCAACGAACAGGCAAGCAGTTCGATCAGGATTTGCCCATGGGAGGCGGTGGATGGTCGGTGCGTTACCTACGGCCGCGCCTCTCTATGATCTGTCCGACGAGTGATCCCGCCAATCGAATGGCCGGCTTTTGCCAAACACATCGACGCCATCCTGGCGCTGAAGCGAGCGCAACGGGGTTATCCTGGCGCACAAGGATCAGACGCCAGAACGTTCCGGTCGCCACCCACGTCAACACCTCCCTTGGCGAGCCGCGCGGCTGCCCGACGAATATCTGGCGAAGAACATTTCTGCTCAAACGAGAATTGAGATTATCACCGGGAAGGAACGCTGCGAGGTCCATAAACGCTTTGCGAGCTGCGCGAAGCGCATCCGGGGATCATCGTGCTCGCCATTCGGTCGTGGAGGCCGACTTCGCCGGCTCGACAGCAGCGATGTCCTACTTTGTCGCGCGGCATAGACTGGCTGGCACGTGTGGTGCTGATGGCGGAATGTTCGATGAGCGACAACAGCGCGTCCAGCATCCTGAAGTCGGTTTACGGTCGCGAGCACCACGCCCCGCGTGGGCAATGCGACGAAGCTGGGGGCGAGCGGGTTCGTTCGTGGCCTAGAATGGCGGTATCGATCCTATTGAGCGGCATTTCTCGTGATGCCAACTTCGTGGAAATCCGACAGCGTCCCGCGATAACGCAAGATCAGCCTTTTTTGTCGAGAAGCGCCCGACCGACGGCGCGATTAACTGGACTTGGAAATGCCACCGGTCATTCGGCTGCTTGCTCTGCGAAATGTCTTCTCAGAAGGCCAGGAGCGGGATGGGCTGGCGACGGCTGGAATTGCAATAATCCCGTGGTGGCGCCTGCCGAGGGTGCGAAGCTTGTGCGCTCCCACGACGCGGATCAGCACGCCGGCGGCAAATGGGCGATTTGCGCGCCGAGCTCATAGTAGCCTTCTCTGATGGCCCGGAAGGAGGCGTTCTGCGCCGAAGATACGGGCAGGAACATCCCATCGAGCGGCAGCTCGCCGCTGATATGGCGGGCGAGCTCGCGGCCGAACACTGTGCCAGGCGCGATGCCTCGTCCATTGAAACCCGTGAGCGCAATCATATTTTCCGCTGGCAGGTGAAGGCGGGGCAGATGGTCGTTCGTCATGCCGATCCGACCGTACCACTCATGCTCCAGTTCGACCTTACCGATTTGCGGAAAGAGCGCCTGGATGCGCCGCTGCGCCCAGTTGCGATGGATAACGGTTCCGGTTCCGCGGAGCGCGCCGACGCTGCCGACGATGAGGCGGCCGGCATTGTCTGTGCGAAAGGCGGTCAGCACGGTGCGGGTGTCCCACGCGCCGTGCCCCTCGGGCAGGATCGTGCGGCGAATTCTGTGGCTGAGCGGCGCAGTCGCGACATGGAAAAAGGGCAACACCACTTGCTCGCCGCGCAGCTCGGGGAGGATGCCCGACGTGTAGGCGTCGGTCGAAAGAACTACCCACTTGGCCCGGACGCTTCCTCCTTGTGTGGCGAGCCGCCAGACCCCGCCCTCGCGCACGATGTGCTCGACTGGGCTCGCCGTGAAGACGGCCGCGCCGGCCGCAATCGCCGCGCCAGCGAGGCCGCGCACATAGGCGAGCGGCTGGATGGTCCCGGCACGCAGGTCGAGCAGACCTGCGGGGAAGGCCGAGGTGCCTGTCTTGTCACGGGTCTCCCCGGCATCAAGCATGTGCACTGGGGCGCCGAGCGCCTGCCACTGCCGCGCTCGCTCCGCGATCTCGGCAACGCCCTTCTTATCGGCTCCACAATGGATCGTTCCGGCCCGCTTCAACTCGCACTGCAAGTTGTGCTTGTCGACGATCTCGAAGACGGTGCGTGGAGAATCGCGCAGTAAATTAAGCAAACGATCGCCATAGAGGGGACCGAGCGTCTCCTTGAGCGCCGAGGGCATCACCCAGAGGCCCGCATTCACCAACCCGGTGCTACGTCCGGCGGCGCCAAAACCAATCTCGGCTGCCTCGATCACGACAGCGTTCAGGCCCCGCTCGGCAAGGTGCAGCGCAGTGGACAGCCCGGTGTAGCCGGCGCCGGCGATCGCGACATCGGCGGCGAGCTCGCCCCCCAGCTTCTCTGTTGCAGGTGGCGGCGGAGCTGTCCGCTCCCAAAGGCCATGCGACCGTCGATTGTTCAGCATTTCTTTCCGCTCCCACCCCTTCATCTTCAAAGTCCCCCCTAGCAGCAACGCACAACAAGCTCTCGACGGTTGGTCAAAGGGCCAGCCCCTATTTTGCAAGCCGTTTACAAAACGGCGGTACGTAGGGTCGACGAACACTTGGCGGGCGTACGGCAGCTACGAGAGGAGACTTTTACGTTATGAGGTCGCAAACGCCGGTACCGGTTGAAGGCCCGACGTTGCGCGCGCAGACACTCACGATGCCCGGCAGGAGACTGAGCTCGCTGCCGGGCAGAAGGCGAAGTTGCGAATCCTTGCGAAAATTCTGAATCACCCGCATCAGGTAGCTTACACAATAAGACATCGGACCGCTCTCAGCGCCCTTGGCCACTGTAGCGCATCTAAGTGTCCGATTTCCGCGAATTGTCACCTATTCACGCAGGCGATCGGCGTTGCGCGTTGGGACATGCGTAAAAGCGGTGAAAGGTGGCGCCCAGATTTGGAGACCGGTAACTTCTCTGGGGTTAGGCGGCGCGCAGGAGAGGCGGCTTGGGCTTGAATAGTGGTGGCACCTTCGACTCTGGCTGTCGGAAGGGCGCCCGCAATCGATTGCGAAGCTCCCCGTTGAGATCTGCCGTCCTGACCTGCATGAGCATGTGAGCACCGTGGAGCGACCACCGCATCTGCTGTTTCTTGACCATCCGCTTGCCGACAAGTGAATTCACCGCCGATTCAGCCAGAGTCGTTGCGACGCGAAGCCCGGCTTGGTAGCGCTTGCCATAGTTGACGATCGCGCCGCGGTTCGAACGGACATAGCTTAGGAGCTGCAAGCCGAGGCTTTGAAGTCGGGCGATGGAGAACTCGCTGCCTCCTTGCCAAGCCTTCACCCTCTCCAAGAGTTGCTCCAGATCGGTGATCGCGCGATCGACCCGCCCATGCCACAGGCGCCACTTCACCGCTCTGATGTCACGGTCGATTGCGGGAAGCGCTTCAGAGAGACCGATCGGGATCGAGCCATTTGATCGGCGATCTGCTGCATCGGCTGGACCTTCATGGCGATGTGGAACCAGTCGATAATGTGGGCCGTCGGCTTAGGCATTGCGCGGGGTAGCCGCTTCAGGATTTCGGCACCGTCCGAAATCACCGTCACATCGCCAAAGCCGCAGTAGCCTACTTCCCGAAGAGCATGAAGGGCGCGATCCCGGATTGCCCGTTGGTCGGTGTTGCTGGTCACGAAATAGCGACCGCCGTCTTCGCCCCGCCCGCCGCGGCCGCATCGGGCCACAACGAGCTCGAAGTTGCGCGCTGAATTGGAATCGGCGCTGCGAACATGCGCAGTATCGATGCTGATGACGAACTCCTTGCGTCGATCGCCGGGAAGCTGCATTTCAAGCTGGCGCCGTTCGTCCGTTTGCGCCCTTGCGTGTAATTCTTCCTCAGCAACCTGATCGTCGAGCCGTTCGCCGATCCTGATGGTTCGCTTGCGCACGGTGGCATGCGTCTCGGTCGGCTCAACGGGCAGGAATTCGGCAAGCATTCTGGCAGCCTGCCGGTACGGCATCATGCTCCCCAGCCGCGCCGTCAGTTCCATCAGCTCGGGTGTCGCTCGATCCGGGCAGATCTCCCGCAGCGACGCAAAGGCAACGACCATGCCTGGGTGACGATCCCGACACAGCATCCAACGAGGATTGCGCACCTCCACGATGCCAAAGACAGTCCGGATCCGTCGCGTCGTGTAGTCCTTGACCGACCGAAACCTGTGGCAATCCGGGCAGACCCGACGAAAGAGGGAATACGTCTCCGCCTCATGGTTCACGACCGCGCTCTGCAGCGCCGCCATGATGGTCTTGCCGTCCTCGACCGACAGGCCGAGGTCGCCGTCAAACAGACGTTCCCAGCTCTTGTCGATGCGGACCGCCTTCCGGCAAACGTCACCGGACACGTTCCTGCCCTCGATCGTGATCGTCCATACCACCGCCATCGCTTTCCCCCCGGACAAAGCGATGCTCATGGACTACGCGCGCCTAACAACCTGTATTCGACCCCAGAGAAATTACCGGTCTCGTTGCGTAGAGCGAGGAGTTCTCTGACCACGTCTTCTTTGTGTGCAGGGCGGAAAAAACGCCGATTTCCTGCGTGATAGAAGAAAAATATTCGCAAAACGGCCGAATAGAGGCGGGTACTATCATGAAAATGATGGCCGCATCGTCGGGACCAAGGGAAAGAGAATGCCCATGTCGCATGAACTCGACTATCTCAGCCACCGCGTTGTTGCGGGCGGGCTGAGCCGACGTGAATTTCTCGGCCGTGCGATGGCGCTCGGCGTCAGTGCTGCCTTCGCCAACTCGCTTCTTGCCGGCGCCGCGAAGGCGCAGGCGCCGCGAAAGGGCGGCTTCCTGAAAGCTGGCGTCGATGGCGGTGCAGCGACCGACAGTCTCGACCCGGGGTCCTTCCCTGCTTCGGTCCCCATCCTCTTCGGCAAATGTTGGGGCGAGTTGCTGATGGAAATGACCCCCGACGGCGACATCGAATACCGCATTGCCGAGGAAATCGGCTCATCGAAGGATGCCAAGATCTGGACGATGAAAATCCGCAAAGGCATTCAGTTTCACAACGGCAAGGAAGTCACATCCCAGGACGTCGTCGCAACGCTCGAGCGCCATTCGGACGAGAAATCGAAATCCGCCGCGCTTGGCCTCATGAAGGGCATAGAGTCGCTCAAGGCCGATGGCCGTGACGTCGTGGTCACACTCAAAGAGCCGAACGTTGATCTGCCCTATCTGATGACCGATTATCACCTGATCATCCAGCCCGATGGCGGCAAGGACAATCCTGCCGCTGGGATCGGCGCCGGCCCCTACAAGGTGACCGTCAACGAACCGGGCGTGCGGCACGGCGGCGAAAAGTTCAAAGATTACTGGCAAGGCGACAAGCTCGGCCATGCTGATCAGATCGAGATCATCGTCATCAACGACGCCACGGCGCGTATTGCGGCCCTGCAAAGCAACCAAGTTCACATTATCAACAGCCTCGGGCCGAAGGTCGTCGACCTGCTCAAAAATATTCCCGGCGTGACCATTCAGAACGTTGCGGGCCGGAGCTACGCTTACTTCAACATGTTCTGCGACACCGCGCCGTTCGACAACAACGATCTCAGAATGGCCTTGAAGCTGGCCATGGATCGCGAGGAAATGCTGGACAAGATCCTACGCGGCTACGGCACCATCGGCAACGACTTCCCAATCAATGCCTCCTATCAGCTCTTCCCCGAGGGTATTGAGCAGCGCGCCTTCGATCCGGATAAGGCCAAGTTCCATTATCAGAAGTCGGGTCACAGCGGTCCGATTCTGCTCAGGACTTCCGACTCGGCCTTCCCCGGCGCCGTCGACGCCGCCCAGCTCTACCAGCAGAGTTGCGCCAAGGCCGGTATTACCGTCGAGGTTAAGCGCGAGCCGAGTGACGGCTATTGGTCGGAGGTCTGGCTAAAGCAGCCCTTCTCGACCGGCGCTTGGAATGGTCGCCCGACGCAGGACCAGATGTACTCGACCGCCTATTTGTCGACGGCGGCATGGAACGACACGCACTTTTTCAACGAGAAGTTCGACAAGCTTCTCATCGAGGCGCGCGCCGAATTCGACCAGGACAAGCGCAAGAACCTCTATCGCGAAATGGCCATCATCGTTCGGGACCAGGGCGGGACGATCGCCCCGACGTTCAACCAGCACATCGACGCGACAGGGCCAGGCGTGAAGGGGTTCGTGAAGAGCTCAATGCGAGAATTGGGCAACGACTACGCATTGGTGCAATGCTGGCTCGAAGCGTGAACGGAGTGCTTATGAACCACCCGTTCTGAGGCTGGTTGCCCAGCGCGACGCGCGATTCTGCTCTTCTTCGCCGTGTCCGTTCGGATTTTCGCGGGCACCCAACTCTTTCCGGGAGATGGGACGCAGTGGTCCATCGACGCTGCTATATGACAGGGGCCCTGAGTGTCCGATCGCCCGCCCAGAGCCGCAGGCTGGCAAATTCGAAGATAAAAAAGGAGAGTGCCGCTATGAACGATGAGCCTCGCGGGGCAACCAACCTCCTAGGGGCTGCCGGTAGAGGCTTCAACGTTGTATCGGCGTAAATCTTGTTCTGGACGCGCCGGAAGTCAATCTGCCTTCCGGACATTATCGAGATAGCCAACCGAAAACCTAACGTCTGTCCGGCTTTACATGCTGTCCAATGCCGCGACTAAGCAATGAAAATGGCATTAAGAAGGATCCGCAAATGGCACTTGATGCCCATTATACTGAACGTGATGTCGAGCGCGACATCGGCTACGTAACTATGCAAGACGGAATACGCATCGCATACATCTCTTACCGCCCCAAGTCAGGCCACCATCCGACCATTTTCCTCTATGATCCATATAACGCAAGTGCAACTCGTTTTGAGGTTGCGAAGCCGTTTCTAGATGCCGGCTATGCTTTCGTGGGGGCCAACTTCCCTGCGACAGGTTGTTCGGAAGGTACCCTCGAAACATCGTACGACCGGAAAGAGGGAATATATGGTGCCGAAGTTGTCGAATGGATTGCTATGCAGCCCTGGAGCAACGGCAATATTGGAATGGTCGGCAATTCATCTGCGGCCTCGGTTCAAATGTGGGTCGCGGCAGAACAACCGCCTCATTTGAGGGCCATCGTAGCGGCCGGCATGTTCGATGCCTATGAGTGGATTTACCAGGGCGGAATGCTACAACTCTATTGCTTAAAATGGGCTTTTACCAGCCAGTTCGTCGATCAGGCCAGCGGAGTGAGTGACCGGATCAAAGCAGGCGATACTGAGTGTTCTGCGATTTGCGGGAGCGACCGGCAGGTGGTCAAATATTCGTTCTACGACAAGATTCGAAACCATCCGCTAAACGATGAATGGTGGGATTCGATCTATTTGGCGCGCAAAGAGGTGGTCGGCAAGATTCGAGTACCCACTATGCTTATTGGTGCGTGGCAGGACCGCTATGCCGTGAGGGAAAGCGCTCGCATATTTAGTCAGTTGATGCCGAAAGTGGAGCACAAGAAGCTTCTCCTAATGGACGGTGATCACATAGGAACCGGAGCACTTGGGCCACAATCTCCTAAGCTCGTGGACGAAGCACGGATGAAATTCCTCGACCGGTGGGTCAAGGGCGTTAGGAATGGAATTGAAAACGAACCTCCAGTAACTGTGTACTGGGAAGCTTGGGAGCCCGAAGGAGATCCCAACAAGCAGGTTGCGGGTTGGGCTACACATCACATGGCTTGGCCAGAACCGGCGGTCGAGCGTCGCCTCTACTATCTCACGGCCGATGCCAGGATATCGGCTGATGAACCCGGCTCTAGCCCCGATGGGGGCTCGCGCGCCTATCTATATCCCACTGGGGCAGAGCTCTACGGAACCAACGAGCAATTCGCGGCAAAGCCATATCAGCAAGGCGTGTTGAACTACCGGACGGACGTGGCCGCCTCGGATATGACGCTACTTGGAGGCCCGCAAGTGACCCTCTACCTCAGCATTGACGACGGGGATGACACAGACATAGAACTAACATTGAAGGACGTCGGCCCTGACGGCAACGTACTCTTCCTCCAGTCAGGCCAGCTGCGCGCGTCGCTTCGCGCTATCGATGAACAGCGGACCTCTTCGGACGAAATCGTTCATCTATTCCGCGAACGCGAAAAACTCATGCCGGGTAAAATATATGAGATAAGAACGTCGATCTCGCCAATCGGTCATGTAGTCCGAGAAGGGCACAGCCTTGAGCTAACCATTGGTGCTCCCAACCCTATCATCAAGCAATCCATCGGCAGCTTTCCAATTGGTTCCGCATCAATTAACAGGGTCCATCACTCGGAGAAGTACCCCTCTAGCATCGTCTTGCCCATTATACCCGGGGCAAAGGCCCGAGCGCCTGCGCCCGAACGTGGCATACAGCGAGCTAAACCTTCCCGAAAAGAGACTGAATTTGAGCCCGGCGGACTGCCGACTCGTTGAGCTTCAGCGCAGCGCCTACAGGCAATGGCGCAGACGTGGCCAGCGTTTTATGATGCAAATTGAGGAAAGCCGGTGCGCCATCTCAATTAATTCTGGGTGTCGGCGGCATGGACTACGAGACCGACAATCAGGCGATCGTGTTGGGCGATGTGTCGCTTGCGGCCCTTGACCTTCTTCTCCTCGTGAAGTCACGAATTCCGGATTCCGCCGCTTTCGGGGTTTGGCCGATTGGCCGTCGATGACGCCGTCCGTCGGGCCCGACTCCCGACCCGCAGCGGGCCCTTGGCCTGCCCCCGTCAGGTGATCCGAGTTTAATGTTAGTGCATGACGGGTCTAGGCGCTATGGCCGGGGTGGCCGGCGAAGCTGGTCCGGGTTGCGCAGCCGGCCCCAGGATTGCTTGCGGCGCGGGCGGTTTGTACGCCCGTCGTTCGGGAACGCCAAGTTCAGCAACAACATGATCCACGCAGACACAGCGGCGTGCGGGGCTTAGAAGTTTCCCCGCGCAGCTTCCGCCAGGATCATCTTGTCCAGGGTCAGATCGGAGACGGCGCGCCGAAGCCGCGAGTTCTCCGTCTCGAGCTCCTTAAGCCGCTTAACCTGATCGCCCTTCAGACCGCCGTATTCGGACCGCCAACGGTAATACGTTACTTCCGTCACGCCTATTGATCGGATCGCTTCGGCGATCGATTTGCCTGCGAACTCAGCACGTCAACCTGTCGCAGCTTCGTGACGATCTCTTCCGCACTGTGTCTCTTTCTGGCCATTTCCTCAGTCCTCCATCGGCTCGCAAGCCATACCTCAGGGAGGACCACTTTTCAGGGGCAGTCCACCCTCGTGGCACGAGTCGGGCCGCAAGTAGTACGTAGGACTGAGCTCTACGCACTGGTGCACGGCGTTGTGCGCGACTTTCCCTTCCCTTTCGTCCCAGCTGTACCGCCTGTGTTCATGTTGCAGTCAAAGCGAGCGAACGAGGAACTTGAGATCTAGTGTCGGATACGATGGCAGGGCGGGAACCAGTTGCTGGTGGGGTCCAAACTGAGAGACTGCTAACGGATGAGGGACTTCGGCGCTCGAGGAGCTGTTTCGCGCGCCCTTGTAGAGCGCCTGAGCGGGCCGCCAATCCTGGGGCAGCAGCTCCTGCAGCCGGTTCTTTGCCCAGGTAGTGATGGCAATCACCGCTAGCGACAGCTGGCTGCAGAAGGGGCGAACCTGCTTCTCTTCGGCCAGCCCGGCGTCTAAAAAGCCATTTCGCTTCGCCGAACCAGCGTTCGCAAAGTCGTGAAATAGATTGGGACGCCTGGCTCACCTTATCCCATCATGCGGAGGCCCGAGCGCCGACCCGCAAAGAGAAGACAGTGACCCGCGGAATGAGCTGGCACAGGAGCATCTTGACCAAAACGAACCCCATCGGAGAGTACTCTCAGATACCACTCCCGCCTCGCTGATGACCCGGGTGTGCCGATCGGTCACGCGGCAGGATCCCGCGATCGACTTATCCGTCGCCGCGGAGAGCCGCGCATGCCCGTCGCAGTTCTTAGCTCTCCAATTCATCTCGGATGGCGCGGAACGCCGCAAATGAATCAAACTGAAGGGGTTTGCTGACATTGTATACGTGGTCGGGCCACTGCGCCCGTTTCACAGGTAATTGGCTAGGTTGATGGGAGAGTTTCACCACCGCGAAGTCCGCCTCCGGATCAATATAGATTATTTGGCCACCATATCCCCATGCAATAAAGGCGCCTCTCTCTCGGTCCTCGATCCAGAACGTATTGTGATAAGCACCGTTTGGCAACTCTGACCTCTCAGATACGCTCGGATGTCCGAACAACTCAAAGAGAAGCGGGTTAGGGCGTCGTGTCGTCTCGATCCATTGAGATGGGACGATCTGCCTGCCGTTCAGTCTGCCGCGGCGCAGATGCAGAAGCGCGAAGCGTGCAAAGTCACGAAGTGTGGCCTGGAACCCTCCGGACGACATGGCGAAACGGGATTTGTCCACGATTTGGCAGGCGTCTTCCTCCGCCCCCATCGGCCCCCACAATTCACTACTGTACAGCTCCGGAAGAAACTTGCCGGTTACGCGCTGCATGATGAGCCCCAGCAGGTCAATGTGGGGGTCAAAATACGCGAACCGTGTGCCGTGCGGCGCCTCCTGCTCGGTTATCCGCAGAATGGCTTGCCACACGTCTGCTGGAGCGTCAGGATGTGCCTCGGCGGGGCCGAAATACCCTGATGCTACGCCGTAGTTGAAGTAATCGGTATGTGGCACGTACCATGACCCCTTCATCGTCGCACCAGCAGTCATGTCCAGCAGGTGCTGCACAATGGCGCCGCGATAGGCGGTCGCTTCAAGTTCCGGCAAATACCGTGTTACCAGACTTTCAGGATCGATAAGCCCCTGGTGTACAAGGATCCCAAACACCGTCCCCGTGATGGACTTCGAACCCGATCTGGCAATGTGCTTCGAGTGCGGCTCCATGCCATTCATATACGTTTCGAACACGATCTCGCCGCGATGCAGAACCAGAAACCCGTCAGTATAGTCGCTCTCGAGATATTCGCGGATGGTGGCGTGCCGGCCGTCTCTAGACGCAATCTCGATGTGCCCGATGTCCCTAAGCCGGTAAGGAAGGGGCAGAACCGGTCCTGGCCCCCGCCAAACCTTCGCGGTTCGCGTATATTCGCTTACGTGTGAAAATGTCCATCTGCTGTAAGGCCAATAGGACCACTCATCCGCCGGGATCATGGGTGCGCCTAACCTCGGATCGAGCTGCCACGACTGGGGTTCGGACTGCAATGACTTGCCGGCACCGCGGCGGCTGCGATCATCGAATTCCTGCGACATCGAAATGTTCCTCCCGAATGTGTATCCTAAATGGAGCTATCTCGTTCATAGCAGGGTCGACGGACTGCTTCGCACGCGCTACGTCTCGGCAACGCAGGAAATCGGCGTTTTCTTGCTGCCTGTCAGTTTGACTCGTCTTGCAGAGGTCAAGCGGCCAAGACACTTTTGATGTATACGAGCCGGCTTGTTTTAAACTTGCTCGCTCTCTAACTAGTCATTGGCACTTTCTTTCGCCCGAACCGACGTTCAGGGAGATCGCCTGGAATGCCCAATCGCGACTGACAAGCAAGTACCGAGCCCTGACGGCGCGAGGAAAGGCGCAGCCCGGTCGCCGGCATAGCCATCGCCGCGCATAAGGCGAGAAGCAGGCAGTGGCAAGGTTCGCGCTTTGTTGCCAGCAACCGCCCACGCCCGCAGTAAGAGAGGACCAGCCCCGGATGAATTGTAAGCGGTGTTCTCAGGCCACGGCCTTGAGCTCGAGCTTGTTGATGTAGACCCAAGGCAGGAGATCGTCGATCTGGCTGTTGGGTGGCCGTTGACGATCCTGGTGAGGACATCGGCGAGATAGCCGAGCGGGTCGACACCATTGAGCTTGCAGGTTTATGCCGACCGCCGAACTATGCCGAGTGAGCAAGTTTTTACCAACACTTTCCTCAACGTAGCGGTAGCTGGATCGGCATAGCTTAGGCTCTCTCCGTCGCAGTTGACGCGAAGGAGAGGACACATGAACGCAAGTGACTATCTGCAACGCAGCACACTGATCGCGAAGGAGGCCCTCGAGCGGGCGGGTATTCACGGCTATGCGCACCACGGCGCCCACCTCTTCCGCCACAGCCTTGCGACCGACCTGCTGCGGTCGGGGGCCAGCTTTGCCGAGATCGGCCAGTTGCTTCGTCACCGGAACATCGACAGCCCGAGGATCTATGCCAAGCTCGACATCGAGAAGCTGCGCGAACTGAGCCTGCCCTGGCCGGGAGGTATCCAATGAGCCGTCTTCGAACAGCGCTCGAGCGCTATGTGGGCATGCGCCAGGGATTGGGATACAAGTATCATTGCCCCGCTCGACGGTTGTCGGATTTCGTTACCTTCATGGAGGCTCGCGGCGCCGAGACCGTCACCACGGCGCTGGCAATGAAGTGGGTGACGTTGATCGGCCGACAACCGAGTTGGTCCATCCGCTTGACCGATGTGCGATGCTTCGCTCAGCACCTCGCTCATTTCGATCCCCTGACGGAAGTGCCACCTCAAGACGCTGTGTCGCCGGCGCGGCGGGCCAAGCCCTACATCTATACCGATGCAGAGATCACGGCACTTCTGGCGGCGGCACTGTCGCTGCCGCCGGCCAACGCCCTGCGTCGCTGGACATATCATTGCCTGTTCGGATTGATAGCGGTGGCCGGGCTACGCCATTCCGAAGCGCTCGACCTGCTCCGGGATGACGTCGATCTCGACCAAGCTATCCTCACCATTCGGGAGACGAAGTTCGGCAAGTCGCGGCTGGTCCCGCTCCATGCCACGACGGTCGCCGTGCTGTCGGACTAGGCCGCGCGGCGCGACGCGCATCTCGTCGCGCCTCGTAGCCCCTATTTCTTTGTCGCCGAGCAGGGCGGCAGATTGCTGCACCAATACGTGCACCGGGTGTTCTGGCAGCTGTCGCGACAGATCGGTCTGCGGCAGCGGGGGCAGCGCAATGGTCCGCGGATTCACGATCTTCGTCACCGTTTCGCCGTCCAGGCCCTGACCAACTGGTATCGTGCGGGCGAAGATGTCGAGCGGGAACTGCCGGTCCTCTCGACCTTTCTCGGCCACGCCAATGTTCGCGACACTTACTGGTATCTATCCGCCGCGCCGGAGCTAATGACCCATGCCGCGCGACTGCTGGATGAGCGGTGGGAGGTTCGCTCATGAGTGCCTCGAAGGATCTGGCCGTGCTGATCGAGCGGTGGTTCACCGATCGGCTCATGCGACATCGACGCGTAAGCTCCAACACCATCGCCTCCTCTCGCGACACCTTCCGGCTCCTGTTTGCATTCGCGCAGACACGCCTTGGCAGGTCTACGTCGCAGTTGACACTGCGGGATTTGGATGCGCCTTTCATCGGCGCATTGTTGATTTCCACTGAGAAGTGACCCGGCATTGGAGGATATTTCCATCGAGAATTGACCCATGTTTGAACCACCCCTTGCTGTCTCAGCGGGGGTTATGGAGTGATCGACATGGCGTTATTGAGCGTGATCCGACGCTGGCATTTTCGAGAGCATTTACCGATCCGTGAGATCAGCCGCAGGACCGGCCTGTCGCGGAATACCATTCGCAGATATCTGCGTTCTGATGGCGTCGAGCCGAAGTTCAAGGTGCCGGTCCGGCCGAGCAAGCTCGATGCCTTTGCCGACCGATTGTCTGCCTGGCTGAAGACAGAAGCCAACAGGTCTCGCAAGGAGAAGCGAACAGTCAAGCAGCTGCACGCTGATCTGATCAGCCTTGGCTATGAGGGCTCATACAATCGGGTGGCGGCCTTTGCCCGGGATTGGAGATCTGATCGGCAAAGGGAGTTGCAGACGTCCGGCCGTGGGACCTTCATTCCCTTGGTGTTTGAGCCCGGCGAAGCGTTCCAGTTCGATTGGTCCGAAGACTAGGCAATCATCGGCAATGAGCGCACCAAGCTGCAGGTGGCCCATACGAAGCTGAGCTGCAGCCGTGCCTTCATTGTTCGGACTACCTGCTGCAGACGCACGAGATGCTGTTTGACGCGCACAATCACGCTTTCCGTGTGTTTGGCGGCATTCCCCGGCGCGGCATCTACGACAACATGAGGACGGCGGTCGACAGGGTCGGACGAGGCAAGGAGCGCGACGTCAATGTCCGCTTCATGGTAATGGCCAGCCACTATCTGTTCGAACCCGAGTTCTGCAATCCGGCATCGGGTTGGGAGAAAGTACAAGTCGAGAAGAATGTTCAGGACGCACGTCACCGGCTTTGGCAGCCCATTCCACGCTTTCCCTCGCTGGATGCCCTGAACGACTGGCTTGAGCAGCGTTGCAGGGTGTTTGACAGCAGACGCCACATGGGCGAATGAGGGGGACCATCAATGACGTCTGGACCGAAGAAGTCCGGTCTCTGATGCCGGCATCACGGTCCTTCGATAAGTTTGTCGAATACACCAAGCGGGTGTCTCCGACCTGCCTTATACATCTGGAGCGCAATCGCTACAGCGTGCTGGCGTCCTTTGCCAACCGGCTCGTGAGCCTGCGGGTCTATCCAGATCGTGTCGTGGTTGCCGCGGAAGGTTTGATCATCTGTGAGCATCGCCGCATCATCGATCGCTCACATGATCGGCCAGGACAGACGGTCTATGACTGGCGGCACTATCTGGCTGTTGTTCAGCGCAAACCAGGCGCCCTTCGCAACGGAGCACCTTTTGCCGAACTTCCCGATGCATTCAGATCTTTGCAGCAGCATTTGCTCAAGAATCCCGGCGGCGATCGCGAGATGGTCGAAATCCTGGCACTTGTCCTTCAGCACGACGAGCAGGCGGTGCTCTCCGCCGTGGAGATGGGATTGCAGGGCGGTGTTCCCACCAAGACCCATGTGCTGAATCTGCTTCATCGCCTGGTCGATGGCAAATCCCTCACACCCCCCACCATCGACGCTCCTCAGGCTTTGACGCTTACCAAGGAGCCGAAGGCCAATGTCGAACGCTACGATGCTTAGAGAAAGGCCTTGGAGGTGCGCCATGCGTCATAATCCGGCCAGTGGCGCAATCGTCGTCATGCTCAGGAGCCTGAAGACGCACGGTATGGCGCAAGCTGTAGGCGAACTCACCGAACAGGGAGCGCCGGCATTTGAAGCCGCCATTCCCATCCTGTCGCAACTGCTGAAGGCCCAGACGGCAGAACGCGAGGTCAGGTCGACAGCCTATCAGCTCAAGATAGCTCGCTTTCCAGCCTATCGTGATCTCAACGGCTTTGACTTCGCCAGCAGCGAGGTAAACGAGGCACTGGTGCGGCAACTTCATCGTTGCGAGTTCGTCGACGAAGCCAACAACATCGTGCTCGTCGGCGGCCCTGGAACAGGCAAACCCATATTGCGACCGCTCTCGGCGTGCAGGCCATCGAGCATCATCACAAACGGGTTCGCTTCTTCTCGACTGTCGAGTTGGTCAATGCGCTGGAACAGGAGAAGGCACAGGGAAGGTCCGGCCAGATCGCCAATCGCCTCGTGCATTCTGATCTCGTCGTCCTGGACGAACTTGGCTATCTGCCGTTCAGTGCATCAGGTGGAGCATTGCTCTTCTGCTGAGCAAGCTATACGAACGCACAAGCGTCATTATCACCACCAACCTCAGCTTCAGCGAATGGGCCAGCGTCTTCGGGGATGCCAAGACGACAACCGCGCTACTCGACCGGCTGACCCATCATTGCCACATCCTGGAAACCGGAAACGATAGCTTCCGATTCAAAAACAGCTCCGCACACAAGCCCAAAAAAGCGAAGGAGAAAGCCAGAACCTTGACCGTAAACCCCGAACCGAAACATACATGACAGGCGGGTCACTTCTCGGTGGAAATGCCGGGTCACTTCTCAGTGGCAATCAACAACCGGTCAGAGCGGCGTGAAGTGACTGTATTTTGTTATGAGGAGTCGGGCTGCTGGTAAGGTTGATCATGTCGCCCGCCGTCTCGACCAGACGCCGGCGCGACCACGGGCTAGCGGCTTCGCACCAAGTCTTGCTCACAGTGACCTCCTGTAAATTGCTCGGTTGCCGGACCTCTCCTTATTTGGCGCCAACCAGCAGATCGAACAGCGGCGCCAACGTGGGGCGCTTCTCAAGGTCGCTTATGAACTCGCCGATCAACCCGAGCTGCTTCTCGGGGAACGACAACATCGACATTTCGGCGCAAGCCTTAAGTTTCAGCATGCCGTCCGTCAGCGAAGCCGGGTTTTCGGGATGGCCGAATGGCTTGTCAATGCGTATGGAATATTGTGCTCCAGACTTAAGTTGAACTTTCACCGCAGTGGGCGAATTCCCGTATCTGCCATGAGTGACATTGATTTCTGGATCAACTTCGACCTTGGTTGCCGCCAGCACTCGGCGCACGGCGGGATCGTCCAGCGCATCGGCTCGGAAATCGCTGATAGCAACGCCGCCACGCACCGCCGCTACAGCTACGACGTACGGGAGGCTGAACCGCGCCAGAACCGGGTCATTTGGATTCCACTTTTGATCGCGCGGCTGGGCCACGACGCTTTCACAGCGCTGATTCAACCCGAGCTGAATCGAAACAATATCGTCGGCGGTGAAGTTATGCTTCTCACGTAGTTGGAGCAGACCATCAATTCCATGATGCGTTGCCCTGCAAGACGGCCATGGCTTGTAGCTAATAGAGGCGTTTACGAAGTCGTCGCCGAGCTTTTCCATAAGCAAATCAAGATCGTAGGCCTGTTCGAAAGCTTTGTAGAAGCCATATCTCCCAAAGAATGGCTCTCGCGGGCCGTTAAAGCCCACCATGGCAGAAAGTGCTGACTCAAGGCCTGAGCGAGCCCTCAATCCCTGCTGCAAAGCTACGGTGTGTGCAGTCTCGTCGTACATTTGGAATTCGCCCGCAGCATGGGCGTAAGCGATTCCGAACGCATTACGCGTCTTTTGTTCGTCAAGCCGAAGCAGCCTGGTACTCACCGCTGTGGCGCCCCAGACAGCGACCATATTGTCACGGCCTGTGTCTCCCGCACTGCTAGTAATGCTTCGCGCCAGACGGATATGCAGGTCGATAGCCGTCGCAAGGGCCGACAGCAAATCGCCTCCAGTTATAGAAGGATCGCGTTCAGCCAGTGCCAATGCCGGCGGGACGTTATATGCGCTAGCGTGGCAGCCATTTATGCCAATTTCATAGGTATCGTCGAAATCGAGGGCTCTGGCTGTCGTTGCGTTGACGAGTGCCGCTAAACTCGAAGGGAGCTTTTGTCCCGAAACCCAGATTGTGCATTCTGGCTTGCCACCCGACAATGCACCCAATTGGCGCGCGCTGTGCGCGATCGGATCGTTGGATCCACCGATTGCGCACGCAATCGTATCCAGGATGGAGAGCTTTGCACGTTCGATCGCATTCTCAGGTACCGTTTCCGAGCTGGAATTGAGCAAGTGCCTAATGATTCGCGTTGTTACATCCATGGCTAAACCTCTGAGCAAAGTGGATAGAGAGCCCCTCGCGCGAGAAGGACAATCAGCTTGTCTCAACGCTGCCCGTCGAGATGACCTACCGTCACCCTTCGCTCGCTGTTGCCGAAGCTGTTGGAGCTGTTCAATATAGGGTTTATCGGGCGCGCTTCGCCCAAATGATCCCTATTCAACGCAGGAAAGTTGCGTTTTTCTGCTGTTGGCTACGGCCAAGCGCTGGCATCGCCTCGCGAGGCTTGCACAGAGCTTGAGCATCCCTTGAAGCTTAGCCAATCCCCCCGCAGGAATTGACATATCGTGTCATGTGACACCTTTACACCATGTGCCTCAAGCTCAGCTTTCAACTGATGCAGGGTCAAATGCGGCGCATTGGCAATTCGCTCCTGAATGAAATCCCGATGAGGGTCCAGAACACGCCTTCGGCGGCCACTCATCTGCTCGACAGAACCGCTCATTCGATAGCGCTGGGTCCACTTAACGACGGAAGAAACTGCAATCCCAAAACGAGCCGCTACCGACCGGCAACTCTCGCCAGCCTCGATTGCAAATACGATGCGCTCGCGCAGCTTCTTGGAAAGGGGCGCTATCATTCGTTGGCCTCCTCAGGTCGATACCATCCCCTTACCTGCCGCCGGCCAAGAGCAGCAAACGCTCGACGCCTTCGAACGGCTTTCGCGTGACGACGAGGTTGCCGCGCTGATCGTCGAGCCGCTGATGCTCGGCGCCGGTGGCATGCTCACGTATGGTCGCGCTTAAACCGGTGGACGTTTCGGAAGTGGAGTTCCGCTGAGACGAGGTCGGTTGGGATAGAACAAGCGCGCTCCAGCACGTTAGGATCGCCGGGACGAAAGCCCCAGGCCCGAG
The DNA here is from genome assembly GCF_002294795.1 of Mesorhizobium sp. WSM3866. Taxonomy (NCBI): domain Bacteria; kingdom Pseudomonadati; phylum Pseudomonadota; class Alphaproteobacteria; order Hyphomicrobiales; family Phyllobacteriaceae; genus Mesorhizobium; species Mesorhizobium sp. WSM3866. Next base: position 54,381 of record NZ_NSGC01000016.1, on the reverse strand, counting down.
TCGCGTCGATCAGGATCTTCTCGGCTTCTTGCAGGGTGTGGCCCCACGACATGCCGCCTTTGAGGAGGCTGCGGATTTCCTGCTTTAGGTCCTCCGCGATTTTTGCCTTGGTGGATGCGTCGAACGGGACCAGCTTGTCCCACCTCCGGCTTATGACGACACGCTTCTTACCCCTGTCCGATCGACTATGCCGTCCGACCTTCATGCCTTCGTCATAGCGTGCGGCATGGCGCTGCAGCGTCCGCAGGGAATAGCTGACCGCCGTGCCCTCCCAGTTCCGCGTTGGGTTGCCTGCTAGCTCGGCCAGGGCGTCGGTGCGGGCAGTCGATTTGACTGGATGCTGAAGCGCTGGCCTCAGGTAATCGAGCCACCATGTGTCCTCTGCCGTCCTGCCGGTGATTGATTTCGAGTGCTTCTCAACGAGGGTTTGAGAGACCTTTAAACGGTGCTGGTATTCGAGCGGCAGGGACGTGGAATTCACCTGATATTGCTCTCCGGCGTTCCCGCCGCGCCGAACATTGACCTTCCGTACCTCGAGCGGATTTTTTCGCCAGTGACGCCAACGAAGAGCGCGATAAGCGACTTGTCGCCTAATGCCGACCAGCTCAGCAAACTCAACTGTAGACAGCCACTCACCCATAGCTAGCGACCTGGCGTCGACGCGGGGCAATTCCTGAGAATTTTGTGGGGATATGCTACATCGCGAACGTGTAGGCTATTGAAGATCGGAGACCACCTCGCGGAGGCAATATCAATGTCAGCCCCCGGCGAGAAGATACTATTAAGCGCTGCAATAGCGCTGGGTCGTGAGATCGATGACGCCTCCGCTAGGGACTGGGCCAGTTGGATCGCTGATAACCGCCTTCGGATATTCCAGGAAGTCGTAAAGCTCGATGAGGCAGAGCGCTCGACGAAACGATCAACGACCAATATCTGGCGAGCCGTCTTGTCGGGTTGGTCGCGCACTGCGGACGGGAATCTGCTGACCGCAGCTGAACCGAATACGCCGAAAGGTGCGAGCGCCACTCGCTCGATGAGGGTTACCAAACCTGTGCTGGGGGTTACCAATGCGCGTGTGGGGTGGCCTCAGGTTCCCATTCTTGGCCGTAATAAGCTCAATCAAAACATCTCCTTAAGGCCAGTCGGGAATTGATTGTCGTTGGGGCACATTGGTAACCTGTTGTCAGAAGGGCATTGGCAACCTCTTCGGGCGAAAGCAGCGGGATATCATCCACTTAGCAGTCCGGCCAACGACAGATAATTCTGGACTCTAGCCCCAACCGACGACAGATAATTCCGGACGCCATAACATAATGCCCTTATGCGACTTTTTTAGCACAGATCGTGAACATTCGGGGCGAACTCGGCCAAGAATGAGGTTGCGAGGCGAGTCTTTGTGCGCAGAACACGGAACCCTCAACCGCAACAATACAGTATTGGGCGACCATATTAGTGAAAGCTTAAGCGCTTATCTAATATCGGTACTTGCCCAGATTGGCCCACTTTGCTAATGAGTCCGTGCAAACGGGGGTTTGGATAATGTCAAAGCGTAGTTTTCTGTCACCGGTGGCTTTGTCGGCCACGATGATTCTCAGCGGCCATGCGCAGGCTACAGTGCTTGTCGAATCGGCAAATCAGCCACAGACCAAGCTGGCTGAAGCTGGCATTGTTCCTGGGGACCTCGGCTACGGTGAGGTGCTCGATCGCTCAAGCGGTACGGACGTCATTTTGGCCTATCACAGCAGCCATGCGAGCCACGGGTCTCATTGCTCTGGTTACAGCTATTGCTGATGGCAGACGCTCCTCGCGATAGCGAGCTGGTTCGGACTGCGCACGCCAAGTTTGATCTGTCTGTCTTCGCCCTCGACTGTGTGAAGCGCGCAGCGTACCGGGTAACCGGGAACGCTGCGGTTGAGATCATTATCGAAGACGGCTTCGCAGTCTGCACGATCAACTTCAGCTAGGCGGTCGGGGGAGCTTCGGCCGACGCAACGATAGAGAGGCTGCGGCTCGAGGTCTTGGATCAAGATCTGCGGAGCACGATCGCTGCCGAGACAGCTTCAGTTAGGAACGCGATATTGGCTTTGGCCTTCTCCCGATCGGGCCTGCAGTCGGATGACTAGGTTTGCTCCGGCGAGCGATTTTCGCCGACCAGTGGATGACGCGTACCAGCTGGCTTACTTCCGCTTTTCGCCGCTGGATTACGAACGTTATGTCCTGACGAATCAAGCCGGTGAGTATCTGGTGCTGCCGCGCGCTGTGCTGGCTTCCTTCGTCAAGCACGAACTCCCAAGCATCCACCCAGCATACTCTCGTCTCCGCAGCCGACAGTTTCTGTTCGATGACTCGTCAAATTTGGTGTCGCGCTGCGCTTAATTGTGAGATTGCGCCGGCTTCTTGCAATCGCTGCACCTAATGATGAGATTCAATGCCCCTGAGTCTCAATTCAACTGCAGTGGGGACCTTCTCTCAACCGACATGCCAGCGCCGATTGAGGCGAACCGCGTATAGTGGGCGCCAAGCGTTTGGTGCTGGAGTTCTGAAACCAGTTTGGGACCTTCCTGGTGGATGATTGAGATGCCCGCTAGGAGAGCTATGCGGAGTCCGACAGGCAAAATGGGTCTTGCAATCGTCGGTCTTGGGAATCCCTGCTGGGCCACGAACTCATCGAAACCTTGGACGACGGCGCCAAGGATCGTTGCGTGGACTATCGATATCTCATGGTTGAAGGGCTTCGGGCACCGCCGCACGAGCAGCAGTCGGACGATGTCGATCGGCGATGCCCAACCGGCAGCTGATCCCCTCAGTCCATGATCGATGAGCCGTTCACCGTGGATGGCATCTTTCCAAAGACCCTCGAACGGCGACAGCGGGCTTACAAGCGCAGATGTTGCGTCTCCTATGTCTTGTTGCCGTAGTCCGCAGACGGGACAGGTTATCCGCCAACCCTGGGTCCAGCTTCGCTGCACCGCAGTTGTTGCGCCCTGCCCTCTGTTTTGCTCGGCACAAGCGAAGCAACATTGAATAGCGCTTGGCGCGGCGAGCCGTGCTGCTGAACCTGGGAAACCTGATGTGGTCATTGCCAAAATTGCAGACGATTGGGTTCGAAACAGCCTCGCAATGTGGCCGGCGTCGGTTGGCCCCAGCTTTGTATCGATCAGCCGCAAAGATTTTGCTTCCGGAACCGCATGGCGGAGCATAGTGAGCGGGGAGACCCCATAGAACCCCGCATGGCGCGCAATCCATGACGACAGGAGCTCATCCGGCACAGGTTCGAGAATGACAGGAAGCGGCTTCGGACCGCCGAGTTCTCGGTTCATGCGTATGCTGTTTCGGCACTGACTGGCGGCGACCAGCTTTCCACCGCTTCATCGGTGATGTGCTCGATGCCGCTCTCGATTGAATCGGCCGCTAAGCTAGTAATCGCCTGGAAAATGTTCGCAGTGATGCCGCCGCTGATCTGCAGAATTCGGCGCAGAGATTTCGGCGTCAGCACTGTCGGTCGGCGGAGCGGCATATTCCGCAATATGGACGAAACCAGCGCTTCGAACTGTTCGTTGGCCGCCCATCTGTTCAAGGTCAGCTCGCTGAACCGGCGGGCAAGCTGAACGTCGCCGCTTATCGCCTCGCGGGCTTCGGTAACGCCGAAGCACATCAGTGAGATCTGAAGCCGATTGCTAACAAAGCGCAGCGTGTTCAGCACGACCCGCTGTTCGCGGTACGAACCCGCGAGAATGTTGTGTATTTCGTCGATCACCAGAACCTGGACGCCGACCGTTTTCAGAAGGCGCAACGCCGCCTGCTCCATCTGTACGATGTCGGCGCGGGGTGCCTGTGGCGCGCCAAGAGCAGCCAGAATTTCGGCGTATAAACGCCGCTCGCCTGGCTTGCCGCTCATTTCGATAGCCAGTATCGGCATATTCTGTACGCCGGTCGTCGAATCAAAAGCTGCAGGATTATTGTCGCAGAATTTCTCCATGATCATCGTCTTGGCCATGCCGCTGTCGCCGTAGATCGCAATCGAGGGCATGCGGGTGCCGCGAGGATGATCGAGAAGCACATTGAGGCGATCGAGCGCCTGCTTGGCGCGCGGATAGAAAATCCAGCGGCGAGCCTTGATTGCGCGAACACGCAGAATGTCAGGCTCGCCGAGCAAGTCTTTCGCCGCTTGCGTCAGATGGATGTTATCCAGGGTCAACGAGCTCAATCCAGATCTTCGACGGAGGGAACAGGTTTGCTTGAATCCACGCCGCGAAGCGAGCCCAGTTCCTCGTCATCCACATTCGGTTTCGGAAGTCGCTGGCGCCTTTGTGTCTTGAGCTTCGCCTCCTGGATCAGTTCGCGCTGGGCAAGCGCTGTGCGAACAAGGACATGCATATCGATTTCGCGCTTGCCCTTAGCGGTGAGTTTGCGCCGTGCAGCCTGCGCCTCCCACAATGTAATCGGCGCAAGCGTGACATCGGCATAGCGCGCCTCCACAAAGTTGCCTGTGGGACGCCTGACAAAAACGCGCGACAGATCGCGGGGGTCGTATTTCACAATCAGGCGGGCTTTGGTCCGTCCAAGGTCGGCGGACAGAGCGGGCGACCAGTAGCGGATATGGAAGAGATGGATGCCGGTCGGTCGCAACGTTCTCTCTGCCTCCGGCAGGAACGAGATCCAGAATTGCATACGGTCTTTCGGCAGACGCAACACCAACTCATTTTCGTGCTGTCGCCAGACCGCAATCGGCGGCCGACGCAGTGCGCCATGGATGGCATGATGGTACTGCCCGACGATCTCGAGTGTGATGTAGCGCTCAAGCTCACGCAGTGTCAGTGCGGCATGGCGTTTGGCATCATACTCGCGCCTTTCCTCGATGCTGCTGGAGGTCGATCCCGGCAGCAGGTGAACCGCGCCCATCTGAGTACCGATCAACCGTTCGATGTGGCCGCCGAAATGGGGAGTTCCCGGCGGCCGCCAATCGACCTTTATGCCATTGTCCCTACAAGCGCGTTCGAACGCACGACTTCGAAAGTCAGAGCCGTTGTCGACATGGATCGTGCCTGGTAGCCCGGCCACTGGCCACGATTCATGGATTTCCCTTTCCTGCAACCACGTGGTCTTGTCGAATACAGAGTGCAATATGCATAAGCTTGTCGACAATCGCGAGGGCGCCTCCATCGTCAGATAGAAGCCCACAACCATCCGAGAAAAGATGTCCAATGCCAGTGTCAGCCACGGACGTCCGAGCGGCTGACGCGTGTCTTCACCGACCACGAATACGTCGACTTTGGTGTGGTCGATTTGAACAAGCTCAAGCGGCCGCGACGCCGAGAGACTTCCGGGCGTAGCGGTTGTTGCTTTGACGATCTCGCTCTCGCCGCGCTTACGCCCCCTCACCTGCAGATCGATCTCTTCCACGCGGGATTTGATGGTGCGCCAATTTGGGGGAGCAAGACCGGCCGTCGTGCAGTCGATCTGGACCTCCCGAACCAACCGGGCGAAGGAAGGGCGTGTCGGTTTGAGATAAAAGCCTTCAATCGTTCTACGCACAACGGCTTCTCGATCTTTGTCGAGGGCACGATGTCCTTGGCGGCGCCCGCGCTTTCGGTCCATCAGTGAACTTACGGTGCCACCTGCTCGAAACAGCTTAATCATCCTGTAGAGAGTGGCCCGGCTGAGATTCAATTCCCAAGCCAGATCCGCTACGGCCTGACCGTTCAGGCTTTTTGGATAGCGCTCCAAAAGCCCGCGGATAGCCTCTTCGCGCCGACATGCCTCATTCCAGCGCGCCAGTTCCTCGTAATTCTCGGTATCGTCGCTCATGCAGCCTGCAAAGAACTCACGCCAAACGTATGGCGGTCAGAATCTCACATTAAGTGCAGTGAGCCAAGCGCGAATCTCAAATTAAATGCAAATTCTCAATTTAATTACACGACTAAGTTATTGAAAATGCTTACAGCGGAGTCTTATCAATGAATACAGTGCGACAGCGCCCCGTAATAGCCGCTCTCGCTGTCGACGGCTCGCAAATCCGGGCCCGGCCAGACGAAGCGGTTACTTTCGGTCAGCCCAATCCAGGAGCGCTCGTCGTCGAGCCGTAGGCGGTCTTGACCTCAGGCCGGAATCTCGATCGCGTCGGCCGGATCATCCGGCGGTATGCGTAATCGGCAATCCCGGTAATCCCCCAAGAGGCTTAGCCGTGGCCGTTCTCCGCGTTCGCCCCAATAACCATTCTTGGCTCGAGCCAGCCTCGGGTTCGCCCTCAGGAAAGGCCTCTCTCGTCGAGCAGAAGCTCAAAAATTCATGCTGATCGTCGCTGCGGACCGTTCCACAACCCGACGGCCCTTCCTCTGCGACGACGATAATGGTGCACATTCCCCGCTTTCAACGCGGCGGACTAGAGGCTGCCGCGATCCGATAGAAAATCACCCGCGCCGACGGCACAAGCTGGCTGAGATAATCGAAATCCCGAACATTGCCGGTCAGGACCGTCGCTCCCAAAAGACCGGCCTGGTGAAAGATCAGCGCATCGTTGAGGAAGCGGCGTTCGTGCCCTTCCCCTTTCGGCAGATGGCTCAGTCGGAACAACAGGCCGGCCAGCATGCCGGCGCGTCCCCAGGCGGTGGCGTCAGGTGCATGCAGCCGGTGCGCGGGGATATCTTCGATCGTGTCCGCAACCACTTTCAGGACCGGCTTCGTCGTCGGGTGCGCCGGGTCGAGCCGGCCGAACACGTGGCTGAGCTCGCCAAGGCAGACGGCGGAGTGGTGGCAAAGCCGATAGGTGAGAAGATCATCGACCACTTCGGGCGTGCGTCCCTGCAGGACATCCAGATAGACGCTGGTGTCGAGAAGCAGGGTACCACCGACAGGCGGCTGGTCCCCTGCCCAGGACAGCGCGGAATCTGGCCGCCGTTCCAGCCCTCCGGTACGCCGCTGTGGCTTGAGGGAACGCAGCGCGCCCCCTAGATCAAACGCCAAGTTCAATGTCCGCGGGGATGCTGCCCTTGCGGCCGACGAGCCGGGCGCCAAAATCGTCTTCGATGGCCAGCCGCGACAAGGCCAGCTCAAGCAGCTCGGTGTCGGAAGTCACGTGGGCGCGCTTCTTAGCCGCCTCGATCAGTTCCGACGACACCCTGCCGGAAAGGCGTGTGTTCTTGGCCGCGCCAAGCAGGCCGACCGCCCTCGCCTGCTCAAGCACCAGACGGTTGCGGGTGTGGGCGATCTGCTCCTCGCTTGCGGCTGTCGCTGCGCCACGTATGGTCATCTGGGGATCTCCGTCTGTTGAACGGAATATAAAAGATGTTGAACATGAAAGCAAGGAGAGGCCACCCCGGAGAGCCATCACTGGATCGGACAGGCCCGTTGCGCTCCTGGCGAAGCGATAACCGGACCTCACCGGACGCAATTCTTCCAGCTATTCCGTCAGGCCACTCGCGGTGGACAATTCGGCGCTTTGGCTGCACCTTGGCTCCCAAGAATCGCAGTGCTGCGACATTAAAATGGACGAGACTTAATGGGCAATGCCCGCAACTTGATGGTGTCCACGGACGCTATCGACGCCGATGACCTGCCGGACATTGTCGACGTCGTCTTGGAGATGGGGCGGCCGGAGGGAGCTCCCTCCCCTCCCCCTCCGCAAGTACCAGCGACGGCGTGACCGCTTCCGGGTCAATCTCACTGAGGCGTCCGGGCTCTGAAAAGCCTTCTGGCTGGGTCGATCAAGCCGAGCAATTGAGGGTCTCGAGGGAAATATCGATGTCGTGCCTTTCGCGATGACCGATCCGGATCATCATCGCCGTTCCGCGGCCAAATGATTACTCAAAGTCGTAGCCGCCGGCGTTCTCGCGAAGCTGTCGATCAGGTCGATAGTAATGCGAAAAAGCCGCCGCCATTCGGACGGCCGTCGGCTATCAAGTCCAGCCATTACGCAGCGAGCGAATAGCTCTCGCCGGACCACGCAGAGAACTTGGCGGCAAACGCCTTCAGGTCCTCAACCGCGATGCGCGGTTGCGAATGCGACTTGCTGGGCGAGAGGGACCTCGCCGAGAAAGGTGCTGACATGGCCAGGATGTTGCTTGGCCAGATCGATGTCAGCAAGGCAATGCGCCAGCGCCGCTTCGTCCAGTTGATCATTGTAGGGCGCGTTCACCGTCGTCAGGACTGAACCAAGATACCTGCTCATAATGCGTGCAAGACATAGTTGTTTCAGGCCTGTCGCACAAGTTGCGTCCTCTTCCGCACTATCGGCGATCCGGGACGTTAGCGTTGTTCTCGTGAGCCAAATCAGCCAGTATCGCAAGATCGCCGACGACGACCCACGGCGTCCCTTGACGAAAAAAGCGCGGCTTTCCCACTTGGCCGGAGCCCGAGAATGACCGAGCAAAAACTCGTCCGCCTGCCCGACCCGCTTCCGTCGAAACCGTGCTCGCGGCTTTAAAGCCGCCGTCGGCTGAAACGCTTAGCTTCTTCAAGGAAGACGAAAGATGACATGGCCGCTTTGCAATTTCGGGTCAGGGGCGGTCGAGTTTGATCTGGAGATGTTCGTCAGAAGGTCAATGTCGTGTCACTTGCCACGCCCCGGTGCGGGTCGTCTAAGAAATGAATTTGCGTGCGACGCTGGGTAGGCAGGATTTGTGCTTTGGATAAGTAGGATTTGTCCGCCGACAAAATCGCCGAATTGTGTAGCGTATTCAGCTGCATGAATCACATCATGCGATCCTATCCCGAGACCATTAAGCTTTTGTTAACTTTAAATTTCTTGCCCGGGCGAGCGAATCGGACATAATGACGGTTGCTTGGCGCTTTTACGTCAAAAATCGTTTTTAGAGAGTGTCGATCGAATGAACGTGAGTTCGCCCGTTCCTACGAAAGTCCCGCTGCTGTTCGAGAAAAGTATCCTCGATCAGGGCGACCAGATATCGAAGAAGTTGCACCTGCTTTCGATGCAGCGCTTCCCTCCCCACGCAAAGAAAAATCTTCGTTCGTTCTCGCTGGCGGAGGTTGCCACGTATCTGGGGGTTTCCCAGAGCCATCTGAAGAAACTGCATCTGGAGGGAAAGGGACCGATGCCTGAAACCTCGACGTCGGGCAGACGCTCGTACACTGCTGAACAGATGCTTGAGCTGCGCCGGTATCTCGACCAGTACGGTCGATCTGACGCCCGCATGTATGTTCCCCATCGGCGACCGAGCGAGAAGCTTCAGATTTTAGCTGTGGTGAATTTCAAGGGGGGCAGCGGGAAGACCACTACCGCCGCCCACCTAGCCCAATACCTTGCGCTTACCGGGCACCGTGTCCTAGCTGTCGATCTCGATCCGCAGGCGTCGCTTTCTTCGTTGCATGGATTCCAACCTGAACTCGACCAGACGAAATCGCTTTACGACGCGATTCGTTATGACGACCAAAGGGTGCCTCTCTCGGAAATCATCAAGCCGACGAATTTCCCGGGCTTGGATATCGTCCCAGCGAACCTAGAGCTGCAGGAATTCGAATACGACACGCCTCTGGCAATGACGGACAAGTCTTCGAATGTGGGTAGGGCGTTTTTCACGCGCATCTCGAAGGCTTTGATGGAGGTCGACGATCGCTACGATGTCATAGTTATTGATTGTCCGCCGCAGCTTGGCTACCTGACGATCACTGCACTGACCGCGGCGACCTCAGTGTTGATCACGATCCATCCACAGATGCTCGATGTTATGAGCATGGGCCAGTTTCTGCTGATGCTCGGGAACATCCTGGAGCCGATCAGGGCGGCCGGTGCGGAGGTGAACCTGGAGTGGTATCGCTATCTTGTTACTCGGTTCGAACCCACAGATCAGCCACAGGCGCAAATGGTGGCGTTCCTGCATACGCTGTTCGGCGAATTCATTCTGAAGAACCAGATACTGAAGTCAACGGCGATTTCCGATGCGGGGATTACCAAGCAGACCCTCTACGAAGTCGAAAAGAATGCGATGACCCGTTCCACATACGAGCGGGCAATGGAAGCCTTGGACGTGGTAAACGGCGAAATCGCAGCTTTGATTCATGAAGCATGGGGGCGTTGACTTTGTCTGCTGACAAAATTGGATGTTTGCCAAATGTATTCAATGGACTACGCGCTATCTGGAGGTAAAATATGGCACGTAAGAATCTTCTTGCAGGCCTCGTAGAAGCGGAGACCGACGACCGGGCGTCATCAGCCTCCACTGCGGCATATCCGATCCGCGGCGCGTCAAAATCCCTGATCCGTTCAGTCAACGAGTTGGCGAAGCAAGCGGATGCGTATCTTGAGGGCGAGCATGTCGTCGAACTCGACCCAAGCGCAGTGGACGGCTCGTTCGTTTCCGACCGCATGGGCGACGACGAGGAACAATATCAAGAGCTGCTGGAAGCGATTCGGGAGAGAGGGCAGGATTCTCCCATACTTGTCCGACCGCATCCGAGCTCAGACGGGCGCTACATGATCGTCTTCGGCCATCGCAGAGTCCGAGTCGCCCGCGAACTGGGACGGCAGGTGAGGGCGGTCGTCAAGGAGATCGACGACAAGACCCATGTGATTGCCCAGGGTCAGGAGAATTCCGCTCGAGCAAATCTCAGTTTCATCGAGAAGGCGATGTTCGCAAAGCGCCTTGAAGATTTGGGGTACGACCGAGATGTGATCTCGTCAGCATTGGCCTCGAACGCCGCTGCGGTCTCGAAGATGGTATCAGTCGTCACAAGAATTCCGGCATCTGTGATCGGCAAGATTGGATCAGCTACGTCTGTTGGCCGCGAGCGGTGGGTTGAGCTGTCTCTGCTTGCCGGCAAGAAATCCGAAGTGGTCAATGCAATCTTATCCGAACCAGAATTCGGCGAGCTGGAGAGCAACGAACGCTTCGAGAGGTTGCTGGCAGCCCTGAATTTGAAGGGGAAGCCAGTTCGCAAGGTAGCTGTGAAGTCCCAAGCACAATCCTGGGTCCCCGAGGACAAATCAGTTAGCGTTAGCGTCAAGAAGGCAGGCAAGGCCATCACGATCGCCGTGAAGGAGGTGGATGGCAGCCGCTTTGGGACGTGGATTTCCGACAATCTGGGCAGTCTTTATGAGGCGTTCAGAAAGTCGGAGAAGGCATTAACAGGAGACTAAAACCGCAAAAGAAAAAGGCCCCCGAACGTCACCGTCGCGGAAGCCCTTCTCGTCTGTCGCAAGCTGAGAATCGCATTTCCCCGAATCACTGTCAAGAGTCGTGGCGCCGTTTTGGCGAGCAGATTTCTTTTGCCTAATCGAAGGTGAAAGAAGATGGAGACGGGTATTGCAACGACGCCTTTTGGGCGGCGGCCGATGTCGCTTGCGATGTTGGCAGCGCAAAACGAGTCACGTGAGATCCCAAAGGGCAGGGTCGTCGACAAGTGGCAGATCTATCGCAATCTCTGCGAAGGCAAGAGCATCGTCGGCATCGGCGATCGTGCCCTGGCGGTCCTGAATGCGTTGCTGTCTTTCTATCCTGACAGTGAGTTGAGCGAGGAAAACGACCTCATCGTTTTTCCCTCGAACGCTCACCTGTCCCTCAGGGCGCACGGGATGCCCGATGCCACGCTCAGGCGGCACCTGGCAGCTCTTGTGGACTGCGGGCTGATCATCCGTCGGGACAGCCCGAACGGCAAGCGTTACGCCCGCAAGGGCAGAGGAGGGGAGATAGAGGAAGCATTTGGCTTCTCCCTGGCGCCGCTGCTGGCCCGGGCCTACGAATTCGAAGCGGCAGCCGAACGCATTCGCGCCGACACCAGGGCGCTCAGGCTTGTGCGGGAGCGGATCACCTTGCACCGCCGTGACATCCACAAGCTGATCGAGGCGGCCCTTGAGGAAGATGTCCCGGGCGACTGGGGAGGCCTGTGGAAGCGTTTCCGCGGCGTTGTGGGGGCGATTCCGCGCCGGGCCTGCATTGCCGAGCTCGAACCAATCGTAGCCGATCTGGCCGCACTACACGACGAAGTGGACAAGCTGCTGGAAATTCATATGAAATCCATGAATCCGGGCGGCAATGACTCTCAAAGCGAGCGGCAGCAATCTGATTCAAATACCGACTCTACTTTTGAATTTGAACCTGCTTTAGAGAAAAGCGGGGTGCCGGCCGAGCCAAAGACGAAGACCACAGAGCCCCCGAAAGCCTACCCACTGGGGCTTGTGCTGAAAGCCTGCCCGGAAATTGCGGACTATGCCGTCGACGGGATCAGCAACTGGCGCGATCTCATGATTACCGCCGCCCAGGTGCGGGGATATTTGGGCGTTTCACCCTCAGCGTATGAGGAAGCCTGCCACGCGATGGGCCAGGAAGCGGCCGCGATCGTGATTGCCTGTATCCTGCAACGTGCTCAGCACATCAATTCCGCCGGCGGCTATCTGCGCGTGCTGACTGATAAGGCGAGGGCAGGGCGGTTTTCGGTCGGGCCGATGCTGATTGCTGCTTTGAAAGCTAATGGGTCACCGACCAGGATGACCGGATAACTGGCGAGCGTGGCGATCGGAACAGTGGCGGCGCTCTGCGTCTGTTATCGGGCCGTTTGCTAGGCTTGCTTGTCTGCTCTCCCGCCGCCGTGACCAGGGGGTTGTGTGCGTTAAGTTCTGCAAAAAGGGGCGGCCATGGTGCTGGTCATGCGGCTTGACGTAGAGCGAGCTTCTTGTGCTCGCGCAGGTCGTCCATGTTGATATAGCTTGCCTCCATCCAGTTCTCGTTGGTCTCGACGGCCAATGCCCTGACGAGGCGCAGGCAGCTCAGTGCGTTTGGGAAGATGCGCAGGACATAGGTGCGGCGGCGGATTTCCTCGTTGAGCCGTTCGAGCATGTTGGTGCTCTTGAGATGCTGTGGTGCTGGCGTGGCAGACGAAAGAAGGTCAGCGTGCACTCGATGGTCTCCTCCACCATGCCGTCAGCCGCGGATAGCGGCCGCCGGACGCGAAGGCGGCGATGAGAAGGGCGCTGGCGCGCACGCCAGTGTCGCTTTCTACTTCCCGATTGGAATTGAAGCGCTAAGGCAAACAACTGAAATTCTAAGCTGAATATCCTCCCTCTCCTACCGCCACGTATGGCGGCCTGAAACGGGGGAGGGGAGGACCTTCTTTACAGCCCCGACGCCTTGGTGAGATTGGTACGGAAGCGGTCGCGTCGTCGCTGATATTTGCGTGTCATTTCGGCCGAGGCGTGGCCGAGCTGCTTTTGAACGTAACGCTCCTCGATGTCGGCCGAGGAGGCAAGGCCGGCGCGCAGCGAGTGCCCTGAGAACAGCCCCGCCCGTTCCCCTTCCGGCAGATCGGAACGGACGCCGGCGGCGAGAGCCGTCTGCTTGACCAGGCGGGCGACATGCTTGTCGGAGAGCCGCTCGACGTCGACGGTCTTGTTGTCCTTAAAGATGCGCCGAAACAGAGGGCCTCTTGCGATCCGGCCCAACCGGATCCAGCTCTCGAGGGCAACGACCGGGCAGGTCTGGTCGGAAGCGCCGCAGCCGACCTCGACCTCGCGCCAGCCGGTTTTGCCACGCAGCGTCACCAGCACGCCCTGGCCGGGAAAGAACTCGATCCAGCCGTGGCCGTCACTGTGGTCGTCACGAACAACGTCAAGGCCGACGATCTCGGAGCGGCGCAGGCCGCCAGCGAAGCCCAAGAGCAGGATGGCCCGGTCGCGCATACCTCGCAGATCATGGCCGAGCGTGTTGAACATCGCCTTGACGTCGTCGCCAAGCACGGCCTCCTTCTGCCGCGGCGGCTTTGCGTGCTTGCGGCGAATGCCGGCGAGCACCGTCGCAATGTGCCGATCGGCGCGATCCATCGGCACGCCGCGCTGGGTGAAGTTCCACGCCAGCCCGGAGAGGCGCCGCTCGATTGTCGCGACGGAGAGCGCGGCGAGGCCGCGTTTCGGATCGCCGGCTGCGCAGGCGCCGATATAGAGGCCGATGACCTGGCTTGACGGCGGCATGGGCTCGAAGCCTTCGCGACGGCACCAGGCGGCGAAATGCCGCCAGTCCTTGGCGTAGGCATCTCGCGTGTTCTCGGAACTGGCGGCCTTGGCGTAGGCCGTCGCTGTCTCGACGAGGGTTTCCAGCCGCGCCGGCGACGGCGAGGCGCCCATTTCCATGACCAGATCGACGATATTCGGGAGGTCGTCGTGGGCCGACCCTTTGCCTGTAGTCGTGTTTTCCGGGGAATTTTCCATGGCTTGGCAGGCTAGCGGCATACGTCCGATAAGGCAAGCTTATCGGACATAAAACGGTATCGACAAGCTGTGCGGAAAACAGCAAAGCAACTGGCCTAAACCGCACATCACGTTTATGCTGCTCGAGATGAATCGGCAGCTCCCACCCGCCTCCTACGTCACCATCCCGGTTCCCCGCGTGTCGGCGTGGGCGACGCCGCGCGCCCGTATCGAGGACCCGGTCGAAGGCGCCTTCATGGCCGGCAGCGCCTTGCATGCGCTCGACAATCTCGTGCAGGCCGAATCCGAATGGAGCGGCGCGTGGCGGCATCGCCTGGCGCTGAGAGCCGCGGCCGCCTGCATGAAGCTGATCGGCCGCTCCGAGGATGAAGCGGCGTTGCGAGATGCGTGGTTGGTGCGTCAGTCCGGCGACGAGCCGGGGCCTGCCGGGAACGTGCTTGCCGCGTGGCGTCGGCTGGCCGGCCGCACGCTGCCGCCTGCCACCGACGATCTGGAGGCGGTCGCCGCCCTGCTCGGCGTCGGCCGGTCGGAGAGTTTCGGCGACCTGATCGACGTCACGCGCGATGAGGTGCGCAGCGGCGCGCCCGCCCCCGTGATTGCGGCGCGCATCGCAGCGGCCGCCATGCGGGAAGACCCGAAGGCCGAAATCCTGGCCTGGTGGCTGGCCGATTGTGCGCTGTCCTGGCGCATGGGCTGGCGCGACGCCGTGCCGATCCTCGGGGTCCAGATCCACGCGCCGTTGCTCCGTTCTGGACCGGAAGGCCGGCGCGCGCGACCGGGCAGCGATGCATTCCAGCAGGCCGTCTTCATCGCCGCGGCCCTTGGTGCGGCAGAAGCCTGCCGTTTGGCGGCGGACATGGCGGCGCAGGCGGAACGGCTTCGGACTGCCGTGCCGAAGCTGCGATCCAAGGCGGCCGGCGACGTTGTCGAGCGGCTGGTTGCCGATGATGCGGTGTCGGGCACGTTGACGACCAGGAACCTGTCACGCTGGGCCAGCCGTCGCCTGTTCGATCGGCTGGTCGAACTCGGCGCCGTCCGCGAACTTACCGGCCGCTCGACCTTCCGCATCTACGGGCTGTGACCACATGGCCGAGAGTGTTTCGGGGGGACGGAAAAAGGTGCAGGGAGGCGAAGGCCTCTTCGATCGCGAGCTGGATCACCTGCCGCCGGAGGCGCGCTGGCGGGAATGGATGAACCGCGTCGAGGCAACGATCTTCGCGGCCAGCGAACCGGTCGACCGCGAGACGTTAGCGCGGATCGTCGGCAAGACCTGCAGCATCGATCTCCTCATCGACGACATCCGCGAGGAGTTGCGCGGTCGCCCCTACGATCTGATCGCCGTCGCCGGCGGCTGGAAGCACCTGACCCGACCAGCCTATGCCGACGCCATCCGCACGGCCGTCGGCGCAAGCGAACGATCGGTCGACCTCACGCAGTCCGAATTGCTGGTGCTGATGTGCATCGCCTACTTCCAGCCGATTACCCGTGCAGAACTGTCGAGCTTCTTCGGCAAGGAGATCAGCCGCGACCTGATCGGCAATCTGCGTTCCTTCGGGTTTATCACATCCGGCCCGCGCGCGCCGCAGCCGGGCGCGCCATACACCTACGTCACCACTCAGGCATTCCTGCTGGAGTTCGGGCTCAGCACTCTGCGCGATCTGCCTGACTTCGATGCGCTTGAAGACGCGGGCCTGCTCAGCAAGGAAAAGCTGCTGGCTGGCGCCATCATGCCAGGGTTCGCCGATGGGGGCGACTCTGGCGCTGGCGCCGTCATGGATGAATAGTACCCGCGGCAGGACCGCCACCGATCATAGGGGTATGGAACTCCAAGATCGCGGTGACGCTTTGACGTGGTCCGATCGCCGGCCACGCGCAGATAGGCCGTCAGCACGTCGGCAAGCGCGCACAGGGCAGTGTTGGGCGCATGGATCTCGGCCGCGTCTGGTGCTTGTCGAGGAAGTCGGCGAAGCGGGCGATCAGTTTATCATGGCCGCCCGCCGCGAGGATCATCCGACGCGAATGCGAGGTCGCGGCGTCTTTGTCGGTCACAAGCCAGTCGAGAGATTTTGCGGCGAGCAACTCGAAAGCGCGAATGCGTGCGGCCGTCGAGAGGTTCTTAAGGGTGCCCGTGAAGCCGATATCGACGACGGCCGGTGCGCGCAGCACGCGCGAGACAACATCGCTGGTTGCCGCCGAACCCGTTCCCGATTCCACCCGGCATATCTCCGCGATCGCACGTTCCAGTCGGCGCGCGGACGCCTTGACCGCGGTCTTGAGAGCAGCGCGCAGGTCGAACCCGCATCGCGCACAGAAGTGCTGCGCGACAACCTCGCCCTGGTCGAAGGTCGCGATGGGGGCTCGGCAGGCGGGGCAGCGATCGCGAAGGCCACAGCCATGCGCGAAACACGACACACGCGACGCCAGCCGCCACTGCCGGCGAAAATACGGCGCCTCGTCCGCTGCAAGGCACCGCGGGCAATACTGCATCCAGGTCGAAGGCTTCCGGTGCGCGTTGTCCGCAACGGTAGCAGGAGCGCGGCCATCGCAAAGCCGCTCATCGTCATCGCCGAGAACTCCTCGGTCGCCCGGCCGGTCTGATGACAGAGCAACGTGGCGACGTGGCGCGGCAGTCGAAGGTCGAGACGCGGCGACCACATCCTCTCACTGAGGCCCAGGACGCCGGTGAACGACCGCGGCGCGATGCCGTTCGCGAGCGCGAGACGGTGGAGCCAGCTCGACAACAGCTCGTCCGGAAGCGGGTCGGCGGAAACCGGCCACCGATTCCCGGCGACGTCGCCATATCGCTCGCGGATCTCGGTCGCGAAGGCCGCCCGTGCTGCATTCGCTGTCACAGCAGATCCTCGCGCACCGGCGCCCGACGCCGCTTCGAGACCGGGACGTAGCGCAGCGCCTCGATGCCCGATTTCGTAATCCGCTCCTCGCCGGACCTCACTGCGGCTGAGGCCGCTGCGGAGACGATCGCTACGGTCTCGCCGATCAGTCCCTCGGAGAGCTGGAATATCCTTCGCGCCAAGGGCTCATCCGAGAGATCCGACGCGCAGACGAGCGGCACGGTGCTCTCCAGGCAGTCGAGCAGCGCAAGAAAGTCCTCGCCATATTGCGATCACCCATCATCTCACCAATCCTCCACCGGCAGGCGGCGCTTCGGGCGAGAGGGATGATCAGCGGCGCCGGCGTCGCCGGTCGCATCGCGTCGTAGGGCTTGGGCGCGTCAGCGGCGTGGGATTTGCGCACGGCATTGCGCAACTCGGCCTTTGGACGGCTTCGATCCGCCGGTAATCTCCGCGATCCGCCGGCGCAGCGCTACCTTCTCAACATCCGTGCGCGCGTTCGTCGCTGCAGGCGGTCGGCCTCGTGCTCCCACAACGTCATCGGAGCAAGCATGCCGTCGCGCCGCTCTACAGATCACTGCGAGCACGACGCACCGCTCGAGATCGGCGAAGCTGAGACGCGCCCGCCGCTCTGCGGGATATTGGTCGCGGTTCGCCACGGATCGGCCCGTTGAGCCGGGCTGCGTTGCAAGGACCGCGTTGAGCTTCCCAAGCAGCCTTTCGACGACGCCGCCGTGATGGACCCGGCCGCGATCCCGGTAGCGGATGCGGATGCCGTAGTCCTCGCACCCGCGCTGGAAGGCATTGCCCTTAAACTCCTTGGCGGAGTCGGTGACTAGCGATCGCGGTCGACCGAACATCGGCCACCCATGTTCGATACCGCGCGCGGCCAGCCATTCCTCCTTCGGACACATCGCCTGCGCCAGGCACAATGCGACCGACAGCGCCGACGGCTTTTCGAGCGTGAGGCAGAAGCCGAGAATACATCGCGTCGCCACGTCAGTGACGATCGTGAGATAGGCGCGGCACACGAAGGTTCCGCCGCCCTCGACAATCTCGACGAAGTTGATGTCGGTCGGTGTGTGATCGATCTGGCAGACATCCAGCGGGTGCGCGCCGCGTGGATGTATCCGGGCCGGGCCCTGAGCCGATGGAGATGTTTTGGGTTCGCGGATCGCTTCTTCGCGATTTCCTCAGGGCCAAACAGTGCGGGTATTCGGCGGGCGACAGTGAGATAGGACGGGGGAGCCAGCCCGGCCTCCTCGCAGCGGGCGCGGATCTCGGCCACGAGGGGAGCGAGGGGTGGAGCCTCCAACACGAGCCACTGCTCTCGCAGTGTCGTCGCGATGATTCCATCGATGTCCGGCTGAAGGCGCTTTTTCCGCGTCCTTTCTCCGCCGGGCAAGAGCGACGTCACGGTCCGATCGGCACGGTAGCGTGCCAGAAGATTGTAGACCTGTCGCGTCGAGAGGCGCAGCTCGGCGGCAGCGCGTGCGATTGCCGCCCGCCGGGGGCCCGAACCATCCAGAATCCTGTCGAGCTCGCTCGCAACGCGGCGTGCGGTCGACCATGCTTCATCGGAATGTGACGCAGCAGGCGCCGGTTTCAGGCTGTGCAATCGGTTCGACGAAACGAGCAGTCAGTGAAATCGTTAGCGAAAAATCACGGCCTTCGTCGTGCCCAAACCTAAACAGCGCATGACTATTCCGCGATTGAATTCGGGAAGTGAAAGCGACAACCGAGCTGTTGGCGCGGCTCGACGAGCGCCTGGCCCGCTCGAGCGTTCGTGACGGCTGGATCGAACGCCAGAATTTTGCCGACGCCGCAGGCGCGCTCTGGCTGGAGGGCGAGCTCGTTCATGTCGAAGATCTCGTCCTGCATGATGCCCACATGGATATCCGCGCGCCGACCCACGAGCTCACACGCGCGCATGCCGTGCTTCGCGCCCGTCGTCAAATCATTGCCCGCACCCCGGACTGGGCGCTCGGCCGCGATGGCCTTCGTCACCTCGCCGGCCGTGGCATGTCACCAGGGGCGGGTCGGACATTTTGTTCGCCGCAGTGACAAATGCGGCCGGTGCCGCCGCCTTTGCCGCGATGCCGAAAGTCCTCATCACTCCTTCGATTTCGGCCTTACGGAGCCGCAAGCCCTGCGCCAGTGGCATGCCCTGCCGAATACCGAAGTGCGGGTGTCAGGGGCGCAGCGGCTCCTGCAAGGGTCGCCCTTACCGGCGCGGGCATTCCACCCCAAGCCTACGCCTTTAGATGTTTAGTCCCGGCATTTGCTGGAGCGGATTTAGCCTGAAGCGTTCGGGTTGAGTGGCCCACGCCTTGCGGATGTACTCGTAGGGTGTGAGGCCCTTGAGGGTCTTGAGCCTGCGGGCGAAGTTATACGCCGCGACGAAATCGGAGAGATGGCTGCGAAGCTGGTCGTGGCTCTCGTAGTAAAAGCGCTTGACGGTGGCGTCCTTGATGGTGCGGTTCATCCTTTCGACCTGACCGTTGGTCCACGGGTGCCTGGCCTTGGTGGTCCGGTGTTCGATGTCGTTTGTGGCGCAGGCATATTCGAAAGCATGCGCCCGGAAGCGCTCGCCATTTGCGATGGCCTCCTTGATGAGGGGAACGGCCGACCCTCCTGCACCAGGCGTGGTGAACTGGATGCCATTGTCGGTGAGCACGATATGGATCTTGTAGGGGACGGCCGCGATCAGGCGCAGCAGGAAGTCTCGGGAGACGGCGGTGGTGGCCTTCTCGTGCAGCTCGACGAAGGCGAACTTCGAGGTGCGGTCGATAGCGACGAACATATGCAGCTTGCCCTGTTCGGTTCGCACCTCGGCAATGTGGAAGTAGCCGATCGGGTAGCTCCTGAACTTCCTCTTCGCCGGCCTGTCGCCCTCGACATCGGGCAGACGGCCAATGCCATGGCGTTGCAGGCAGCGGTGCAATGAAGATCGCGTCAGGTGCGGAATCGTCGGCTGCAGCGCATAGAGGCAATCGTCGAGCGGCAGTAGCGTGTAGCGCCGGAAGGCGACGATGACCGCCTCCTCCTCGACGGAAAGAACCGTCGACCGCGGCTCTTTTGGCCCCGTCGGCAGGTCGGCTGTTGAGGTTCGCTCCCGCCACTTCGCGACCGTCTTCTGGTTGATCCCGTAGCGCTTGGCCAGGGCTCTCAGGCTCTCTTGACTATGTTGTATCGCTCGACGGACCGCCTCTGTCGTCGTGGCGCTGCCATGGAGAACCTGGCCCATAGTGCCTCCTTCGATTCGGAGGACAAGGATGCCCCATCAAAGCCTGGGATCAAACATCTAGTACCAATGCGCACCAACCGCAACACCCTTGTCGGGTCGGCCAATCTCACGGCGCGCGGCTTCAGCGTGAATACGGAAGCCGCGTGGGCGCAGCGCGATATTCCGCGCGGGCAGATCGACGCGGCCTTCACGAGTGCCGGCCTCGAAACCGTGCCCCTGACCGAGGCTCTTCTCACCGCTTACGAAGGCTTGCGCGCCGCGCAGCCGCCGCCGCCTGAAATCCGGCAGGAGGCCGAACCGGTCGCCCCACCTGCGCCGCCGGTTGCTGCGGCGACGCAGCTCTTCCGACTGGCTATTGCCAACGGCGCGATCAATCCGGCGAACTTCAATGCGATGTGGGTGCAAGGGGAAGCGCTTCAGGGCGGCTCCCGCAATCAGCTGGAGCTCCTGCGCGGCGGGCACCGGTTCTTCGGCTTTGTCTTCAACCAGTATGACTACCCAGATAACATGACGCGCAGCGGTGCCCGAGTATGGACCGACCGGCGTCTCACGTGGCACGGCAATAACGGCATGGAACGCATGAACCTGCCGACGATGACGCAGGGCGGCTTCAATTATGCCGACACCGCTGTCATGTTCCGCCAACTGGCGGACGGTTCGTTTGAATTGATCGTCACGCCGTGGGATCCCGACCTTTGCGCGTTCCTGGCGCCAGGCGTCGGCGCAGCGTGATACGCTTTTCCGTCTCGGTACCATCGCTACAAACAGACTTGTCGGTCTGTTGTAATGGATTCCAGAACAATCCACGGCCATGATCGAGAGTCACGGCCTATGAAATCGCGTTCTGCTTACCCTTGATAGCAGAGGCCCAGTCAGCCAGGGCCTTGATGTCCGCCATAACCTCGTCCGGCGGCGGCACCGCGCCATCCCGTCCGCGGGAGGGGTCGTGCGCCTCCACGAGGTCGCTGCATTTCTTAAAATTGTTGTGATACGTGTCGACGTCGGCGGCTTCAATGGCAGTAATTTTCTTCAGGT
Source organism: Mesorhizobium sp. WSM3866 (assembly GCF_002294795.1). Taxonomy (NCBI): domain Bacteria; kingdom Pseudomonadati; phylum Pseudomonadota; class Alphaproteobacteria; order Hyphomicrobiales; family Phyllobacteriaceae; genus Mesorhizobium; species Mesorhizobium sp. WSM3866. The sequence goes on along the minus strand of NZ_NSGC01000016.1, from coordinate 33,095 downwards.
ACTTCGTATCTATATAATCCCGGTGGTGCAAGATGACACCGGCGAAGACCACGCCTTCAAGCCCGCGTTCCCACGAGGCGCGCAGGCGGCTGTAGATGCCGACGGCGGCTTCCCGGTAGGCTTCTTCGTCGTTGGCGTCATAGAGCGCCAGTGCCGCACAGCCATCCTTTTCGAGCCGGTCGATGCGGTCCTTCAGCGAGGCGTGTTGCCATGGCAGCTCTGAGACGATGGCGGTGCCCGCGGGCCCGCGTGAGAGGCTCACGAGCTTCACCTTCGCGCCTTGCCGCACGGCCTTGTCGTGCAGGTCGTTCACGAAAACCATGTCGTGCGTCGAGACGATGATCTGGCGGTTGGCGCACTCTTCGACCAGCCTTTGCGGGACCTTGTTGCGCCAGCAGGTGATCGAGCGAAGCCACGGGGTCATCGAACACCAGCTCCGTGGCGAGCTCGGTCAGGAAGGCGGCGAGGGCCACACAGGTCTGCTCGCCCTCGCTCAACACCAGATCCACTTTCGCCTTCCGGCTGGCGAACACGCGCACCTAGTTGGGGGAGCCGTATTTTCCGCCGGAGCGGACGATCTCGACACGGACCTTGTCGGCGGCCAGCCGCACGATCTCCGACTGAAACTGATCGCGCTGCGTATCGTTGCCGAGCCGCGTTATGGCCGTGGTCGCGGTGTCGGCGAGGCAAAGTTTCACAATGCGGAGCGCATCGAGGCGCGCCACTTCCTTGCGGGCCACATCGAGAATTGCGCCCGCGGGACCGGTGGCGCCTGTAGCACCCACGCTGCCGGTAGGGCCTGTCGGGCCAATTGATCCGGTCGGCCCTTCGGCCCGGATCATAGCGAGTACGTTGGGCGAAAGGCTGTCCGGTGTGACGATCTCGTTGTTTAGAGCGGGATGAGATTTATAAGAGTCGTGGGATTCCCAAATCAGCGATGATCTGATTCAACGTTGATGCTGGGCAGGAGGCCAGCATGGATGGTTGGATACTCGATGGACCTGCGCGAACGGGTTGTTGCGGCGGTCAAGGTTGAAGGGCTTTCGCGGCGCGCGGCGGCTGCTCGATTTGGCGTCAGCTACAGCGCGGCGATCGACTGGCTGAAGCGGGTGGAACAGACGGGCAGCGTGGAGCCCCGCCAAGTGGGGTTCTGTATCAGGACCGGATCGATCCTGCCCGCCTGGTGTTCATCGACGAGACCTGGACCAAGACCAACATGGCTCCGCTCATGGGGTGGGCGCCGGTCGGACAGCGGATCAAGGCCAAAGTGCCGCATGGCCACTGGAAGACCATGACCTTCCTGGCTGCGCTGCGCCATGATCGCGTCGAAGCGCCTTGGCTCATCGACGGGCCGATCAACGGCGAGAGGTTCCTTCTCTATGTCGAGAAGGTTCTCGTGCCCACCCTCCAGCCGGGCGACATCGTTGTGATGGACAATCTCGGCTCTCACAAAAGCAAGGCTGTTCGGCGCGCCATTCGCAAAGCCGGTGCGAAGCTCTTCTTCCTGCCCAAATACTCGCCAGATCTCAATCCAATCGAACAGCTCTTCGCCAAGCTCAAGCACTGGCTGCGAAAAGCGGCAAAGCGAACCGTCGAAGCCGTTTGCGATGCAATTGGCCAAACCCTCAATCGTGTCACTCCACACGAATGCTCAAACTATTTTGCAAACTCAGGCTATGACCGGAGATCATCACGCTCTAGCGCGCCGTCGGCGCTCCGGACGTCGGCGCTCCGGACGTCGGCGAGCGCGTCGGTCGTGTCGCCGATGCCCTTGGCAAGGTTCGCCAGGTCATCGTCCAGAGCGGTGCCGCCCTGCTGCCAATTCTGCAGAACCTTGTAGCTGAACTCGATCTGCGGTTTTTCGGGATTCGGCATCTTGCATCACTTGCAACTGCACTTCCCCGACCGCGCCGGCGTGGCGCACGCTCAATAAGGTCGAAAGGGGGAAGTGGTTGAAACATGCCCCGGGGGCCGGGGCGGTGATGCAGCTGCCCGAGTTCCTGCAATTGTTCCGGCTGTGAATTATCGATGATCTGACCTTGACCTGTCAACAAAGCAATGCAGGCTGCACGCTTCATGGTGGAAGGACATTCGGTCGGAGTGGACGCTACTTTCGTACAGATTGGCGTGATTGCGGCGGCCTATCTTGTGGCAGTCGCAGCCACGCCGATCGCCTCCTGGATTGTTGGTCAAGGTCGCTCAGCTGGACGCGACGAAGGTCTCGACGGAATGCGAGGCGCGGCCGCTGTAGCGGTAGTAGGATGTCACCTAAATCAGTACATGTGCGCATTCCTCGGCTACACCAATCCTTTTATAGGGGATCACCTTGGCATCTTAGCTGTTCAACTGTTTTTCGCTCTCACAGGCTATCTTTTCACTGACAGGGCGATAATTGGACGGATCGATCCCTTTGCATTCTACGTCAACAGGATGCGCCGCATTTTACCGCTCTACGTTTTTGTTGTTTTTACCGCTCTCGCTATTGCTCTCAGTTATTCATGGAAGACGGTAGCACCGCTAGACCATTCGCTTCGGGAAGCTCTGAGCGTGCTGGCGTTCGGCCTGTGGAAACCTGATGAGCTGTGGTTTCGCGGAATTAACATGCTGTCCTTGGTTGGAATAGCATGGACGCTTAGTTACGAGTGGGCCTTCTATATGATCCTGATCCCGGCGCTCTTATTGTGGCGCAGTGGCACTCTGGCGCGGGTCTGTATGGCACTGGTCGTGTTAGCCTTTCTCTTTCGGGATTTCTACTTCAACAGCGAGCAAGTCATCTGGCCGTTCTTTCTGCCTGGCATCGTCGCCGCCATGCTGAAGCACCGGCGGCCCTGGTGGCTTGGGGGAGTTTGCGTCGCCCTCGTGTTACCCTCGGTATTGCTCATCATCTGGGTCCCAGGATTTTGGACGCCGGTGAAGCTCGCTTTGGCCACGCTTGTGTTCTTTGCTGTGCTATTCGGCAGGCCTAGATGCCTAAGTTGGGCACCACTTCAGACGCTCGGCATGATTAGCTACAGCATCTATTTAGTTCAGTATTTGGTGCTGTATCCCAGCGTCCGGCTGATCTACACCTCGCCTGCCCTGGCTTCCGTGGAAGCGCGGTTGGGAATGGGCATCGTGATTGCCTTGGCGACGATCATCCTATCCGCCATAACCTACAGATTTGTCGAACGTCCATGGTTGACAGGTTTGAGGTCAACTGTCGCACCTGTAAACTCTGCTAGCGTTGAACTGCCCGGCATACGCGAAGAAGCCCTTTGACTTGTCAGTTGGTCAAAGGCCCGTTATTGTTCTCCGGGGGTTGGAGATGTTCTGGGTTATACTGGGGTTCCTTGCTGTGGCTAGCATAGGGATCGTTCTCATGGCGGGGTTAAGCGAGGTCGGAGACGAACCCGGCGCTCATCGATTCGGTAAACTGCCGTCCGAAGATGAACGTCAGCGGTGACCACGTTCATATCGTTCAAGTGGTCGAATGCCGCACAGGTTCTGTTGGCCAGAGCGCACGGATCGTAGCGTCTAACTGAAATCGATCCTTTACCCGCTTCGCAAATAAGTAGACCTGGAGGACGTTACATATGGCCGCGGCGGAGGCGAGCCAGAAAGGCCCTCCGACCAGAATTCCGAGGAAACACAGAGCAACTGTTGCTACGCCAGTGAGGAGCGTGAGCCGGAAAGCGGACTTTTCGTCACCAAGAACCATCAGCAAAATCCCCGAAGCACCTCCTAGAACATGTCCAAGCTGGCCCGCCCCCAGAATTAGGGCGATCCAGAGAGAGTTTTCGTAGTGCGGGTTCCAAAGATGGACCAATGTGTAACCGAGAGTCGCTAGGCCGGCATACATGAGAAAGGTCAGCAGGGTTGCCACTGAAACGAGGAGCCGAAGGGCCTTCTGGAGGCCTGTTCGATCGTCAAGCGTCCAGAGGTGGACCGCTGAAGGCGCAAACGCCGAATTGGCTATGCTTAGCGGCATTATCAACACTGTCGAAATCCGCAGGGCGATGCCGTATTGCGCGATCTCCTGCAAACTGCTGAACAGCGTCAACAGGATCATGTCCACCTGAGAAAGCCCGAACAAAACTAGGGTGGTCGCCAGATTGGGCAGGGTCCTTTGGACGATCGCAACTGCGCCAATTGGCTCGTTAGCCGGCTGACTCCAATGCCGGCACGAGGAGGAAATGCAGAAGGCTCCTACGCCAGCAGAAATCGCATATCCAGCGAGACTGCAAAGAAGCACCTGATCCAGGTTTGGCTGGAACCGAGTGGTCAGCGCGAACGCTACAAAGATGGCAACTACGGTGCTTGGAAAGGCCATAAGAAAGGCCGAGCTCCTGATCGCGTGAACTGCCCTAAGCAGTTCCACTTGGACCGCCCCGAGTCCGGCGCAAGGAATCTGCAACGCAACAATAGCCAAGACTCCGCGCCAAGCTGCTGCGTTTTCTCCCAAAGGAACCCACCGATCTGCCAACCAGAATGCGCATGCGATTGTGAGACCACAAACGCCCACGATCGCTTGGATCCTCATAATGACGTCACGCGCGCGGCCGAAATCGCCTTGGGCTGCAGCAGCTGATACGAGCGCCGGCGCCGTGAACGTGAGACCCATCATCGCCAGAATTGCGAATCCAGACGTGAGAATCTGGGCAATGAAGTAGAGACCAACCTTGTCGGGCGGTAAGGCGAGCGGGAGAAGAAGCGAGCTACCTAAACCGGCGGCAAGTATCGCAATTCGGCCGGCGGCGGCCGCCCCGCTTGCTCGCAGCATGGAAGGCAGCTTTGCTCTTCTGAGCACGCCGGAAAATTCAGTCATCGTCTGCTGCTCACAAGGCCGCCGAAGGGCTTTCAACAGCTCTGCCCGAAAGGCCGCAGCGAAGAGCAACGCCGCGCAGGTCACGCTCGATTGCAGATCCGGCAGCGATCGGGCGAGCGATCATCCGACGAAATGCCTTGCCCACTTTGTCTGAGCAAAATGGTCCTTCAGCTGGCCATAATTTTCGATGATTTCAGATTGAGTCCCGGACCGCTGCCTCCTGAAGGGGCTATGGAGCGATACTTTGCGCAAATTGAGGAACTCCAAAGAGCGAGTCAGCCCTGAACCGTCTACCAACTCCTCGTAGGTAACATGTAGACAGGGCAGAGTCTCTACCATCCGGGCAAGTTCCGAATCCCATCTAGTCCATTTCAGGAATGCTTCCTCCACATCAGCCGGTTCGGCCGTGAACCGATTGACCGTAATTGAACCGCGATCCGACCTCCAAGCGCTGTTGATCGCCGCTAGCTTGAAAGAGATGTACTGATCCAAGAGATTGTCACGTGAAAGCCGGATAACCCGATATCCTAAAGCCTCAAATGCGTCCCTCGCGTCCGGATGCTCGACGAGCGAAAGATATGGCATCTTGAACCCGACTGCACTGCCGCCCTTCTTATGCAGCCCGCTCTGCAGATAGCTGGCGGCGTCCTTCTTGCGGGAGTTCCTGAACGAAATCGTGCGGCGCCTGAGCACGTCCGCCAACAATCGCGCCGTCGGAGAGAACAGCTCACCCTCGCAGGTTGCGTCCGGGTGAGAGTTAATCAAACCTTGGAGGTAGCTCGACCCCTGTCTGCCGACGAAAACTATCGCGAAAAACGTTCGGTCGCTCATTGTCCTGGGTAAAATTTGCGGTGGCCGACGGCCCAGTTGAAGGTGTAGCAGTAATTCGTCCTAGCTTTATGCGACTCGAAACCAATCAAAAAAGGGCGTCCCGGCGCTTAACCCGGGCCTCCTAAACTTTAGGAAACCGCAAGTACCGGACTACTTCGAAAAACGATGCAGGCCTAGCTATTTTAGCCTGTTGTTCACAGCTGGGCACGCACATTGAGCCGATAGGCATTGGTTGCGGCTCAGAAAATTTGAAGGAATAATCAAGCTTTGGAAGCGCAGACCTTGAAAGGGACAGACGCAGCAAGAGCCTTAGCCATAGGGAAAGTCGTGGAGCAGGAGTCGGCGCTCGTTTTCGAGCGCTTTGATGAAACGACTGCATTCGAGATTGGATGCACTATCCGCGACCGCGCCCTTGCAAGCGGGCAGGGGCTCGTGGTCGATGTTCGGCTTTGGGACCGCCAATTGTTCTATGCCGCTCTTGCCGGTTCGTCGGCCATCACCGCGGAATGGGCTAGACGCAAATTCAATAGCGTCCGGATGTTCCATAGGAGTAGTTACCGCCTGGCCCTCGAGCAGCAGCGGGAGGATAGAGCGTTTCCGCCGGGATACGGGCTCAATCCGACAGATTACGCCTTGGCCGGGGGAGCATTTCCGATTCGCGTCCAAGCAGTAGGCGTGATCGGCGCTTTTGTTGTCTCGGGGCTCAGCGAGCGAGCCGACCACGAAACCGCCGTAGCAGCCCTTTGCGCATACCTAGGGAAAGACGAGAGGTTGCTGGCGCTGGATCAGACGTAATCGGCATTCACCTCGGGCCAGTGGAGAACGCCCTTCGCGCTATCAGAAGGGTGTGCTTCAACGCCTTCAAAGATGCCAGCGTCGGCGGGTGTAGGGCAGCTGCGGTGAGTCGGCGCAGAGCAGTCCTTGTTCGACCCGACCTGCCATGAATCGCTGCGGAAAGCAGGTTTGCGTTTGCCCTGGTTTCGCGCTCCCAACGGCGAATATCATCAGGCAAGTCGTTCCGTTGAAAGAACTCGTCCACCATGAGCTGTGGCTCTTCCCCTCTCTCGAATGGAACAGCTCGATAGGTCGTCGAACCACCGTGCATTCGAAATTCGGCGAGCACCTCCGGCAGATGGTAGAAGTTCCCCTGCAAACCCATTCGAAGGAAGAAATCGAGATCGGGAATTTGGCGAAGATGCGAACGCCAGCTTCCGGCCTTGGCATAGGCGGTGCGCCGGAAGAGGGCTCCAGGGCCGGGCAAGCAATGAAGCTGCGCGTATAGAGCGCGACGTGAATAGTCTGGCGGACGGAGCGTTGATCGCAGAATGGATCTTTCGTCTATGATATCAAAATCGGGGTAAACTAGAACGACGTCGGGGCGGGCAATCAGTTCCTCGACACATCTCCGGACCGCGGCAGGGCGGAGGCGATCGTCTGCGCTGACATAACCCAGCACTTCTCCTGAGCTCATTGCCCATCCTTTAGTCATGGCTGCGCTCTGCCCGGCGTTGGCCTGACGGTGCAACTTCACTTTGGCGCCGAAGCTGCTCACCACAGCACTGGTGTCGTCTGTAGATCCGTCGTCGATCACGGTGATTTCCAGGTCTGGGTAGTCCTGAGCCAACAGGCTTTCGATGGTTTCACCGATATAATCGGTCCCGTTGTAAGCCGGAACAACCAAGGACACACGCGGCGCCCCGCCTGGATTTTCAAGGTGACTCATTTTGAGCGATTGCTTTTGGTGCTTTGTTGTTTGTCGCGAACGATTGCCATTTCGGGCAGGAATTAAGCCGGTCGATTCCTAATCATCTTGTCAATCTCTGAGACTAGGCCATCGACGATCGAGGGCCATGTAAACTTTCCGCGAACGTAGGATTGAAGAGCTTGGCCCTTGGAACGTAGCGAACCACGCTCGGCGAGCATTGCATGAAGACCATCGCGCAGCCCAACAACAGTCGCCGGCACCACGAGTCCGCCACCGACGCTCTCTACCTCGTCAAACCCACATTGGTCCGTCAACAAAACCGGAGCCCCTGCAACTCCGGCCTCGAGGGCTACAAGGGACATCGCTTCGGCGCGTGACGGGACGGCAAGCAGCAGAGCTCGCCGATAAGCGTCAGTTCGATCCCGTTCTGCTAGATGACCGGCAAACACGACACGATTCCCAAGTTGCCTTTCCGTCGCCAATGCTTCCAGCCGAGAACGCATACCAAAGTCGGGTCCGGCCACGATCAATCGGACGTCAGGGTATTCCGGCGCCACATCAGCGAAAGCCTGGACGAGCAGGTCTGGGCCTTTCACCTCAGCGAGGCGCCCGACGAACAGGACGTATGGCGCATCCGGTTGAGAAAGTTGATCCGAGACGGCAACATACTCCTCGACGCCGTTGGGCACGACAATGACGCGATCTTCTGGAAGCTTAAACCGTTCAAGGATTTGCCTTCGCTCCAGCGCCGTGACTGCTACCAATAAGTTGGCGTTGCGGATCATCCGCTTACCGAACAGGAGGTGGAAAAGGCGAGCGATCGGCCGTGGGCGCTCGAGACCCACGAACTCGCCCGCAGCGGAAAATGCGTATGGTTTGCCCAGCCGCGATGCCAGAAATGCCGTCACTACCGAGAGTAGGTTCCAGTAACCAAGAATGTGCAGCGCATCCGCTCTGCGAACGCTTTGCGCAAGCCGGAAAGGGTTGATGAAAGGGACCGTGAACCGCAGGCGCACCGATCCGGTCGCGTAAACCGGGATGCCACATTGGCGAAGCATTTGCGCCAGATCGCCATCCTGCATTGTCGCGACCTCGCACCGATGTCCCTTCGCCGCCAGATGGATCGAGAGACGCCGCGTTCGTTCTGCAGTACCTCCGCCTTTGCGAGAGTCGAGCGATATCGTGGTGAGAAGGATGTTCATGCGGCGTAGCTGCCGAGCTCGTCGGCTAAATGCTCGGCATACGCTTCGAGTCGCTTCGCGAACGTCTCGGAAGGCAATCCGAGTTCAGAAGCTTTTGTGTTCGAAAAACGCCGATCGATGCTTCCATGCGGAATTCCTCGCAAACGCAGAAGGAGCCTCAGTACCGATCTCGGCGCTGTCAAACCGACAGGCAGGCTTCGGCCAAAGGCGGCAGCAAGACGATCCTGGACAAATGCAAAATTATTGTTTGGGTCATGATCATCGGTGACAAGCACCACCTGAGAGCCAAGGCGCGTCCGCTCAAGTGACAGCTGGACGAGTGTCCGGGCGACAGTTTCAACACTGACAAGGTGCATTCGTCTGGCGCCGTAAAGCGAGCGGCGAAGCGCGATTTTCCATTGCTGTGCCCGACTCATCTCCTGAGCAAGGCTGACCAGATTGCGGCCGCCGCGGCCGAAGACGGCGCCCAGCCGCAACACAATGGCTTCGGGGAACGAGTCTCTCATCACCGACTCCACCGCGATATGTTCGGTCTCATAAGGCGAGATTGGCTGCGGCGGCGTATCTTCGTCAACGACCGGGTGTTTGACGCCGGCATAAACGTCAATGCTGCTCGCGTGGATGCAGCGGGGGATGCCGGACTGCCGAAAAATCGGTTTGAGACGCTCCATCGCATCGCGATGCCACCCAGTGCCATCAGGGCGCAGGAGGCTAACCAAAACGTCATGACCGCGAAGAGCATTTAGCGCCTGAGCCGTATCGTTCAGGTCGATATCGGTCAGTTCCGTACCGCTGGAGCCGAGCCATTCTGGCCGGGACCTGTGCAATAGATATCGACTAGGACGAGTCGCCGAATTAACCCAGAAGCCGGCAAAAGCTTCACCGACGAAACCGGTCCCCCCGAGCACTACTACGCGTGGCTCGTGTTCGAAAAGTTCGTCATTCATGCAGGGGCTTCTTCGGGATTTCATGCGAGCCGCGGCGCGCCCGGTCCAGGCGAACCAAGCCAATTCGCGTTCGGTCAATAGCACAAGGCCGACGCTGTGCGCAACGAATGCCGTGACAACCCGGACCACCTAATTGGGGAAATAGAAAGTCTCTCTTGGGGCGCAGGGTGATTTCGGCTTATAGACATATCATGACTGACTCCCCACCAAAATCCCAGTCCTTCTCGATCGTAAGTTTCGCGCTGGCGGCAGGAGCGGTTGTAGCCCTTGCTTTGCACCCACTGCTTCTTATGAGCAATCCCGGTTCCTCGATGTTCATCATCATATGGTTCTATGTTTCCGGCTGCGCGGCCTTGGTCGTTTCTCTCGTATTCCCGTCTTCATTCTTTGCTTTCGTACTGTCTTCATTTCTCTTCGTGGGTTTCGTAGCGAAGGCAATCGCAAGTTTCGTTTTTGGAGTGCGGCTGATTGAGCCCGTTAGCACTTTCGCGTCGCAATGGGATCAAGCCCTGATTTTTGCCGCCAGCGGCTTGTCTGGCGTCTGCTTGGCGAATCTCCTTGCGGCGCTCTTTCCCTCTTTCTCAAACACGTCGACGGCTTCCGGGACCGCTCGTCTCGCCAATTACGTCATCGTTGCCTTTGCTGCGGTCCTCGCTGTCTCGGTCGCAGTGTATTGGGCCAATTACTCGTACCATATCCTCCGAATTGGCTTCCCACTCGGCATAGATATCGATCCCCGCATCTATGCGGTTGCCGCCTTCGTCATCACGTGGGGCGCCCTCTTGAGCGGGCTAACCGCAGTGCTGTGGCTCATCGAACTCCGAAGTTGGCCATATGCTGCTTTGGTGGTTACGGCCACTTTTCTTGGTCTGCTTGCGTCGGTGTCGATGGGCAGCCGAATACAGCTTCTTCTCTACGTCCTGGCCGCAGTCGCAGTCATCATGTTGCGACGTCAGCAAGTTCGGGACTGGATCGCGGTTGCCCTAGCGATGTGTTTGGCCGCGTTAGTTTTTGGAGGGTCGTTAGCCGTTGTTAGTTTCGAGCGCACGTTCGACTTTGCGCAGACCGCCCCCACGGCTCCGACGCCCTTAGCCAAACCAGCACCCTCAACCCCAGACTCTCAGACCGGGTCCAGCGTGACAAAGCCGGCAGTACCTGCATCGCAAACGAGATCGTTGACCGAAAAGGTGGAGGCTGTCACGAGCGATCGCTTTGCCCTCCAGGGCCTGTTCCACCAACTCCGCAATCTTGCAGTTATGCGGTGGGTAGGCCTCGAGGGTGTTATGACGGCAGCCGCCAATTCTGATCGACTCGGCAGGGACTTGTTTGTAAAAGTCATCTCGGAGGATCCCGCCGCAGGTTCTCAAGCAATCTATCAGAAGATGTCGGGCGATCGGTACGGGAACGTCGACTACTACACGTTCCTCACCCTCCCTGGCCCCATCGGTGTAGCGAGCATGTCGGGATCGCCGCTGATTGTGGCTGCTTTTATGTTTGGCCTAGCGCTGGTGGGTCATTCCATCGAATGGGTGGCTGCTCGCTTGACCCAAAACCTAGCCACTGCGGCGGTGACAGGTGTGTCGTTGGCGTACCTAACTGTGCAGATGGGGTTTCCATGGACGTTACTGATCTATGCCATAGAACTTGTCCTCTCAGTCACTTTCGTCGGCGTCGTTTGGCGTGTAATAAAACGGCTGACATCAGCTAACTCGGGTTGAGAACAGGCCGGGGGCGCTGCATCACTTCGATCGACGTAGAAAGACCGAGTTCCTTGTTATTGCGTCCTCCACACTCGTCTATTCACAAAGTCCGTATAGCTTAGGACAATCCGCATCACCTTCTCAGACACGTTATCCGGTTGGTAATCGCTCGGCAGACGCAGTAGCCGGTCAGCACCAGGCGGTTGGGTTTCGAGAATCTGAAGTCCGTCGAAAACACGCTCGATATCGAGCCCGACCATCATAACTGACGCTTCTTCGAAACCTTCCGGACGTTCATGGACTTCTCGCAAATTCAGGGCCCGGAAGTTGAGGATTGCGCTCTCTTCCGTAATGGTCCCGCTATCTGACAGCACAGCACGTGCGGAGCTTTGGAGTTTCACGTAGTCCAGGAAGCCAAAAGGCTTTTCGAATTTGACCTTCGGACTACGCTCTCCTCCGAGCGCATCAAGGCGCTTCCGTGTTCGGGGGTGTGTCGACACGATCACGGGTTCGTCGTATCGAGTTGCAATGCCGTTTATAATCTTGAGCAGCCTTTCCAGCCGTTCGGGATCGTCAACGTTCTCTTCGCGATGTGCGCTGACCACGAAAAATTTCCCCGAGGTGTGTCCAAGTCGGCCGAGCACATTTGAGCTGTCGATCGCCGCACGATAGTACTCCAGGACCTCACGCATAGGGCTTCCGGTGACGATGATCTGGTCGGGCGGGAGCCCTTCCCGCAACAGGTAGTTCCGAGCTATCTGGCTATAAGGCAAATTGATATCGGAGATGTGATCAACGATCCGGCGATTGATCTCCTCTGGCACCCGAAAATCAAAGCACCGGTTCCCCGCTTCCATATGAAATACAGGAACTTTGCGCCTCTTCGCGGCGATCGCCGCAAGACAGCTATTCGTGTCACCAAGGATGAGCAACGCATCTGGATTGTGATTGACCAGCGCTTGGTCAGCGGCAATGATCACCTGACCTATCGTTTCAGCGGCTGATTTGCCGGCTGCATTGAGAAAGACATCTGGCGCCCGGATACCAAGCTCCGAGAAAAACACGTCATTAAGTTCGTAGTCGTAGTTTTGCCCCGTGTGCACCAACGTGTGCTCGAAAACGGCGTCGAACTTCGCGATAACTCGCGACAGCCTGATGATTTCCGGGCGCGTCCCGACGACTGTCATGACTTTAAGCACGGACGGCATCCTTTATCAGGTCAAGCCGGCTCAATAGATTTTTCACCTGCTCAACATTCAGCCGATCGGTGTTGTGGGAAGTGTAGTCTTCCAACCTTGACACCGCCTGCTCCCCCTCAACGAAATATTTGTCATAGTTCAAATCCCGGGAATCGGCCGGGATCCTGTAATAGTTTCCGAGATCCTCTGCCCGAACCATTTCTTCTCGGGACACTAGAGACTCAAATAGCTTTTCACCGTGGCGCGTGCCGATGACCTTGATTGGATTGTGGCGCCCAAGGAGTTCTCGCATCGCATTAGCCAAAATCCCGACGGTAGATGCCGGCGCCTTTTGAACGAAGATATCGCCTGAGCGGGCATGCTCGAAGGCATAAAGAACCAAGTCCACGGACTCGCTGAGAGACATCAGGAACCGAGTCATATTGGGATCGGTCACTGTGAGTGGTTGCCCACGTAGAAGTTGATCCAGGAACAGGGGGATTACCGACCCGCGAGACGCCATGACGTTCCCGTACCGGGTAGCACAGACGACCGTCCTGACGGACTCGCTCAGTCGTGACTTGGCGATCATGACTTTTTCCATCATAGCCTTGGACATGCCCATGGCGTTGACCGGATAGACCGCCTTATCGGTGCTTAGAACGACACACCTCTGCACACCATGGCTGACCGCTGCGCGCAACACATTCTCGGCCCCGAGGACATTCGTCTTAATCGCTTCCATCGGGTAGAACTCGCAGGAAGGCACTTGCTTCAGCGCTGCGGCATGAAAGATGTAATCGGCGCCGCGCACTGCATCGTCGACAGCGTGGTAATCGCGGACATCCCCAATGTAGAACTTGAGGCGATCATCTCTGAGCGCTAGGCGCATATCCTCCTGCTTTTTCTCATCTCGGCTGAATATGCGGATTTCTGAGAAATCACTGGCTAGAAATCTGGAAAGAACCGCGTTGCCGAATGAACCAGTGCCTCCGGTTATAAGCAGCGTCTTGTTGGAAAACATTCATTTGGTCTCGATTTTGGATTAGTTGAAATCACGCATCGCGCGAATGAGTGCAGGCCATGCTGGGGAATCGTAGCCAGTGGCCTGGCGGAATCGGGAAGAGTTAAGCGATCGATCAATAGACAAACTGTCATCGCGCTCGATCCGAATGCGCTTGCCGTAGGTTTCTGCCACTAGCTTAAGGAGATCGTGCTTGCTGATCGCTTCCGCGGATACATGGTACAGACCTCTGAGCTCAGGATGTGGGAGAACGAAATCACGGATGACCCGAGATAGCTCAAGTGTCGGCAGGCCGGAGAAGATCGCTCGCGTAAAGCCCCTGACACTCCCCTCTTGGGTCAGAAACCAGTCGATCAAGCTATGCGCGCTATTTAACTCGCGGCCGATGATCGAGGTCCGCAGCGTGACCGCATTGTCGTAATCTACCTCCCCGAGCAGCTTGCTTCTTCCGTAGAGATCGTATGCGTTAGGGCGCGAACTCTCGGTGTAATTTCCATCTGCGCCGTCGAAGACGCAGTCCGTGCTTATGTGAACCAGGCGAGCTCCTGCGATTTTGCAGAGACGCGCCACCCGATGGGGAAACATCGAATTGATGGGGATCGCCGCCAAAGGGTCATTCGCCGAGGCAAGCTGCTTAACTAGGCCAATGCAGTTTACAACGACGTCAGGGCGTACCTCAGAGAACAGTGCAGTGAGCGCATCATGGTTTTCGGCGTCGGCCAAGTTAACTAGATTTCCCCTGGTTTCATCTGGAAAGAGGCGGTGATGCGAGCTCGTGCGCGTCGAGCCAAATACCACGTAATCAGGACTGCCTGAGAAGAACCGGAAGACTGCATTGCCCAGCATACCTGACGCGCCGAGCACCAGCAATCTTTGAGGATTTCGGTTGTCCATCGTCAATTCCTAGGTAGTCCTCGAGGCGTTTTGCGCATGCTAACCGCACACCGAAAATGCTCGATAAGTTCGCGTGCGAGAGGCGCCGGAGCGAGGTGTGTGTTGAAATATTGGCGGCCGGCCGTCCCCATAGATTCCCTCGCTTGCTCCGGCATGTTTTTTAGCCGCTGCATCGCCTCCGCAAGTCCGAGAGAATCTTCTGCGGGAACCGCTATGCCAGCGTGAGCGTCCTGGATCAGTTCTGCGGGCTCGCCGTCTAAGCAGGCAAGGATTGGACGCCCTGCTGCAAGGTAAGTCGGAATCTTGCTGGGTATCGTTAGGCTTAGGGCCGCCGATCGATTGAGAGTAACAAGGAGAGCAGATGCCTGCGCGAAAATGCCCGGCATCGCCTCAGCGGGAAATCGGCCGGCCAAAACCACGTTAGTCAACCCACGCATCTCGATCTGCTTGCCGAGCCAGTCGGACCGGCTGCCACTCCCGACCAGAACTACGCGTATATCTGGGTCTTGAATGCGACTAGCTGCGTCCAGCACGGTCTCCAAAGCCTGCGCGGTGCCTAAGTTGCCCGCGAAAACGATGTTAAAACCCGCCGGCAGCCTCAACGCAGGATCCCCGTGCAGAACATCCCGGTTAATCACCTCATCGCCCGGATTTGGATGATAAACGACCACGGGGTCGTCTCCCGCAACAGCCCTAATTTTCCCGACAAAGCCACGAGACTGCGCCAAGAGAAGGTCGGCGCGCCGATATATAAATTTCGTGAGCCGTTCAACCGCTGCTAGCGCAAGCCTGTTTTTGACGAAGCCGGTTTCTTCAAGGCTCTCGGGCCACAAATCCTGCACCCAAATAACGTGCGCTGCGCCTTTGATCTGCCGAAACACAGCGCCCACCAACCCTTGCAGGATAGGCGAGATTGCGTAAACGAATACAACATCGTACTTCCTACCTCGCGTCAGGTATGGGCCTAGCATCCCTCCAAAGACTACGAACGAGAGATAGTTCCAAACGCGCCAAAATCCTCCCCCGCCGCGTCGGGGCGCTAGAGGAACTCGATGGATAACATAGCCCGACGGGTGCAGTTCAGTTCTCAATCCAAAGGCACTGTATCCCCTGAATACCTTGCCATGCGGGTAGTTTGGCTGCCCGGATAGAACTTCAACATGGCAGCCTTCGGATCGCAGCGAATCCACGACCTCGTTGATCCTGAAATTTTCGGGCCAGAAATGCTGGCTGACCACCAGCACGCGCAGGTCCTTGACGGCCAAGCCGCCTTCCGTCCGACAATCTTCTGATACCGGGTAGGCGTGCTTCATTGCCGTAACGAGCGCGCGCTGCTCATAGTCATATGGACTTTAGATCCCGGCGTGAACTCTGGTACGGTCGATTGGAGAAGACGCAGCGCGCCCTCCACGTTCAGGTCGTCTATCATGCGATGCATCTCATCGAAGATGCGCTCGATCATCGCCCGCTCAATCGATCGCGCAGAGGCGGCCAGGATTCCTGGCGATCCCGTTTCGCTTAGCTTCTCATTGCAATCGAACAATTCCTCGTAGAGTTTCTCCCCGGGGCGGAGTCCGGTGTAAGCAATCTGGATATCGACGTCTGGGCGCCGCCCAGACAGACGGATGAGATTTCTTGCCAAGTCGACAATCTTCACCGGCGATCCCATGTCCAGAACAAAGATCCTGCCACGCTCGTGAACTCTGTCTGGCTCATGAGCTGCAGCTTGCAGCACCAGCATGCACGCTTCCGGGATCGTCATAAAGAAGCGTACGATATCTGGGTGCGTGACGGTTACTGGTCCACCGGCTCTTATCTGCTGTTCAAACAGCGGGACTACCGACCCCGCCGATCCCAAGACATTGCCGAACCGGACCGTCATGAACCGGGTGGGCAGGGTCTTCGACTCGAGATCCATCGCCTGGCAATACATTTCGGCCATGCGTTTCGTGGCCCCCATGACGTTAGCCGGATTAACCGCCTTATCGGTTGAGACCATCACCATTTTGGCGACTTTCCATCGCAGTGCAGCATCAGCCACATTTCGCGTACCGATGGCGTTGGTAAAAATCCCCTCGATTGGTTGTGCCTCGACCATCGGAACGTGCTTCAGGGCAGCCGCGTGGAAGATCAGGTCCGGCGCATGGCTTTCGACGACGCTGCTTATCGCATCTCTCTCGCGGACGTTGCACAGTACGGCATGGATCGGCGAGGAAGGGTGTTTCTGACTCAGCTCGGAATTGATGCAGTAGAGGGCATACTCATTGGAGTCGACGAGCACCAAGCTCAGCGGGCCGAGTTCGGCTACCTGTCGCGCCAACTCGGACCCGATCGACCCTCCGGCTCCTGTGATCATAACGTTTTTGCCGCGGATCATAGCGGCTATCTTCTGCGGCTCCAATTTAACGGGTTCACGTTGCAGGAGGTCCTCTAACTTTATCGGGGTGAGTTCGATCTCTGCATCGATACTTTTCATATCGAGCAGATTTGGCAGCGTCAGCAAGTCAACCTTCTGCCGCGCCGCGACGTCTACCAACTCCTCGAGCTTGGCGTGTCGCTGATATTCCTGGCGCGATCTAGTGAGAATTATAGCCTCAACCCGACGGCCACGTGCCTCGAAGCGGTCCAATATCTGGGGCAACTTCTCTAGTGGACCCATCACTGGAATGCCCCGGATCGCCCGCCCGGTCCTTCGGCCGCGCTCGTCAATAATCGCTAGAACATCAACCGAGGCGCTTTGCCTCTCCTTGATTGTTCTGATGAACGCTTCGGCGTTATCGGTCGCGCCGATGAGGAGAACGTTCTTGGCAGTTCCCTTCGCAACCTTGCCTTTCCGCACATCATGCTGATTTCGATAAACCCGATACGCGGCCCGCGGGCCGGCAAGAAGCACGATCGTGAAGGCCCATGCGATGACAATCGACGAACGCGGAATCGAATTCAGCCGATTTATCAGGAATTCGAAGACCGTGAAGATGGCAAGAGCTGCTGTGGCTACACCCGCAATCGCCAGAAAATCTGAAAGCGATGCGTAACGCCATATGCCGCGATTAAGCCCGAGGACGAATCCCGTAATACCGACTACAATCCCGAAGAGCGCGGCGGCGGCGAGGAAGCTCCAAAAATTCCCCAGAAAAGCCACGTCCAGCCTCAGCGCAAATGATAGCAGGAGCGCTGCGGCTCCCATCACGCCATCATGCACGAAGGCTAGACCCCGCAAGGTCAAAAGGCGTGAGATGACGTGAAGGGGCTTGGATCTCATATTTGAAGCGACATCTTCAACCTCGTCGAGACCAGGGGGAGGCACTAGACCGGTTCCTGCGGGCTCGAACTCCGAACTTTGGGCATTGATCTGGTCGATCGCTCACGCTGGATCGGATCCAGTAGCGATGCCTTAGGCGCTTGCCGCGGCTTCAGAAACGAAAGCGTTAGGCGGGGCGATTCCATTTTAAGCAAATTATCCTAGTATTTGTCTTCTTACCCGCACGTAAGGTCGATGCCAGCAAAGCAGCTGATTTGATTCTGTATCTCACATGACCTAATCGTCCAATACTTATTTGCGGAAGCCCACATAATGACGACAAGAGCGCGAGCGACGCAGTGAAATTGCAGCTGCGACCATGCTCCGTTGACGAGGATCCAGCACGGAAAGGCCGAGGCAACCCTTTCCACTGACTGGCGTAACAATCGCCTGAAACTGCGCCCCCACGGCCGCTCTTTTGAGCGCGCTGCGATCTCGCCTCACTCGCCAGATTCGATCGACCAGCGCGGCTGCTTGTGGCCGCGTGGCTCGGCGAGACGCGGCTGATCGACAATCTCGAGGTGGCGTTGCCGCGTCCTGAGGTGTTGCGGCAAGCCGCTGCTTGAATTCGAGAGGATGGTGCTGGAGCGCGGCAAGATGACGAGGGTTGGTCATCATGGCGCTCCAAAAGCGCGCCGCGGGCGGAACAGCTCTCGCCTGCCTTAGAGCTGAAGACAGGAGCAAGTTCTAATATATAGAACGGAACGTAAACCGATCCTGAGAACAGCCAAACTGGCTCGTTCGAAATTCGAGCTTGCTAATCTAATCTTTACCCACGGAATGCGACCTTGATGCCCGGACAGGTTCTGCGTACCGACAGAGAAGCCCACTTGGCCCCGCCGAGTGGGCTTTGCTTCATTTGCTTTCGTGCGCCCCAGGCGCCCAGCTCTCCCAACGGCTTACCTTTGCGCGACCATTGCACTCGTGCCGGCGCCTAGCCCGACGCCGACTCTTCACTTCCGGCCGACGAAGAAACAGCGCGGGAGATCCCGGAGCTGCCTTGATCCGAAATCGCTCTCTTCAGCGGCGTCAGGGAGTTGAGCTTAGAATCATATCGGCAAGGGCGGCATGTCTCCATCGGCCACCCTCCACAACCATGCATCTACGTCGGGGTGCGATCTAATCAACTGCTCGAGCGCGTCCATGTAGGACGTTTCGGAAATCGCCGGAACGATGTAGAGCGCGGTCGGTCGCGGCTGCCCATGCAACAAGGGGCCGCTGCTGGCCGATCTGCCGGCAAATTGTAGCGCAGCGCCTTTGCGCTACGCGTGTTCACGCTGGCCAGTGCATCAACCAGCTTCTTTTCGCAGGCGGAGTCATAAGGCACCCAGTTTTCCGCGACCGCCATCAGTGCGATTTCCTCGACGACGGCGAGCCCGGTCGGGGTGAGGGCAAATGTCGCGATCGCGATCAAATGGGACGCCTCATCAGCGTCCCAAAGCATTAGCTCGGTCTCGAAGCGAGCCTGAAGCCGGCGGTAAAGGCCATCGTCGAGCAGGAAGACGAACCCCGGCATGTGCTTGATGATCTGCTTGTGACCGCTACGCGCCGGCACGAGTTCCTTGACCTCGCCAACCAGGATCATCAGCCGTCTCGGACCGGAGGTGGGAGGTTGAGCCGGCGCGAGGCCAGAGCGCGTCGCTGCTCGATCCCGACCTTGTCGGCGGACGGGAACGGCTCCGGCACAAGAAGGTGTCGCTCAACACGCCCCCCTTGGCCGTCATCTGGCGGGCGGCCTCGATCGGGTGCCACCGAATGTTCCACCAGTGACACTTGCGGGCCGCATAGTTCGGCGCCACGTCCGATTTTAGTCCCCAATTGCCCCGGTACTCGCCTAGCGTGAGACGCTGAGATGGCGCTTCAGCAATTTGAACTTTTTCCAACTCGAGGCAGGTGATGTGGTCGGGGAACATCGATCGTCGGGTTGGTCGATCTGCTGGTCCTGACGGCAGCTATGGCTAGCGATCTCACATTGGATGAAAATTTGTCCCGAATCATGCTTAGATTGCCGTCCATTGACTTCTCACTGAACTGTACAAACCTGCCGCTGAAGTTTACTTTTTCCGAATTGTTTGGTGCTAAGGACCCGCACGCAGCTACTACTCTGGCGCGGGGAGTGAAAGAGTGATGCAGCGTGGGGCTGCCGCGAGCTTAGGTGACCTTCTGGCGGGAGATCTGCGGCTTTTTGGCGGACCTTCCACAGTTGAACCGCTCGCCGGCCGAATTAGGGCGGAGCAGGTTAGCATCGTTCTTAGCAACACGCCTCTGGGCATGGTTGCTAACATACTCAATGCAGCCATTCTGGTTATGGCGCTTTGGGGCTCGCCCGACCAAACTAATGCCATCCTATGGGCGAGTGGCATCATCGTGCCGGCGGCTGTTGTGGGCCTCAGAGCCAAAACATCGTTTCAGTCGGTCAAACCAAGGTCGGTGTCGCGCCGCACGACGCAAAATCTGGTCCGGAACGCCTTCTTGTTCGGAACTTGGTGGGGCTCGCTTCCCGTTCTGTTCTTCAGCGGCGCAACAAGCGCAGCCCAAGTCGTCATTACCTGTTTGAGCGCTGGGATGATCGCCGGCGGAGCCGCCTCCTTCTCCACGATCCCGATTGCGGCCGTCGCCTATACGCTTCCAATCTTCTTCGGTTCGGCGCTTGCAATTGCGCGGGTGGACGGCTCGATCAATCTGCCCGTCGCATTCCTGATCGTGACCTACGCCACCACGTTGTTGCGTGCAGTGTTTGCCCACGGGTTCGAATTTACCCAGCGGCTGATTTCGCAAGCCGAAAGCGAACGCGCCATTCGACGAGACGTGCTGACGAGACTACCAAACCGGTTCAGCTTCAATGAACGGCTTGAGAACGCAATCTCAAACGCAATGCAATTCGACGAAAAGTTTGCGTTGCTCTTGTTCACTTTCAACAACTTCAAAAATCTCAATGATCGTTTCGGCCGTGCGATGGCGGATGCCCTTCTTGTCGAAGCGGCCGCCAGACTTCGAAAATCTACACGCGAGAGCGACAGCATTGCGAGGCTTGAGGGCGCGGAATTTGCAATCATCGCTCCCGGCGACTGCAGGCCGGATCAAATCAGAACCCTGGCCAAACAGATCACGGATGCCATGCGTGCGCCGTTCCTGATCGAAGGACGAGAATTATATTGCAAGGTCTCCATCGGGGTCGCTTTCGCGCCCTGTGACGGCTCGGATGCCAATCAACTCCTACGCTGCGTCGACACCGCATTGCACAGGGCCACCACACCGGGAGCGGGTCCGATCCAGTTTTTCAGCGCCAGCGACGACGAGGCTGCCGCGAGACGCCATGCGCTCGAGCGCGATCTGGCATCCGCGCTCGCGGACGACCAGCTTTCGCTGGCATATCAACCGTTTCTCGAGCTCGGGAGCGATCGCATCCGAGGCTTTGAAGCGCTTCTGCGGTGGCACCATCCGATGTTGGGCGCCATCTCGCCGTCAGAATTCATACCGATCGCTGAAGACACCGGATTGATTCACGACATCGGACAATGGGCTGTCAGAACGGCTTGCCTGGCCGCGGCGCGATGGCCTTGCGGCTTGCGGATCGCCGTCAATTTTTCGGTGGTGCAGCTCAGGAACAAGGCATTACTTGATGGGATACGGACGGCCCTGTCGGAGGCCGGCTTGGAAGCAAGGCGCCTCGAGGTCGAAATTACGGAGTCCGTGCTAATTGCGAATTTTGAAGATGTGATCGCATTGTTGCGTTCGTTGAGTTTTCTGTCCGTTACAGTGGCTCTCGATGATTTTGGCACCGGCTATTCGTCACTCACTTATCTTCGCAAATTGCCACTTTCGCGGCTAAAGATCGACCGGTCCTTTGTTCAGGATATGCTCACCGACGCCGATTGCGCCGCAATTGTCAGATCATTGGTTGCACTGGCGCATGAGCTTCGCATCGACGTAACAGCTGAAGGGGTAGAAACTCCCGAACAGCTCGATTATCTGCGTCGCGTGGGGTGCGATGAAGCTCAAGGCTATCTAATCGGGAAACCAATCCCTGTAGATGATATTCCTGCATTGCTGCGGGACCGTCTGGTTTGGGAGCGAAGCACTTGAGTAGGAGCATCCCGCTTTGGCGGCAATGCTTCAGATGGCCCCAACCAAAGGTATTCCGACCAGGATTGCACGCAGGAGGTCGTCGCTTGGACGGCCGGATGAGCACCTCCCGCCAAGGGCTGGAGGATTACCTTGAAACGAAAGATCGCTATTGCCAGTTTTCCACGCACCGCGCTGGGGCTTCATTACATCCCTCTCTATGATGATGTGCAATCGTTCTGCTGTGGGGCCGATCATCCGCTCTTTCCACGCCGAATGAGCAAATTGACGATGAATGTCGGTCGGCAAATGATTGTGCGCTGCAAATTATCTCTTCGCAACTGCACAAGGCCGTGCGGTTGGCTTTGATCAAAGAATCTTAAGTCTAAGTGCTTGGTTGGAGCGAAGCCTTCAAAGCGTACCGAAATCGGTTGTGCTAGACCAATCCGGCATTTCTATTGTGGGTGTTCTGCTCGCGGCGACTCGCGCTGGAGGATGCAATCTGATGATGGGAGTTGCCAAGACGCGTGCTGGCGGATAAACGCCGGCGGCACGGAACTGCCCCCGGGACCCTTTGGCAATCATCTCGCAGGAACCAATATGAGGCGTCGAACCCGACCATTTATCGTGGAAGTCAAACGTAAGCGCGGCATTCCAAAACAGGCGCGGTCCATTTGGGGGGATTTGGACATATCGGCGGCCATCGCCGAGACAAAGAGCTTTGCGGAGGCGGCAGAGCAACCCAATTGTCAGACTATTGATTCCACCGTATCCTCGCTGGATCCTGAATATCTGATCAATCCACAAGCGGAGATTAATATGCCGGATACAAATAGCGCTGAACCTTTCGCATCTCCCTCTGAACTGCCTTCGAAAGTGGTAGCACCAAAGATCAAGAGAAAAGTTGCGCAATCGCGCAAGTCCAAGCCGGCGAAATCATTGCCTGCTCATACCAATGGTGCTGAGACGCAGGCTCGCACGTCAGATGCGGCGGCACCAATTCGAACCGGCCGCAAAATCTACTCTGCAAAGGAGCGAGCCGAGAAGCTCTCCGAGATGCAAAAGTCCATGGACCGCGGCGGCACTTTAAAACTGGCGGCAAAGCAGGCGGGCATATCGGAACAGACCTACTACCACTGGAAGCGAGCCTCCGCACCTGAAGCCCGTGGCGACGATCTCAAGGACCTGCTGGCGCTCGAGGATGAAAACAAGCGTCTAAAAGCGCTGCTCGCTCAGCGTCTTCGCAAGGAGAACGCGGAACTCAAAATGAAGCTTGGCCTGGCTTAGTATCCTCTGGTTCGCAGACAGCCGGGAGCGGCGACGGCAGGCGTCGAAACGTCCCCAATGGCTAGCCCCGATTGACCCACCGAGCAGTTGGTCTCTCGCCTGACTTTGAGGACTAAGTTGAGGCAAGGGCCGACGGGGCGATGGCCCCGTTAGCGGTATGGCGACCCACAGCAATGGGGCCGCAGCCGCGTAAGAAGCATTTACTTCGGCCACAGCGCCCTAAGCAAAAAATGCCTTGGCCACCGAACAAACGCTCAACGCAGCACTCCTCCATGGGTGTGCGCCGGGAGAGGAGATCGGCAGGCCGCTGGTTTTGGTCAGGTCAACCGTCCTTTGTTGTTTGTTCACGTCGGACATCGTAGCTGCCGAACGAGCGATCCTAAGCCGCGGCGGACTTGAACTGGCAACTAGCCCCGTGTGATCATAGGCCACCGATACACAGGTATTTCATCTCGAGGTAATCCTCGAGCCCGTGGCGCGACCCTTCGCGTCCGATGCCGGATTGCTTGATGCCGCCGAAGGGAGCCGCCTCCGAGGACATGCGGCCGGTGTTGATGCCGACCATTCCGTACTCAAGTGCCTCGGCTACCTGCCAGACCCGCTTGAGATTGGAGGCGTAAAAGTAGGCAGCAAGCCCATAGATCGTGTCGTTGGCTTCACGAACGACCTGATCCGGGTCCAGGAACGAGATGACCGGCGCCAATGGCCCGAATGTCTCTTCCTGCGCAACCGCCATTTCGCTCGTCACTTCGGTGAGTACCGTCGGTTGGAAGAAGGTGCCTTCCTTGCCGATGCGCGCGCCTCCACATCGGATCGTGCTGCCTTTCGCGACGGCATCAGCTATATGAGATTCGATCTTGGCAAGCGCTTGCCTGTCGATCAACGGGCCGATTGCCACGTCGGGCTCGAAGCCGTCGCCCACC
Source organism: Mesorhizobium sp. WSM3866 (assembly GCF_002294795.1). Lineage (NCBI taxonomy): Bacteria > Pseudomonadati > Pseudomonadota > Alphaproteobacteria > Hyphomicrobiales > Phyllobacteriaceae > Mesorhizobium > Mesorhizobium sp. WSM3866. The sequence continues at coordinate 9,234 of NZ_NSGC01000016.1, read as the reverse complement.
GAAAGCTGACGGACCCTTTCGACGAATTTTGAGACAAACGCGTCGTGCACGCCTTCCTGGACGTAGAGGCGGTTGGCCGAAACGCAGGTCTGGCCTGCATTGCGGAACTTTGCCTGGATCGCGCCGTCAACCGCCGCGTCGACATCGGCATCGTCAAAGACGATGAACGGTGCGTTGCCGCCGAGCTCAAGGCTAACCTTCTTGATCTGGTCCGAGCACTGCCGCATGAGCAGCCGTCCGACCTCGGTTGACCCTGTGAAGCTGACCTTACGCACCTTGGGATTGGAGCAAAGTTCCTCGCCGATGGCCCCGCCTTCGGAGGCGTAGATCAAATTGACGACGCCGTCGGGAAAGCCGGCCTCGTGGGCGAGGGCGAACATGGCGCCTGCCACGAGCGGGGTTTGTTCGGCAGGCTTCAGCACGATCGTGCAGCCGGCGGCCAATGCCGGCGAGATTTTGCGGGCCACCATCGAAGCTGGAAAATTCCATGGGGTGATCGCGCCAACAACGCCGATCGGCTGTTTGATGACCAGCATGCGGCGGTCCGTCGAGGGCGCCGAGATCGTCTCGCCGTAGATGCGATTGGCCTCTTCGGCGTACCACTGCAGATAGGCGGCAGCATGCGCCACCTCCGATTTCGCCTCCGCGAGCGGCTTGCCCATTTCGGCAGTAAGGATGGCTGCAAGGTCGTCAGTGTGGTCGATGATCAGCTGATGCCAGCGCCAAAGCATATCGCTGCGCTCGCGCGCGGTCAGCGCCGCCCACCCATGCCGTGCCGCGTCGGCTTTGTCGATCGCAGCGCGCGTCTCCTCCACACCCATGGCCGGGAGCTCCGCCAGCAACTCACCGGTCGCTGGATTGGTAACCTCGAAGGTCGGCTTGCCGGCCGGCCTACCGAAAGCTGCGAGGCGGTCGATTGCTGCAAACAGTTTTGGTGATTTCAGGTGGCGAAACAGCGCCGGACGCAGGGACAAGAGAGGATCTCCTCGAGGCAGTGGGCTAGTCGGTCGGCGGCGGGATATCTACCCTCACGCTATGCTTTTGCAGGGGACTGCATACAATGACATAGGTCCAGGATGGAATTACCCGCCTGAAGGCGATAGACCAGGGTCAGGTCGTCGCCGATCGGGCGAGCGCGTCGAAGACAAATCGCTTCCCAGCGCCCACGCTCTCTTCCAACGAGCTACCGAGCGCAAGAGATGCGGCGATGGGGTAGTGTCTCAGTTTGAAATTTCGGCTGGTAGGCGAAAGGGGCTATCGCGTTTGCTCCCGTAGGCGGAAGCGCCTATATGCTTAGCGGAAAGCATTGAGGGGTGCTGCCGCCGTGATCATCGCACAGATGATAAACGACTTCATCACGATGCAGCATCCTGGTGCCGTATGCGACAGGTGTATCGCCGAAGCTCTGCATCTCAGTTCTCACGCGCACGCCGCGCAAACCACTGAGGCACTGGGGACCACTTCGGATTTCACCCGTCAGCGCGGTCGGTGCATAAGATGCGGTAGCGAAAGGACAGTGACAGTTGCCCACCGGACCTAAAGGCCAGAAGCGCCCCGCCGACGTGATCGGCAATGCCGTCCGCGTCATGCGCATCGCCACAGGCGAGGAAGCCGACGACACTCCGGATGACGGCAAGAACGCCGCCGCCAAAGAGCTTGGTTCGAAGGGCGGAAAGAAGCGCGCCGCCAACATGTCACCGGAGCGGCGCGCCGAGATCGCTAAGAAAGCCGCTGAAAAGAGGTGGCGGTCCAGCCGTTAACACTTGACCTTGTCGATTTTGTCGACCAACTTGTCGGTCAGAAAAATCGACAAGGAATCGTCATATGGCTTTGGTTGAAACGAAAATCTATCGCGATCAGTGGGATGTTGACTTGCGGCTGAGCCAAATGGGTCTGTCGCGGGCGAAGCTTCTTGCCGCTGTTGCCGTGGCAATGAATGAACGTGCCAACGCAACACCGTTCCACCCTGTCAACGCCGCCGGCACATTTGCATATCAGCATGGCGTATGGGCTATCCGGAACGAGTTTGTCGGCGGCATGTGGGTCGAGGATAAGACGGACGGCGTTGAAGGTATCCGCAACGATACCCTTAAGATCAAAGTGGCGTTTTCCAACGTCGATCTCGCCTGCCGTGACGACCATATTCCCAAGCCGCGTTCGACTAAGGGAGCCGGCGCCGAACGAGCAAGCAACGGCGCGATGCTTTTCGCCGATCTTCCGCACTATGCACCGAAGCCCGCAGAGGGATTGGCGCTGTACTATCTCATGGTCGATGAATCCGGCGCGGCGGAATTGACACGTGCCGTTGTGAAGGCAGGCAAGTTCAACGACCCCATCGAACGCATCTATCTCTCCAAGGGTGGAGATGAAGGCGACGTTCTTCTCACCGACAATGATGACGTGGCGAACGACTTCGACCCGCAGGTCGCACGCCGATAAGCGGTAGCAACATGTTTAATCCCAAACGCCTCAGCCTCGCCAGGAAACGGCGAAGGCTGACGGCAAAGGCGTTGGCCGAAAGGACTGGTTTGGCTCAGGACACGATCTCGCGTCTTGAGGCGGGAAGCCATCAACCCGACGAAGCGACTGTTACCAAACTTATTCGCGTGCTCGGCTACCCATCTGAGTTCTTCTATGATGCCGATCCGGAGGATATTGACACCGGCGCGGTTAGCTTCCGCAGCTTTTCCAAGATGAGCGCGCGTGAACGTGACGCCGCGATTGCGGCTGGCTCCCTCGGATTGCAATTGAGTGCATGGGTTGAAGATCGATTTAGCCTACCTGCGCCCAATTTGTTGGACCTGAGTTACGAGACGGACCCAGAGGCCGCCGCATTTTCGCTGAGACAGTTCTGGGGATTGGGCGAACGTCCAATTGGTAATTTGCTCGCACTTCTCGAAACACATGGCGTCAGGATTTTCTCGCTTTCGGAGAACACCGCATCCGTCAACGCCTTTTCGTTTTGGCGCGACAGTAAGCCATACGTTTTTCTGAACAACTTCAAGACGGCAGAGAGCAGCATTTTTGATGCCGCGCATGAACTTGGGCATCTTGTGATGCACAAGCATGGTGATCCGAAAGAGACGCGTTCCGCTGAGCGGGAGGCTGACCGCTTCGCGTCATCTTTTCTTATGCCTGCGCGCGACATGAAGGCGCGCGTGTCCCGCCTGGTTACTATCGATACCGTTTTGCGCGCAAAGTTCCGTTGGCGGGTTTCGGCGATGGCTTTGGCCTACCGTCTTAATGCACTGCGCCTGATTTCAGATTGGCAATACAAGTCCCTCTGCATCGAACTCGGTAAAAGAGGATATCGGCTGGGAGAGCCGAACGGCATTGAGAGAGAAACGTCACTGATCTGGCATAAAGTGCTGACGCAGCTTTGGTCTGAGAGGACAACCAAGAATGACATCGCAGCCAGTCTTCACCTTCCACTAGATGAGCTTGAGGGTTTGATTTGGAATCTTGCCGGTTCAGATCATCGGCCGGATCGACCTTCGACGGCCGGCATTCGTGCCGTCACATAGATGAACTTTCATGCTTGACACTAAGCATAAAAGTTCACATATTAGGGGCATGAACAAGCTGCCCCTTCAAACCCGCGTCCAAATCCTCTCAATGCTCTGCGAGGGTAGCTCGATGCGGTCGATCTCCCGCGTTGCCGATGTGTCGATCAACCCGGTTTCCAAGCTGTTGGTCGATGCCGGCAAGTTCTGCGCCGACCTGCACGACCGCGAAGTCCGCAACGTCCCCTCCAAGCGCATTCAGTGCGATGAAATCTGGTCGTTTGTCGGCGCGAAGGCCAAGAACGTTTCGACCATGAAGCAGCCGGTCGAAGGCGCGGGCGACGTGTGGACCTGGACCGCTCTGGATAGCGACAGCAAGCTTATCGTGTCATGGCTGGTCGGCGGTCGCGACGGCGAATATGCATTGGCCTTCATGGATGACGTGAAGGACCGTCTTGCCAACCGCGTCCAGCTTACGACCGACGGTCACCGCGCTTATCTGAACGCCGTCGAGGAAGCCTTTGGCGCCGATATCGATTACGGCATGCTTGTGAAGCAGTACGGCGAGCCGGAAAGCAACAAGTCGCCAGAGCGCCGCTACAGCCCGGCAATCTGCACTGGTGCCGTCAAGACGCGCGTTGAAGGCAATCCCGATCCGGAGCATGTCAGCACGTCGCATATCGAGCGCGCCAACCTCACCATGCGCATGGCGAACCGTCGCTTCACGCGCCTTACCAATGCCTTCTCAAAGAAGTTCGACAACCATGTCCACATGGTCGCGATTTACACCGTCTGGTACAACTTCATCAAAATGCACAAGACGTTGAAGATGACGCCGGCCATGGCGGCTGGCGTCTCGCAAACCCTCTGGTCGATGGAAGACCTTTGCGAAAAGATGGACGCCGTTGCGCCCAAGCCGGGCAAGCGCGGCCTGTATAAAAAGCGGGAGAAAGCTGCTATAGCTTAGGCGATGAGGGAAACCGTTCTGGCGATGCTGGAGCAGCATGTGCTCCTAGGTGAGCGCCATATTGCGCGCCAGCGGGAGATTGTCGCCGACTTCCACCATAGGGGTTTTAGGACGGACTTGGCCGAAGAGCTTTTGGCCTTGTTTGAGCAGATGCAACTTCTGCACGCCGCTCACCGGGATCGGCTTTTAAATTCAAACTGAGACACTACCGGCGATGGCGCTGGACAGCATGCACCCGGTTCCTCGCATCTCTTGCTGCAGGCGAGGGGCCTCGAACCGGACCGCAGGGTGGTTCGGCTGCACTAACATATCGATGGCCTGGACTCCCCGCGCATGTCCGCCCTTGACGAGCACAGAGTCCGAACGGTCGCCGACAATTCCTCTCCCTGTCGGCACACCGTGTCTTCGTCCGGCGCCGGTACGGACCCGGTCAGCGTTGCCAGTTCGACCAGATTGGGCGTGACGAGCCGGCAGACCGGCATCAGGGCGCGGCGCAGCGCCTCGATGGCATCCTCCTCCAGCAACACTCGTCCAGAGGTCGAGGCCAGTACCGGGTCGAGCACCGCCGGTACTTGCGGATTGCTCGCCAGGACGGAACCGATCGCTTCGATCACCGCTGCCGTGCCCAGCATGCCGATCTTGACCGCAGCGACCGTGTTCGCGGCAAAGGCAGCGCGCATCTGGGCGGCGATAAGCTCGGGCGGCATCTGCTCGATCCGCTCGACGGCAGAGTGCGTCTGCACAGTAACGGCCGTGACAGCGAGGCAACTGCGCAGTCCAAAGGCGGATACGGTCTCGATGTCGCGGGCTATCCCAGCGCCGCCGCTCGAATCGGAGCCGGCGACGATGAGCACGTGCGGCGTCATCGCCATTGGGCTGTCGCCGCCAGCCATTCAGCCGCCCGCGCCTCGGGATGCGTGTTGCAGGTGATGTCGGTCACGACCGCGGCGCTGTCAGCGCCTTGCGCGAAGACGCCGGCAATGCGCTCGACGGTCAGCCCGCCGATGGCCACGAGCGGAAGCTTGCCAACGCGCTGCCTCCAGATGGCGATGCGGCCCAGTCCCTGCGGCGCCCATTTCATTGCCTTGAGGATGGTCGGGTAGATTGGGCCAAGCGCGACATAGTCCGGCTCGGCTTGCAGCGCGGTCTCCAGTTCGGCGTCGTCGTGTGTGCTGAGGCCCAGCCTCACGCCCGCCTTGCGGATCGCCTTCACATCGGCCTGCGCCAGATCCTCTTGGCCGAGATGGACGAAATCGCAATCCTCCTCGATCGCGATACGCCAGTAGTCGTTGACGATGAGCTGACAGCCGTGGAGGTCGCATACCGCCTTCGAAGCGCGGATCTCGCGGCGCAGCGAAGCTTCGTCCAGGTCCTTGATGCGCAGTTGCACCAGCTTCACGCCAAGCGGCACGAGACGTTGGACCCACGCGGCGGAATCGACGATCAGGTAGAACGGATCGAGCTTCATGAAAATGCTGCCATGCCGATGACTGGGGGTGAGGGGACGGCCATGTCGCGCGGCTCGAGCAGGCCGGCGCAATAGGCCCCGCGGCCAGCTTCGATCGCCTTGCCAAAGGCCGCGGCCATGGCCACGGGATCGCCGGCCTTGGCTATCGCCGTGTTAAGAAGCACTGCGTCGTAGCCAAGCTCCATCACGGCTGCGGCATGCGACGGACGGCCGATGCCGGCATCGACGATCAGGGGAATATCGGGGAAATGGCCGCGCAGGCTTCGCAGCGCCTCGGGATTTTGCGGCCCGCGCGCGGAGCCGATCGGCGCGCACCAGGGCATTAGCAGCTTGCAGCCGGCATCAAGCAAGCGCTCGGCAACGATCAGGTCGTCGGTCGTATAGGGGAAAACCTCGAAGCCTTCCGAGGCGAGGATTCTTGCAGCTTCTACCAGCCCGAAGACATCAGGCTGCAGCGTGTCGCTATTGCCGATCACTTCCAGCTTGATCCAATCCGTGCCGAACACCTCGCGCGCCATCTGCGCCGTCGTGACCGCTTCGCTCACCGAATGACAACCGGCTGTATTGGGGAGAACGCGAACGTCCAAGGACTGGACCAGTGACCAGAATTGCCCGCCGGATTTTCCGCCGGAGGTCTCGCGGCGGAGCGACACGGTGACAATCTCAGTGCCGGAGGCTTTGACCGCCTCGGCCATAACAGCCGGTGAGGGGTACAGCGCGGTGCCAAGCAGAAGCCGGGACGAGAGCTTTTCTCCGTAGAGGTCTAGCACGGAATCAGCCTCCCTTCATCGGTGACAGGATTTCGATACGATCGCCGTCAGTCAGACGGCAACTGTCGCGCTCCTGGGTCGGCACAACGTCGCCGTTCAGTGCGGTGGCGAGCCAACCGCCCTGGAAGTCGAGTTCGACAAGCAGCGCGGCGAGCGTCCCTGCCGCGACTTCATGGCTCTGGCCATTAACAGTGAGCTTCAAGGGTCAACTCCTTTGCGGCGGGATTTCCCAGAATGATGTCAGCCGCCTGCCGCGCCATGGCCGGTGCGAGCAGGAAGCCGTGGCGGTAGAGGCCGTTGATACGAAAGTTCCTGCCGTCGCGCTCGACGCGAGGCAGGTTGTCGGCAAACGTGGGGCGAACGCCGACGCCTGTTTCGACCAACTCGGCTTCGCCGAAGGCTGGATGCAGCGTGTAGGCGGCGCCGAGTAGTTCCATGGTCGAGCGCGCGGTGATCGGACCTTCGGCATCGCATTCGACCATCGTCGCGCCGACCATGAACAGGTTTTCCGCGCGGGGCACGACATAGACCGGGATGCGCGGATGAAGCAGGCGCACTGGCCGAGCGAGCGAAATCTCGCTGGTTCGCAGCATAAGCATCTCGCCGCGCACGCCACGCAATTCCGGCCGGCTGTCGGCGATGCCGGTGCAGTCCACCTCGACATCCGCGATTGCGGACACCGAGCCGCTGCTGAACTCGAGACGAGCGCCGAAGACGATCAGCTTGTCGCGAAGCGCAAGCAAGACCTTGCGCGGGTCGAGATGCGCCTCCTCGCCGAAGAACAGGCCGCGTCCGAACCGGCCGGCGAGGGCCGGTTCTAGTTCCGCGATCTCATCGGCGTCGGGCTGCCTGAAGCCAGACGTGCGGCGGCCGAACCGGTCCAACTCGGCGGCATCGCGGGCAGGGGCTAGCACCAGCGTGCCGCTGCGTGAGACATGGCCGGGCAATGCTGCGTCCCACCAGTCAGCCGCGCCGCGTCCGAGCGTCAGCACCGCCTCTTCGGCGCTCTCGCGCTCGCACCAGGGCGCGAGCATGCCGCCGGCCCGCCAGGAGGCATTGCAGGCGATCTCCTCGCGCTTTTCGACCACGGTCACATCGGCGCCGCGCGTTGCCAGCTCGTGCGCGAGCGTCAATCCGGCGACGCCAGCGCCGCGAACGAGCACCTTCATGGCGTGTCCGTGCGCTCGGAGGTGCTGTCGACCGGCATGTAGAGATCGCCGCCGTCGCGGTACTTCGCAGCCATGGCCGCGAGCCCTTCCTTCTGCGCTTCCGCGCGGATGTCGTGCGAGATCCGCATCGAGCAGAATTTAGGACCGCACATGGAGCAGAAATGCGCCACCTTGTGCGCCTCCTTGGGCAGGGTTTCGTCGTGGAAGGCGCGCGCCGTCTCGGGATCGAGCGAGAGGTTGAACTGGTCCTCCCACCGGAACTCGAAGCGCGCCCGCGACAGCGCGTCGTCCCTGACCTGGGCGGCCGGATGGCCCTTGGCGAGGTCGGCGGCATGCGCGGCGATCTTGTAGGTGATGACGCCGGTCTTGACGTCATCGCGGTCGGGCAGGCCGAGATGCTCCTTCGGCGTGACGTAGCAGAGCATCGCCGTTCCGAACCAGCCGATCATCGCCGCGCCGATGCCCGATGTGATGTGGTCATAGCCCGGCGCGATGTCTGTGGTGAGCGGCCCGAGCGTGTAGAACGGCGCTTCGCCACAGACCGCGAGCTGCTTGTCCATGTTTTGCTTGATCTTGTGCATCGGCACGTGGCCGGGCCCCTCGATCATCACCTGGCAGTCCTTGGACCAGGCGATCTTGGTGAGCTCTCCGAGCGTTTCCAGCTCGGCGAACTGGGCCGCGTCATTGGCATCGGCGATCGAGCCGGGGCGAAGGCCGTCGCCGAGCGAGAACGCCACGTCATAGGCCCGGGCGATGTCGCAGATCTCCTCGAAATGCTCGTAGAGAAAACTCTCCTTGTGGTGATGCAAGCACCACTTGGCCATGATCGAGCCGCCGCGCGACACGATGCCGGTGACGCGGTCGACGGTGAGCGGGATATAGGGCAGGCGCACGCCGGCATGGATCGTGAAATAGTCCACGCCCTGCTCGGCCTGCTCGATGAGGGTGTCGCGGAACACCTCCCAGGTCAGTTCCTCGGCGACGCCGCCGACCTTCTCCAGCGCCTGGTAGATCGGCACCGTGCCGATCGGCACCGGCGAATTGCGCACGATCCATTCGCGGATGTTGTGGATGTTGCGCCCGGTCGAGAGGTCCATTACCGTATCGGCGCCCCAGCGGATCGCCCACACCATCTTCTCGACCTCTTCGGCCATCGACGAGGTGACGGCGGAGTTGCCGATATTGGCGTTGATCTTGACCAGAAAATTGCGGCCGATGATCATCGGCTCGCTTTCCGGGTGGTTGATGTTGGACGGGATGATGGCGCGGCCGCGCGCCACCTCGTCGCGCACGAATTCCGGGGTGACGAAATCGGGGATCGCGGCGCCGAAGCTCTCGCCATCGCGCTGGAGTTTCG
>NZ_NSGC01000015.1:0-102468 GCF_002294795.1 Mesorhizobium sp. WSM3866 | reverse complement strand
GGCCGTCCGGTTCGAGGCTCAGTCGCTCTTCTCGCACAAAGTCTCCTCCGCGCAGATACAAGGGGTGCTCCAGGGAAAGCCAACGTCTCGCTCCGCTGGAACACCCCTCATCCGTCTCGACGCTGCGCGCCGATCCACCTTCTCCCACATGGGGAGAAGGAAGGAGCCCCACTCCTGTCACGCAAGTATCATGTTCGCGTCCTAGACCCGATGTGACGCCATTCCGGCTCTGCTCGTCACATGGCGACATCATGAAGCACCTCAACCGAACCGTCGCGCTTGGCGCGGCAATCGCCCTGTTCACCGTGCTGAGCCCTGCGCTCGCCGAGGGTGTTGGCTATGTTAACAAGGGGCTGGTCGGCGTTGGCCGCATCCCCGCCAGCCAGAAGGACAAGTTCGGCGAGACCTTTGGTTCGGGCTCCGGCATGGCGATCGACGCCAAGAGCTGGGCGCGTGACGGCGCCGGCTACAAAGGCTCGCTCTGGCTGCTGCCGGACCGCGGCTACAACGTCGCCGGCACCACCGACTACCGGCCCCGCTTGAACACCATTGCAATCGAGCTGACCCCGACCGCTCCGGGTGCTGCGCCCGCCGCCGGCCAGGAACAGTCGGGCGTCAAGGCAACGCTCGTCGACACCATGCTCCTGACCGACGACAAGGGCGCCGACGCCACCGGCCTCGACCCGCTCAACGGCGTGCGCCCCGCTGCCGGCGACATGCCGATCCTGCCGCAGGCCGACAATGGCAAGCTTTCGCTCGACGACGAGGCGGTCGTGCGCCTGCCCGACGGCACCATGTTCATTTCCGACGAATATGGCCCCAACATCTATCGCTTTTCGGCCGACGGCCGCCTGATGTCGGCGACGCAGCCGCCGGCGGCCCTGGTGCCGATACGCCATGGCAAGCCGAACTTCGCTTCCGACAATCCTGGCCCGGGTGCCGCCGAGCCGGATCCCAAGGATCCCGAGACCGGCCGCCAGAACAATCAAGGCCTCGAAGGCATGTCGATGACGCCGGACGGCAAGTTCCTGATCGCCGTGCTGCAGTCGGCGCCGCGCCAGGATGGCGGCGATTCCGGCTCGACCCGCCGGAACACCCGCGCGCTGGTCTATGACGCCTCCGACCTCGCCCACCTCAAGCTGGCGCACGAATATGTCGTACCGCTGCCGGTGTTCAAGGACGCCAAGGGCAAGACCAAAGTGGCCGCGCAGAGCGAGATCGTGGCGCTGTCCGACAAGAGCTTTTTGATGCTGGCACGCGACAGCGGCAACGGCCAGGGGCTGAAGGACGCCGAGTCGGTCTACCGCAAGATCGAGATCGTCGACCTGTCCGCGGCCACCGATATCGCCAACGGCCCATTCGACGCCGCCGACAAGCCGGTTGCGCCGAAAGGCGTGCTCGATCCGTCGGTGACGCCGGCCAAGCTCACCTCGTTCATCGACATCAACGACAAGGGCGAACTCGGCCGTTTCGGCCTGCACAACGGCGCGCCGAACGACAGGAACAACCTCTCGGAAAAGTGGGAGGCGATGTCGCTGGTGAGCGTGCTGGACCCGAAGCTGCCTGACGACTATTTCCTGTTCGTCGCCAACGACAACGACTTTCTCACCCAGGACGGCTTCCAGGTTGGTGCCCCGTACAAGGCCGAGGATGGCGCCGATGTCGACACCACCTTCCTGGTCTATCAGGTTACCCTGCCCGGCCTGTCGGGGAACAGTCTCGCCGCAAACTAGTTGCGATTACCTGGTTTACGCTGGACAGGCGGTTCGAGCGTCTCGTGGAAAAGATAGCGGGTTCTTACTGCCGCATCGCTTTCAGTTTTTCTGCCGCCGAGGCGGCAAGGTCGGCATAGCGCTCTTCCAGCCGCTCTGCGGCCTTGATGACGGGAAAGTCATGGCCGAACTTCTCCAGCGCCAGGCGCAGCTTTTCCGCGAAGTCCGCCTGTTGCTCCAGTGCCGAAAACAGGGTCTTGACCTGCGCCTCGCTGATATCGGGGTTGGCGAGCATCTTCGGCACATCCCGGCCCATCTGTTCGCCGGTGGCGGTCTGCTCCTTCAGGATTCCGATCCAATCGGTCAATGCCGAACTCCTTTTCCGGCAGCATGCGCGGGGCAAGCTGCTGCGGTCAACCCATTGGCGGTACCGCCGTCGATCATTGCAGCGATCAAGGCTTGCCTCGCCCCTGACCGGCGTTAAGTTCGGCTCGACCCGGAACAAGGACATCAACCATGACCAGCGACGCCGAAATCCAGACCGCCCTGCCCGCTTTCGCCTCCGGCAATGTCGCCGTCATCACCGGCGGCGCCAGCGGCATAGGCCTGGCCGCCGCGAAGCGCTTCGCGGCCATGGGCATGAAGACCGTGCTTGCCGACATAGGCGGCGTGCGCCTCGACCAGGCCCGGCAGGCGGTCGCCGTCATTGCCGGGGACGATGCCGTTCTCCCTATCCCCACCGATGTCTCCAAGGCCGACGAAGTCGACCGGCTCGCGGAACTCACCTACGGTGCATTCGGTGCGGTTTCGGTGCTGATGAACAATGCCGGCGTCGGCAACAATCCCGGCAAGCCGTGGGAAAACCGTGAAGCCTGGAAACGGCTGCTGGACATCAATTTCTGGGGCGTCGTGCATGGTGTCGAGGCCTTTGCGCCGCGCATGCTGGCTGCGGGCGAGCCCGGCCTGATCATCAACACCGGATCCAAGCAAGGCATCACCACGCCGCCCGGCAATCTCGCCTACAACGTCTCCAAGGCGGGCGTGAAGACCTTCACCGAGGGCCTGGCCCACACGCTGCGCAACGAGCCTGGGGCCAAGCTTTCCGCGCATTTGCTCATCCCCGGCTTCACCTATACCGGCCTGACCGAGGGCGCGACGGAAAAGCCGGCCGGCGCCTGGACGGGCGAGCAGGTGATCGATTTCATGCTGGCATCGCTCAAGCAGGACGACTTCTACATCCTTTGCCCGGACAACGAGGTCGCTCGGCCCATGGATGAAAAGCGCATGGCCTGGGCGATCGGCGACATCATCGAAAACCGCCCCGCTTTGTCGCGCTGGCATCCGGATCACAAGGACGCTTTCGCCGCCTTTATGAACCGCTGACGGGCCGTTCAGGCGGCGCCTTCCTCTTAGAGCTTGCCTTCCGTGGCACGGTCTTGTTGGCGGCCGCCTCAGCGATCTTGCGGTCGCGCCCGGAACCGTTTTTTATCGTCATAGCCTGCTTGGCCGCTGTTTCGGCGATTTTGCGGTCGTGCCGTTTTGCCGCCGCTTCGCATTTGGCGCGGATCTCCTCGACCTCCGATTCCGTCAGGTGCTCGATGCCGATGAAATGGTTGTGGGCCTCGCTGACGCGAATCAACTCGTCGAGCTTGGTCTGGATTGCCGCGCCATCGCGGTTCTGCGTGTTCTGGATCAGGAACACCATCAGGAAGGTGATGATGGTTGTCCCGGTGTTGATCACCAGTTGCCAGGTATCCGAGAAGCCGAAGACCGGGCCAGTCGCGGCCCAGATCACTACGATCAGAACGCAGACCGCAAAAGTCAAAGGCATACCGGCCAGGTGAGCCACCCAATTGGCAACCTTGGTGAAAAGCTTTTCGATCATCCAGTCCTCACAAAACGCAAGAGCGCGGCACTTCGAGAGAAACAAGGGCCGGCCTCTCCGGTTCCCGCCGGCCCGATTTTCCGCCTGCAATCGCATACACGCCAGAGGCGCATGCCGACGAAAAAACACCTTATGCGTTGTTGCCATGGTGCCGGTGCAGGTCGAAAAGCCTGCTCGTTCCGCTTCACGGCGGCTTACCTCCGGCCCCTTCCGCCGCGCCACCCCCGCATGGCGGAAGGGGCGCGCTGCGCGGGTTCAGGTCGCGGCGTTTTCCCAACGATCGAGGAAGGCCTCGATCGGCAACGACTGCATGTCCGGGATCGCCCTGGCGAGTTTTTCCGGCGTCCAGTCCCACCACGCGACGTCTTCAATGCGCGCCGCCACGTCGGCGCTAAAGCGCTGGCGCAAGGGTTTGGCCGGAACGCCGGCGACGACAGCGTAAGGCGGCACGTCATGCGTCACCACTGCGTTGGCACCGATGACGGCGCCATTGCCGATCGTGATGCCTGGCATGATGACGGCGCCATGGCCGATCCAGACATCGTGCCCGATGCTGACCGGCTTTGCCTGCCGCCGCTCTCGAAATGCCGCGTCGACGCCAAGCCAGCGGAAATATTCGTTGGGCCGGTAGCTCACCTTGTGCTGGGTCAGCCGCTCGATCGGATGCTCGAGCGCGTTGATGCGGCTGTTGGCGGCGATGGAGCAGAACTTGCCGATCGTCGTGTAGATCGCTTCCGAATGACGCTCGAAATAGGAAAAATCGCCGATCGTCACGTCGCGCAGGATCACCCGCTCGCCGATCGATGCATAGCGGCCAAGCTTGCACCCCTTCAACTCCGCGGTCGGATGGATGCGCGGCTCGGGATCCTTCGCAACGAGATGTTCAGGACGGTCCATGGCGCGGCTTTACGCCCGAGCGATTGCCCCGGCAAGCGGGACCAATCATCATTGCGGCTTGCCCTTGGCCCACACGACGTTCTGGCCATAGAGCGGCACGGTCGTGACCGACATCTTCGCTGAGCCGTTCTGGACCTGGCGCGAATGCGAGAGATAGATCAGCGTCTCGTTCTTCTTGTCGTAGATGCGGTTCACCACCTGTTTCTTCCAGATCAGGCTGAGGCCCTGCTTGAACACCTCTTCGCCGCGCTCGCTCATGTCGATGTCGCCGATTGTGATCGGTCCGGTCTGCCGGCAGGAGATCGACGAGTCCGACGGATCTTCGAACCAGTTGCCCTTGTGCAGCCGATCGATGATGCTGCGGTCGAAATAGGCGACGTGGCAGGTGACGCCGTCGACCTTTGGATCCTTGATCGCGTCGATCATGATGTCGTTGCCGACCCAGTCGACGCCGACCTTGCCGACCTCGTCCGCCATCGCTGCGCCGGCGCCGAGGGCAATGCAGGCGGCAATCAAGCCGATCAGTTTTCGCAAGGAAGCCTCCTCGGGTTTTGCGTTTAGCCGATGTCAGGTGGGACAGGACAATGGCATTTGCAAGCCATTCGATGATCGTCGCGACGGAGGCGGCAGGTCTCGTGGTTGCGGCAACGCGACCTCTTTGCGCGCGCGCCGCCAAACCGCTAAGACTGTCGCCGAACAGGCTCGCGCCGGATCCGCCGGGCCGCGACGATCGCAACGGATAGTTTCTGATGATGCGCTCAATTCTGGTCGGCATCCTCGTCCTGATGGCGGCGGGCATCGGCTGGCTCACTTTCGACTGGTATCGCGGCCATTATGGCGGCCAGCCCTACGGCGCACCGTTCACACTGATCGACCAGAAGAACGCGCCGATCACCGAGGCCGCGTTCCGGGGCCACCCAAGCGTGGTCTTCTTCGGCTTCACGCATTGTCCGGAAGTCTGCCCGACAACGCTGTTCGAAATGGCCGGCTGGCTGAAGACGATGGGCGACAGCGGCAAGAACCTCAACGCCTACTTCGTCACGGTCGACCCGGAGCGGGACACGCCGCAGATCATCAATTCCTACGTCGGCAACTTCTCCGACCGCATCACCGGCATCACTGGCGACCCGGACAAGGTGCATGCAATGGCCAAGGCCTTCGGCATCTACTGGAAGAAGGTCGACACCGGCGACGGCGATTACACGATGGACCACACGGCCTCCGTGCTGCTCCTCAACGCCAAGGGCGAGTTCGCCGGCACCATCGCCTATGGCGAAAGCGCCGACACGGCTATTGCGAAGCTGAAGCGGCTCGCAGCAGGCGGCCAGGCGTGATCCCGAACCGAAGGTTTGCGTAGCAACAAGTGGAACCGGTTCTCGGAAATGATCACGCTCAAACATGAGTCGCCCTGATGGGGCAGACCAGGTTCCATTTCACGGCGGGCAAGGCCGAGGCTGACCGCATCTTCGCGGCGCTTGATGCAGCTTTCGAGGACGAAGGCCTGCCGCTTGCCCTGCTGGAGGTCGACGAGGCCAATGACATCCACGAAGTGTCGCTCTATGCCGATGGCGATGTCGATGCCGTCGCAGTCCGGATCAACGGCATACTCGCGGACCTGGCCCTGCCGAAGCAGGTCGAGCGCGAGGCGCTCCCCGACATCGACTGGGTTGCACGCTCGCTCGAAGGACTGAAGCCGGTCCGCGCCGGGCGTTTCTTTGTCCACGGCGCGCATGATCGCGACAAGCGCCGCAGCGGTGACCTCGCCATTGAGATCGAGGCGGGTCTTGCCTTCGGCACCGGCCATCACGGCACCACGGCCGGCTGCCTCGAACTGCTGGAACAGGTGGTGCTGCGCGAACGCCCCGGCAACGCGCTCGACCTCGGCACCGGCAGTGCCGTGCTGGCGATAGCGCTGGCCAAGCTCGCGCACATCCCGGTGCTGGCGACCGACATCGATCCGGTGGCCGTTCGCGTCGCTGCGACCAATGCGCGACTGAACCGAGTGAAGGCGCTTGTCGAGACGGTGACGGCGCCCGGCTTCCACCATCCGATCTTCTCTAGGCGCGCGCCCTTCGACCTCATCGTCGCCAATATCCTGGCGCGCCCGCTGATGCGGTTGGCGCCCGAGATGGCCAGGCACATCAAGCTCGGCGGCTCGCTGGTGCTCTCCGGCATTCTCGACCGTCAGCGCGATGCGGTGATCTCGGCCTATGTCGGCCAAAGCTTCCGCCACGTCCGCACCTTGCACCGCGAGGGCTGGGTGACCATCCACCTCAAGCGCTGAAAACCGGATCGTTCAAGACTGGCCCTGTCGAAATCGATTCCGGTTTCGAAGACCTTGCGCTACGGTCGCGCGAGCCATTCCAGGAGATGCGGCAAAATGTTCCAGACCTTTGATTCCGCCGGCGATCCGGCTATCGGCAAGCCGCGCGTGGCGACGCTGCGCCAATGGCTGGCCGAGAACAAGCTGGACGGCTTCATGGTGCCGCGCGCCGACGAGCATCAGGGCGAATATGTCGCCGACCGCTCGGCCCGGCTGAAATGGCTGACCGGCTTTTCCGGCTCAGCCGGCGTCGCCATCATCCTGCGCGACCGCGCCTTCATCTTCGTTGACGGCCGCTACACGCTGCAGGTACGCAATGAGGTCGATCTTTCGATCTTCACCGTCGAGAGCCTCGTCGACAATCCGCCGGCCTCCTGGATCAAGGACAATCTCGGCAAAGGGGCCAGGCTCGGCTTCGACCCTTGGCTGCACACGATCGGCGAGATCAAGGCATTGAAAGCCTCGGCCGAGCAGTCCGGCGCGAAACTGGTGCCGCTCGACAAGAATCCGATCGACATCATCTGGGAAGATCAACCCGAGCCGCCGCGCGCACCGGTGGAACTCCACCCGATCGCCTTCGCCGGCGAGCTCGCCAAGGACAAGCTGGCGCGGCTGGCGGGCGCGATCGAAAAGGAGGGCGCGACGCACGCCGTGCTCACCGACCCTTCTTCCATCGCCTGGGCCTTCAACATCCGCGGCGGTGATGTGGCGCATACGCCGCTGGCGCTCGGCTTCGCCATACTTGCCGCCGACGGCAAGCATCAACTCTTTATGGACCAGCGCAAATTTTCGCGCCAGGTCGCGGCCTATCTGACCCAGCTTGCCGATCCGCACGATCCAGGCGAATTCGAAGCGGCGGTCGCCAACCTCGCCAAGGGCGGCGCAAAAATCGCGCTCGATCCCGTGCTGGCGGCGGAAAAGCTCAAGATGCTGGTCGAGGGCAATGGCGGCATCGTTGTCTCTGCGCCAGACCCCGCTCGCATTCCGCGCGCCACCAAGAACCACGCCGAGGTCGCCGGCAGCCGCGCCGCGCATCGTCGCGACGGCGCCGCCATTGCCAAGCTGCTCTGCTGGCTCGACCGCCAGCAACCGGATACGCTCGACGAGATCGACGTCGTGACCAAACTCGAGGAGGTGCGGCGGCAGACCGGCGAGGAAACACAGATGCCGCTGCGCGACGTCTCCTTCGACACGATTTCCGGCGCCGGCCCGAACGGCGCCATCATGCACTACCGCGTCTCCCGCGCCACCAGCCGCAAGCTGCAAAGCGGCGAGCTGTTCCTGCTCGATTCCGGCGGACAATACCAGGACGGCACCACCGACATCACCCGCACCGTGCCGATCGGCCAGCCGACCGAAGAGATACGCGAGCGCTTCACGCTGGTGCTGAAGGGCATGATCGGCATCTCGACGCTGCGCTTTCCGGCCGGCACGCGCGGTTCGGAAATCGATGCCGTCGCCCGCGTGGCCCTGTGGAAGCATGGCTGCGACTTCGCCCACGGCACCGGCCATGGCGTCGGCTCTTACCTCGCCGTGCATGAGGGCCCGCAGCGCATCGCCCGCACCGGCACCGAAAAACTGCTTGCCGGCATGATGCTGTCCAATGAGCCGGGCTATTACAAGGAAGGCTCCTACGGCATTCGCATCGAGAACCTGATCCTGGTCACGCCTGCCGAGCAGATCGAGGGCGGCGACATCGCCATGCACGGCTTCGAGACGCTGACGCTGGCGCCGATCGACAAGCGCCTCATCCGCAGCGACCTGCTGACCCGCGACGAACTGCACTGGCTCGACCAGTATCACGCGCGGGTTCTGGCCGAGATCGGTCCGATGGTGGACGGCGAGACGCTGGCCTGGCTGGAGAAAGCCACGGCGCCGCTGCCGCACGACGCCAAGATCTGACTTTTAGCCGACGAACTGCCTGGCCAGAATCAGCACCGCGGCACCGGCCAAAAACATCGCCATCAGGCCGCCGCGCAGCGACACCAGCGCGGTGACGATCAGCGCTGCCCATTCGGCCGGTCCGGCGCCGAGCGCGGCATGTGCCACAAGTGTCGTCAGCACAGCGGCCGGCACGGCGTTGAGGCCGGCCTCGACACGCGGGTGGACGGTCTCGAAGCGCGAGATGACGAGATGGCCGCCGACGCGCGTGAGATAGGTGGCGACGGCGCCGGCGAGGATGATCCAGAAGGTCGTGCTCATGTGCGCTGCCCCACGCCGCTATGATGCGGCGGCAGAATGACCGCCAGAAGGACGCCGGCAATGGCGCCGATCGAGACATGCCAGGGCGAGCCGACCGTCTTGTAGGCGACGATCGAGGCGGCCGCGCTGGCGACGACCACCGGCAGCCACAGCGGCCGCTTGCGGAAGCCGAGAACCAGGCCGAGGAAATAGATCGGCAGCAGGAAATCGATGCCCAGAGCATGGGTATCCGGGATCATCTTGCCGAAGACCGCGCCGAGCGCGCTTTCGGCCACCCAGAACACATAGACCGGCAGGCCGAGCCCGAGATACCAGACGAACCCGACCGATTGGCCGGACGCCGCGCGCGCCTCGGCCACGGCATATTGCGGATCGGTCAGGATGAAATAGCCCAGCGCTTGCTGCAGCAGCGGCCAATGCGCCATGCGCCGGCCGATGCCGGCGGAATAGAGCACGTGACGGAAATTCACCGCGAAGATCGAGAGCACGATCAGCCAGGGCGCGACATGCTGGCCGAACAATTCGATGCCGACCATCTGGCTGGCGCCGCCGAAGATCAGCGCGCTCATGAGGAATGCTTCCAGGACCGAAAACCCGTTGTCCACGGCAATCGCGCCGAACAGGATCGCGAACGGCGCGGAGGCGACGACGACCGGCATCGACAGCCGCACGCCGTCCCAGAAATCGCTCCTCGCACGGCTTTCGGAGATTGCTTCCGCCGTCATCCAACTGCTCCCTTGAGCGGCTTGATTTAGGGAGCGTCGCCCCGCTTGTCACACCAATTCGCTTGAGCCGACGATCAGCGGAACTGATTGCCGGGCTTTGAGCGGCTCAGGCAGCCTTGCCCTGGATCGCCCTGCCCCAATCGAGCAGCGGCTTGGCGCGCAAGGTGAAGCCGACGAGATCGTCAACTAACGCCGCCAGGCAGATGGTTTCGGGATCAATATTATGCCGCACCACGAAATGGCGGTTGCGGACTGCTTGCGCGAGATCGGCTTCGCTGACGTCCTCGAAACCACGCGGCGCGCGCTTCAGGCAATCTTCCCTATCCAGCTCCAGCCCAGTCTTTTTCAGCGCTGAAACCATGGCGCGGAAGGCGGCCGGCTTCGTCACGATCGCCTTGCGCATCGCCTGCAGCAACTCCGGTCCGGGCTGCCACCAGGCGACGCCGGCAAAGCAGCGCTCGAGGCCGATATGCACATAGAACACGCCCTGCTCCATCTTGGTGCCGTCTGGCGACAGGATTGCCGACAGGTGCCGATTATAGGGGCGCTTGTCCTTGGAGAAGCGAACGTCGCGATTGATGCGGAACAGCGACTTCTTGCGGTCGCCGCGCAGGCCAAGTCCCGCCGCCGCGAAACGCTCGCTGAGCGCTTCGACGAGATCGCAGAACGGCTCGTGCAGCTCACTCTCGTAGAGACCGCGGTTTTCCTGAAACCATTCGCGGCTCTGGTGGAAGTCGAGCGCCTTGAGGAACGGAATGGCCTTCTCGCCAAAACCCTTGAACGCTCCGGCCATCAGCCGCCCCTGCCGATGCGCTGCAGCCAGGTGTCCTCGTCGATCACCTCGATGCCGAGATCGCTCGCAACCTTGAGCTTGGAGCCGGCGCCCGGAGCCGCCACCACCAGATCGGTCTTGGCCGAAACCGAGCCGGCGACCTTCGCCCCCAGGCGCTCCGCCATCGCCTTGGCCTCGGAGCGCGTCATCTTTTCCAGCGTGCCGGTGAACACCACCGTCTTCCCGGATACCTCGCTGCCGGCCGAGATCTCGACCACATAGGGCTTGGGATGGACTTGCGCCAGCAGCGCATCGAGCACGTCGTCATTGCGCTCATTGCCGAAGAAGTCGCGCAAGGCGTTGATGACGGTGTCGCCGATGCCGTTGATCGACGGGAACACGTCATGCGGATCCTCCGCCTTCGCCGTCTCCTTGCCGACGCGGATCAGTTCCTCGATGGTCGAGAACTGGCGGGCAAGCACCGCCGCCGTCGTCTCGCCGATATGGCGGATGCCGAGCGCGAAGATGAAGCGGTCGAGCTCCGGCTCGCGGCGCGCGTCGATGGCTGCGAACAGTTTGTCGAGGCCTTCGTAGTTGCGATCTTCGATGCTGCGCACATTCTTGCGCGTCTTGCCCGATGCGGCCTCGCGCAGTCTGGCCTGCTCCTCACGCCGCTCCGCCAACGCCTTGGTGACGGCCGGCCGGCGGTCCTTCAGCGTAAAGATGTCGGCGGCGGTCTTCACCAACCCGGCATTGAAGAACAGGTCGATGTTCTCGGCGCCGAGGCCCTCGATATCGAGCGCGCCGCGCGACACGAAGTGGCGCAGCCCCTCCACGGCCTGCGCTGCGCAGATCAGCTCGCCGGTGCAGCGGCGCCGCGAATCCTCCTTGCCGGTCTTCTCGTTGATCTCGCGCGTCGCCGGCGAGCCGCAGACCGGGCAGGTGTGCGGGAACTCATACGGCACCGCATCGGCCAGCCGCTTGTCGATGAGGACCCTGACGATCTGCGGGATGACGTCCCCTGCCCGCTGGATCACCACCGTGTCGCCGATGCGAACGTCAATGCCGTCGCGGATCGGCTGCCCGTTGCTGTCAAAACCCTTGATGTAATCTTCATTGTGCAGCGTGACGTTTTCCACCACCACGCCGCCGACCGTCACCGGCGCCAGCCGCGCCACCGGCGCCAACGTGCCGGTGCGGCCCACCTGGATGTCGATCTTCTCGACCGTCGTCATCGCCTGTTCGGCCGGGAATTTGTGGGCAACTGCCCAGCGCGGCTCGCCGGTCACAAAACCCCAGCGGCGCTGCAGCTCGAGCTGGTCGACCTTGTAGACGACGCCGTCGATGTCGTAACCCAGCGAAGAACGCTGTTCCTCGATCCGGTGGTAGTGCCCGATGAGGTCGTCGATCGACCTTGCCCGCACCATCAGCGGACTGATCTTGAAGCCCCATTCCTGGAACTTCTGCACGGAATCGTACTGGGTCGGAGCGGGATCCGCCGTCGTGTAGCCCCAGGCATAGGCGAAGAATTTCAGATTGCGGCTGGCGGTGACGGCTGGATCCTTCTGGCGCAGCGACCCGGCCGCCGTGTTGCGCGGATTGACATAGTCCTGGCCGCCGATAGCTGCCGAGCGCTGCTTCAACGCCTCGAACTCCGCGTAGGTCATGTAGACCTCGCCGCGGATTTCGATGACCTCCGGCCAGCCAGAGCCCTGCAACTTCTTCGGGATGTCGGCGATGGTCTTGAGATTGGCGGTGATGTCCTCGCCGACCGCGCCGTCGCCGCGTGTCGCGCCTTGCACGAAGATGCCGTTTTCGTAGCGCAGCGATGCCGACAGCCCGTCGATCTTCGGCTCCGCCGTGAAGGCGATATCGAGGTCCTTGTCGCGGTCGAAGAAGCGCCGGCCACGCTCGATGAAATCGGCCACGTCCTGGTCGGTATAGGCCTTGGCGAGGCTCAGCATCGGCACAGCATGCCGCACCTTGGTGAAGCCTTCCGCCGGCGGCGCGCCGACCCGACGCGACGGCGAATCCTCGCGAACGAGATCGGGAAAGCGCCCCTCGATGGCAAGGTTGCGCCGCGCCAATGCGTCGTATTCGGCGTCCGAAATCGTCGGCGCATCCTCCGTGTGGTAGCGCCGGTCGTGCTCGGCGATCTCCGCCGCCAGCCGCTTCAGCTCCTCCGCGGCCTCGCTTTCGCTCAGCGAATCGACTGGTTTTTCAGACATGAAGCGCGGTCCTCGAATTGTGGCGGGCCACTATAAATCAGGATTCGGTATGGAGGAGTCGGCTTGCGCAAAAATCATTGCCGAACAGCAGGATGCAGCCACCTGCTGACTCGGCATTCCAGCCGGGGATCAAGAAGCCTAGGCTGCCGCCGTGTTCTCGCGCAGCAACCGCTCAGCGGCGGCGCGCGCTTCATCGGTGATGGTGGCGCCGGCCAGCATGCGCGCGATCTCTTCCTGGCGCGCCGCGCGATCCATTTCGGCAACGCCGGTTGCGACACGGTCCTTGCCGCCGGACTTCGAGATTAGAAAATGCGTCGCGGCGCGCGCCGCCACTTGCGGCGCATGCGTGACTGAAAGCACCTGCACCCGCTTCGACAGCCTCGCCAGCCGCTGACCGATGGCGTCGGCCACGGCGCCGCCGACGCCGGTGTCGATCTCGTCGAAGACCAGGGTCGGCGCCGAGCCGCGGTCGGCAAGCGCCACCTTCAGGGCCAGAAGGAAGCGCGACAGCTCGCCGCCGGACGCAACCTTCATCATCGGCCCGGGCCGTGTGCCCGGATTGGTGCGCACCCAGAACTCGACCTGGTCGATGCCTTCTTCCATGCGGCCATCGGCATCGCTCACCATCTCGACGATGAACTCCGCCCGCTCGAGCTTGAGGGCCGGCAGTTCGGCCATCACCGCCTTGGTGAGGCCCGCCGCCGCCGCATGGCGCAGCGAAGAGAGCTGCGCCGCGGCTATGTCGTAAGCTTCGCGCGCGGCGGCTGCTTGTTTCTGCAGCCCGTGCAGGCGTTCCTCGCCCGCATCGAGATCGGCAAGGTCGGCCGCCATCGTGTCGCGCAGCTGCGCCAGATCGTCGACCGCGACATTGTGCTTGCGTGAGGCCGCGCGCAGCGAGAACAGCCGCTCTTCGGCCTTTTCCAGGCGCTGCGGATCGTATTCGGTGGCGCGTAGTGCTGTCTGGACGCCGGACTGCGCCGCGTCGAGTGAGATCATTGCCTCGTCCAGCGACTTGACCACATCGTCGAGCAGGCCCGGCACCTCACCCGATTTGCGCTGCAGCCGCCTGAGCAGGCTGGCGAGCTGCGGCAGGGGCGAAGACGGCCCCGACAGCACATCCTGCGCATCGTGAATCTCGGACGCGATCTTTTCGGCGCGCATCATCTGGGCGCGTAATTCGGCAAGCTCGGTCTCTTCGCCCGGCTGCGGATCGAGCTTCGCCAACTCGGCGACCGAGGCCCTGAGATAATCGGCCTCGCGCGCCGCCGCCTCGACCTTGGCGCGGTGCCGCGAAAGCTCCTGTTCGCAGTTCCGCCAATAGCGCCAGGCTTCGCCCGTCCCGCGCACGGCGCCGAGATGGCCGCCGAAACTATCCAGCAATTCGCGGTGGGCACCGGGATCGACGAGCGCCCGCTCGTCATGCTGGCCGTGTATCTCGACCAGCGCGCGGCCGACGTCGCGCATCAGGGTCACGCTGGACGGCTGATCATTGACGAAAACGCGGGTGCGGCCGTCGGCGGTCTGCACGCGGCGCAGGATGATGTCGCCATCATCCTCGATGTCGTTGTCGGCAAGCAGCGCGCGCGCCGGGTGGTTGCGCGGCACGTCGAACACGGCGATGACCTGGCCCTGCGCCGCGCCATGGCGGACGAGCGAAGCGTCGCC
The DNA here is from genome assembly GCF_002294795.1 of Mesorhizobium sp. WSM3866. Taxonomy (NCBI): domain Bacteria; kingdom Pseudomonadati; phylum Pseudomonadota; class Alphaproteobacteria; order Hyphomicrobiales; family Phyllobacteriaceae; genus Mesorhizobium; species Mesorhizobium sp. WSM3866. Next base: position 88,059 of record NZ_NSGC01000015.1, on the reverse strand, counting down.
GCGCGCGCCAAGCGCCAGCGACAGCGCATCGAGCAGGATGGATTTGCCGGCGCCGGTCTCGCCGGTCAGCACCGAAAGCCCAGGCAAGAAGTCGATGTCCAGCTTCTCGATCAGGACGATATCGCGGATCGACAGTCTGGACAGCATCAGAAGTGTCAGGCGCCGGTGATCAGCTTCCCGGCCTTGGAGATCCACGACCCGGCATTCTCGCGCGGTTCAAGCCCGTTGCTCTGCAGGAGCTTGTAGGAATCCTTGTACCACTGGCTGTCCGGATAGTTGTGGCCGAGCACCGCTGCGGCTGTCTGCGCTTCCGAAGTCAGGCCCATCGCGTAGTAGGCTTCGGTCAGTCGCGCGAGCGCCTCCTCGACATGGCGCGTGTTGGAGTAGTTCTCGACCACGGTGCGGAAGCGCTTGACGGCGGCGATATATTCGCGGCGTTCCAGATAGTAGCGGCCGATCTGCATCTCTTTGCCGGCGAGCTGGTCGGTGGCAAAGCGGATCTTGTCCTTGGCGTCGTCGACATACTCGGAATTCGGCCAGCGGGTCACCAGGTCCTGCATGGTCTGCACCGTCTGGCGCGCTTCCTTCTGGTCCTGGGTGACGTCCTTGATCTGCCGGTAGTAGCTCAAGCCGATGATGTACTGCGCATAGGCGGCATCGTCGGTTGACGGATAGAGCGTCAGGTAACGTTTGGCGGAACCGATCGCCTCGTCATAGTTGCCGGCGCGATAATCGGCGAAGGCGCCCATCACCATCGATTTGCGGGCGAATTCCGAGTAGGGATGCTGGCGGTCGACGGCGTCGAACTTCTTGCTCGCCTCATCGAGGCGGCCGGCATTCAGATTGGCGAGGCCCTGGTTGTAGAGAACGTCTGCGGGTTCGGTGTGGTCGACATAGGTCGCCAGATTGACGTCCTTTTCGGAGGACATGCAGGCCGACAGCATGAGCGACGGGGCGACCAACGAAAACGCCAGGAAAACAGCCCGATACGGCGCCTTCGATTGACCAACTCGCGAAAAAAACATGTTTGGATTCCGCCCTTTCGGCGTCGTTTCGGTCCCGGCCGCAGCCATAAACCATTATCCCCTTGCCCGGCAACGCTATGTCCGGCCAATCGCACATTTTTGTGGCGGTTTGGGACCGTCCCCAAAGCCGCTCGATTTCACGGGTTTGTGATGCATTTGCGCAACACCGGCTTCGCTACAAAGCCAGAAAATCGTTAAAAATCAGATGACCCAGGGCGCGTAGACCGGTCCGCTGACGGCGATCATTTCGGCGACCCGGCCGCGCTCGCGGCGCCGCGTCTCGACGATCTCGAAGGCCGTACGGTCCGAAAGCAGGCGGCGCAGCGCCGCCGCGTTCATCCGATGGCCGCCACGATAGGAGCGGAAGCAGCCGATGAAGCGCGCGCCGGCAAGCGCCAGGTCGCCCATGGCGTCCAGCGTCTTGTGGCGGGCGAATTCGTTCGGATAGCGCAGTCCGCCGACATTGATGACGCGGTTGTCGTCGCCGATGACCAGCGAGTTCTCCAGCGACGACCCGAGCGCGTAGCCGGCGGCCCACAGCCGCTCGACATCCTTCATGAAGCCGAAGGTGCGGGCCCGCGCGATGTCGCGGCGGAAGATGTCGGGGTTGATATCGGAGGCGAAGAGCTGGCGGCCGATAGCTGGGCTCTCGAAGTCGATCTCGACCTCGAATCGCGTGCCGTCATAAGGACGGAACTCGGCCCAGGATGCACCGGCTTCGACGCGGATCGGCTTGACCACGCGGATATAGCGGCGCTTCACCGAAAGCGTCTCGATCCCCGCGTGGTCGAAAGCTTCGACAAAGGCCACCGCGCTGCCGTCGAGAATGGGAACTTCCGGACCGTCGATCTCGATGATGAGATTGTCGATGCCAAGTCCGAACACCGTCGCCATGAGATGTTCGACGGTTCCGATATGCTGGCCGACCGGATCGCCGAGCATGGTGCACAGGTCGGTGGCACCGACCTCGGAGACGAGCGCGCGGAACTCGCCGCCATTCGCGAGGTGGAACACGATGCCGGTATCGGCGTCGGCGGGCAGGAAATGAACGGTGACGGGCTTGCCGCTGTGGACGCCGGTGCCAGTCAGCGTCACGCGCGCCTTAACTGTCGTCTGATAGTCGTGCAAGACAAACCCCATAAGCCCAAACCGCCTGTGTCCGCTTGTCAGCCTTAGGCATTATCGGCCCGACGGATCATCTGGCCTGCGCGCAAAAGCGGCGAATGAGCAAGGCAGCGGCTCTGATGTATCGGCAGGCAGGGCCAACTCCCCGAATCCCGGCAAACCGACTTTAGTCCGACGCGAAGATAGTGGCCCGTCTGGGAGACTCCAAATCACGGTTTCTTACCCCGTGTAACCACTGCCCTGAGCGAAAAAACACTCGTAATGCGTTGTTTTTTCTATAACTTTTAAAGGCAACAGACAGACGATCTCTCGCCCGCCTGTTAACAGCTGTTATATATCGTTAGTGTATGTTCTGCCCGAAAGTGCACAGCGGTTTTGGGAGAACGACATTATCAAACATTGCTTAAAGCGCGCCGCATAGGCGGCGCGCTTTAACGATTAGTTCGCCTGGCGACGCAGGAACGCCGGGATCTCCAGCTGGTCGTCTTCCTGCACCGTGCGGCTTTGAGGCGTGAGGCGCCCCTGGTCGTCGAGCTGGCCGCGGCGCGGCGCATAGAGCTGCGGGTCCTGGCTGGCGAGGCGGCGCATTTCCGGTGCCGCCTGGCGCAGTTTCGGCTCGCGCGGCTGCGCCGGCTGCAGCCGGGCCGGCTCTTCCTCGCGGCGGGTCAGGCCGTTGGTCAGCCGCTTGATCAGCCCCATCGGTCCGCTGTTCTCATGATCCGCAGGGCGGCTCTTGGCCTCCACCTCGGCCCTCACGACCGGTGGAAAGTCCTCGACGCGCGGCATGCGCTGCGGCGCTGCAGCCACAGGCTGCGGCATCTCGCGCTGCGGCGCGGGCTGCATGACCGGCTGCTGGGCGATCGGCTGCGGCTGAGGCTGGGCCGGCGGAGCCTGGAAGATCTTGCTCTGCGGGCGGAAGTCGTCGACCGGCGCGGGGCGCGGCTGTGCCATCGCGGCGGCGTTCGCCTCTGCAAGCTGGATCGCCTCGGCAACCGGATCGACGGCGCGCGGCTCGTAGGCCTGCTGCTGAACCGGTGCGGGACGGCTTTCCTGAACAGGTGCCGCGGGACGGGCGACCGGCTTCTGCGGCGCGCGGATGGAGATTGGCGCCGCGGCGATTTCGGCCGCCGACTTGTCGATGCCGGTAGCGACCACCGAGACGCGGATCACGCCTTCCAGTTCCTCGTCGAAGGTGGCGCCGAGGATAATGTTGGCGTCCTGGTCGACCTCCTCGCGGATCCGGGTCGCGGCTTCGTCGACCTCGAACAGGGTGAGGTCGCGGCCGCCGGTGATCGAGATCAGCAGGCCCTTGGCGCCCTTCATCGAGGTCTCGTCGAGCAGCGGGTTGGCGATCGCCGCCTCGGCGGCGGCCATGGCGCGGCCCTCGCCCGAAGCCTCGCCGGTGCCCATCATCGCCTTGCCCATCTCGCGCATCACCGAGCGGACGTCGGCGAAGTCGAGATTGATGAGGCCTTCCTTGACCATCAGGTCGGTGATGCAGGCAACGCCGGAGTAGAGCACCTGGTCGGCCATGGCGAAGGCATCGGCGAAGGTGGTCTTGTCGTTGGCCAGCCGGAACAGGTTCTGGTTGGGGATGACGATGAGCGTATCGACGCATTTCTGCAGTTCCTCGATGCCCATGTCGGCCGTCTTCATGCGGCGCTGGCCCTCGAAATGGAACGGCTTGGTGACGACGCCGACGGTGAGGATGCCCTTTTCGCGCGCCGCGCGGGCAACGACGGGTGCAGCGCCCGTGCCGGTGCCGCCGCCCATGCCGGCGGTGACGAAGCACATATGCGTGTTGGACAGATGATCGATGATCTCGTCGATGCACTCTTCCGCCGCCGCGCGGCCGACTTCCGGCTGCGAGCCGGCGCCGAGGCCTTCCGTGACATGCGCGCCGAGCTGAATCAGCCGCTCAGCCTTCGACATCGTCAGCGCCTGCGCGTCGGTGTTGGCCACCACGAACTCGACGCCGCGCAAGCCGGCTGTGATCATGTTGTTGACCGCGTTGCCGCCGCCGCCGCCGACACCGAACACGGTGATGCGTGGCTTAAGCTCGGTGATGTCCGGCTTCTTGAGATTGATGGTCATAGTCTCCGTCCTTTGCCTTTCCCGCCGCCTCGCCGCTGCGGCCGCCTTTGGGGCTGTCCCCGTCAAATTAAAAACTGTCTCTCAACCACTGACTCATGCGATGCAGTTTTCCGCCCGTTCCGGTCATCCTGAAACCGGAAAGTCCTTTCGCCGAATGGCTCTCGAAGCTCGCCATTTGAGGATAGATCAGAAGCCCGACCGGGGTCGAAAACGCCGGCCCCTTGGCCGCTTCCGGCAGGCCTGCCACGCCGAGCGGCCGGCCGATGCGCACGTTGCGCCCAAGAATGCGGCGCGCCGCCTCCGGCAGGCCCGCCAGTTGGCTGGCGCCGCCGGTGAGGACGACCCGTTTGCCGACGGCGTTGCCGTAGCCCGATTTGTTCAGCCGGTCGCGCAAAAGCTCGAGCGTCTCGTCGATGCGCGCCCGGATGATCCGCGTCATCACCGAGCGCGGGATCTGTAGCGGCAGCTCGCCCTCCTCGCCGATCGGCTGGATGGAAACCAGGTCGCGGTCGTCCGCACTGCCCGGCAGCGCAGAGCCATGCATCACCTTCAGCCGCTCGGCGGCGTCGAGCGAAGTCGACAGCCCCTTGGCCATGTCGAGCGTCACATGATTGCCGCCGATGGCGATGGCGTCGCCAAGCACGAACTTGCCTTCCGAGAACACCGAGATCGTGGTCGTGCCGCCGCCCATATCGATGCAGGCCGCGCCCATTTCGAGCTCGTCGTCGACCAAAGCCGCGAGACCGCTGGCATAGGGCGTCGCCACCATGCGCTCGACCGACAGATGCGAGCGGTTGATGCAAAGCTCGAGATTGCGCATCGGCGCAGCATCGCCGGTCAGCACATGCATATCGACGCCCAGCGTCTCCCCGACCATACCGCGGGGATCCCGCACGCCGCGCTCGGCATCGAGCGAGAAGCCGACGGGAAGCGAATGAACCACCTCTCGCTCGGCCCGCAGCGCCTGCTTGGCGCCGGCAGCGAGCACGCGCTTGATGTCGGCTTCCTCGACCTGATGGCCGCCGAGATTGATGGTTGCCGAAAAGGCCTCGCTCTTCAGCCGGCCGGCCGTCATGTTGACGATAAGGGAATCGACGGTGAGCCCCGCCATGCGCTCGGCGGCGTCGACAGCGAGACGGATGGCATGCTCGGCGCGGTCGAGATCGACCACGACGCCCGACTTAACTCCCTGCGACTTCTGATGGCCGATGCCGATCACCTGGATGCGATGCGAGCGTCCGCGCAACAGCTTGCCGTCCTCGCGCGGCTTCAGCTTCGCCACCACGCAGCAGACCTTGCTCGAGCCGACATCGAGCACAGTCAGCGTGCCCGACCGGCGCGAAGAGGCATCACCGCCGCCGCCAAGCCAGCTCATATCTTCGTCTCCGGCTTGCGTTTCGTCAGGGTCTTCGGCTTGTCGCTGAGCGCGGCTTCGCGCTGCGTCGCCGCTTCCGGCGAGAGCTCGACGACCAGGCGATCGGACAACCGCATGTCGACGGCAGCGATGTCGCGCGTCAACAGTCCGTTATCATGGTCAAGCTTGACGAGCTCGGCGATCGCCTGATCCTCGCCGTCTTCCGGCAGCTTCACGGTGATGCCGTTCTCCAGCTTGAGATCCCAGCGCCGCTCGCCGACACGGATATAGCCTTTGACCCGCGCCGCCAGCTCGGGATAGCGCTTGATCCTCTCGAGGAAATCCGGCGCCTTGGCCGGCGCGCCCGTGCCGATGATCAGCGGCAGCAAAGCCTGCTTGCCGCCCGAGAACGGCGCGATCACCTCGCCCGACCGCTCGATGACCGAAAGCGAATTGCCCTGCTGCCAGAGCGCGAAGGGCTCACGTTCCTCGACACGGACCTCGAGCGTGTGAGGATAGATCTTGCGCACCGCTGCAACCTCGACCCAAGGCAATGTCGCGATGCGCTCGCGCGCAGCCTCGGCATCAAAGCCGATCAGCGACGTCCAGCCATCGAGGCCGAGGCGGTCCAGTATATCGATCTCGGAAGTCTGGCGATTGCCGACGACCTTGATCTGGTCGACGGCAAAACCGGTTCGGGCCGTCACGCCCTGCACGATGCTGTCGGCGTAGCCGCCGAGATAGGCCCCGTAGGCTCCGGCGGAAGCCAACAAGGCAGCCGAGAGGATCGCAGCCGAGAAGCGCGGCGCCTCGTACTCGCCATCGCAGAGACGGGCAAGCAAACGCACCGGCCGCCGCAGCTGGCGCGGCAACACGAAATGGTCGAACGACAGCGGCACGCCGAACAGCGCAGGCCCAGTCCCGCGACCTTTGCCCTGGCCCCACCTCAACGCAGACACGAAGCGTCCTCCACCATCCAACTCAACAATTCGCCGAACGAATGCCCCGCTTGCGCGGCGATTTCAGGCACCAGAGACGTCGGCGTCATGCCCGGCTGGGTGTTGATCTCGAGCCAGACAACCTCGCCGTTTTCGGAGTGACGGTCGTCGTAACGGAAGTCCGACCGGGAAACGCCCCGGCAACCGATAGCAAGATGAGCCTTGAGGGCCAGTGTCTGTATTTTTTGGTAAATATTCGGTGAAATTTTTGCAGGGGTTTCGTGTTTTGATCCACCCGGGACGTACTTTGAATCGTAGTCGTAGAAGGAATGACCGGTCGGGATGATTTCACAGACCCCGAGCGCCACGTCACCCATCACCGCGCAGGTCAACTCGCGCCCGTGGATGTAGCGCTCGACCATGACGATCTCGCCATACTTCCATTCGGACGAGCCGATGACTTGCGGCGGATGCGACTGCCCCTCGTGCACGATGACGACGCCGAAGCTCGAGCCTTCATTGACCGGCTTCACCACGTAAGGCGGCTTCATCGGATGCTTGTTCTGGACGGAGAAGCGGTTGACCACCTTCGATTCCGCGACGGGAATGCCGGACGCCTTGGCGACCTTCTTGGCCTGCTCCTTGTTCATGGCCAGCGCCGAAGCGAGCACGCCCGAATGGGTGTAGGGAATTCCGAGATATTCGAGAATTCCCTGGATGGTGCCATCCTCGCCGAACGGGCCATGCAGCGCGTTGAAGGCGACATCGGGCTTGAGCTCGGCAAGCAGAGACCCGACATCGCGCGAAACATCGACGCGGGTGACCTGATAGCCTTCATTCTCGAGCGTATCCGCACATGCCTTCCCCGACGACAGAGACACGGGCCGCTCCGAGGAAAATCCCCCCAGGAGAACAGCCACATGCTTCTTCTTCATCCCGCCTTCCCCTTTCACGCCGGGCCTGCAACCAATATTTCCGCACGCAACATTTCCGCACATTGAGTCCGAGTCTTCCGGCAGGTTGCCCCCCAGACGGAAAACGCGGGTAACGCGTCAAACGACTCAAATCAGGAAACGCTTTAGAGCAGAGAATCAGAGAGTTGATTCCCTGGCAAGTACCTATGATTCCGAGAGATTCACTTTCCGCGAAAACGGGCGAGAAAAGTGTGTTGTTGAGTCTTTGCGGTAACGCTTGACGGCGTCGCCGACGACGCAAGTTCAAGCACTACTTGAACATCACAGCGAGCTAAAGAAGCTGGCCCAGGAACTCCTGCACCGCGTGACCCGGCCGGAAGTTGCCCAGCCGCTTGATCTCCCAATGCAGGCGGATGCCCGAATTTTCCAGCACCCGCGCGCGCACCGTCTCGCCGAGATATTCGAGATCGTAGCCGGTCGCCGTGCCGGTGTTGATCATGAAGTTGCAGTGCATCGGAGACATCTGCGCGCCGCCGATCATCAGCCCGCGACAGCCGGCCTTGTCGATCTCTTTCCACGCCGACGAGCCTTCCGGGTTCTTGAAGGTCGAACCGCCGGTCTTCTCGCGGATCGGTTGTACCGTCTCGCGATGGTTCTGCACGGCGTCCATCGCCGCCTTAATCGCAGCCTTGTCTTGCGGGATGCCCTCGAAGATGGCCGAGGTAAAGATCAATCCGCCAGGCGCCGACGAATGGCGGTAGGCATAGCCCATATCCGCATTGCTCAGCGTATGGACATTACCTGCGCGATCGAGCGCCCGCACCTCGACCACGCGCTCGCGCGTCTCGACGCCATTGGCGCCAGCATTCATCCTCAGCGCCCCGCCGACAGCGCCCGGAATGCCGTGATAGAAATGGAACCCGCCGATGCCGGCTTCATAAGCCACGGCGGCCAGGCGCTTGTCCGGCGTTGCCGCGCCAGCCTTGATGGTGGTCGATCCCGTGACTTCGGCCTCGCCAAAGCCCTTGGCGGAGAGCCTCACCACAAAACCGGGGATGCCGCCGTCGCGCACCAGAAGGTTTGAGCCGACGCCGACGACCGTGATCGGGATTTCCTCCGGCACCGCGCGCAGGAAGGCCGCGAGATCCTCCTCGTCGGCCGGCTGGAACAGCGCTTCCGCCAGCCCGCCGGCACGGAACCAGGTGATCTTGTCCATCTCGGCATTGGGCGTGACGCGGCCGCGCAGGCCGGCAAGCTTGTCGCCGAGCTTGTCGATCAGGTCTTGGCCGCGCATCATGAGGGGGCCCCACCGAGTTCCTTGGGCAGCGCATAGGCCCATTGCGTGATGTTGCCGGCGCCAAGGAAGATGACGAAGTCGCCCGGCTTGGCAAGTTCGCGGACGGCCGGCGCGACCGCCGTCGGGCCTTCGATATAGCGCGCGTCGCGATGGCCGCCGGCACGGATGCGCGACACCAGCGCGTCCGAGGTCACGCCCTCGATCGGTTCCTCGCCGGCCGCGTAAACGGGCGCCACCATGACCGTGTCGGCATCGTTGAAGCAGACGGAAAACTCATTGAACAGATCGTGCAGCCGGGTGAAGCGGTGCGGTTGCGCAATCGCGATGACGCGGCCCTTTGTGGCCCCGCGCGCGGCCTTGAGCACCGCCGCGATCTCCACCGGGTGGTGGCCGTAATCATCGAAGACCTCGACGCCGTTCCAGGAACCGGTGTGCGTGAAACGCCGCTTGACGCCGGCGAAGGATGACAGGCCTTTCTTGATGGCTTCGGCGGACAGACCGAGCTCGTGCGCGACCGCGATCGCCGCCGTCGCGTTGGAGACATTATGGCGGCCGGGCATGGGCAGTCGCAGACCTGTGATCGTCGTCGTGCCCCGTCCCTTGCGGTCGCGGATCACCACGTCGAACTCGGATGTAGCTCCGTCCATGCGATGATTGGCGAAGCGCACGTCGGCCTGGGCGTTCTCGCCATAGGTGATGACGCGCCGGTCCTCGATGCTGCCGACCAGCGCCTGCACCTCCGGATGGTCGGTGCACATCACGCCGAAACCGTAGAACGGTACGTTCTCGACGAACTGGCGGAAGGCCTCGCGTACCTTGTCGAAGCTGCCATAGTGGTCGAGATGCTCGGGATCGATGTTGGTGACGACGGCGATGTCGGCCGGCAGCTTCAGGAACGTGCCGTCGCTCTCGTCGGCCTCGACCACCATCCACTCGCCGTCACCCATGCGGGCATTGGTACCATACGCGTTGATGATACCGCCATTGATGACGGTCGGATCGAGCCCGCCGGCTTCGAGCAGCGTCGCGACCATGGAGGTGGTCGTCGTCTTGCCATGCGTGCCGCCGATGGCGACCGCCTGGCGGAAGCGCATCAGCTCGGCCAGCATCTCGGCGCGGCGCACGACCGGCAGCAGTTTCTCGCGCGCCGCCCTGAGCTCGGGGTTGGATTTCTTGATGGCGGTCGACACCACGACCACCTCGGCCTCGCCGATGTTCTCGGCCTTGTGGCCGACGAAGCATTCGATGCCCTTGTCGCGCAGCCGCTGCACATTGGCGCCGTCCGCCTGGTCCGAGCCCTGCACCTTGTAGCCGAGATTGTGCAGCACCTCGGCAATGCCGCTCATGCCGATGCCGCCGATGCCGATGAAATGCACGAGGCCGATCGTCTGCGGCATCTTCATGCGCGCGTCCTCCTGTAGTCGGAAACCGTTTTGCCGGACGCAATAGCCTCTGTCAGATCGGCGAGCAACCGCGCCGCGTCGGGTTTTCCGGCCGAGTGGGCAGCCGCAGCCATTGCGGTCAGCCGGCCGGGATCCTCCATCAGCCCGCCGACCAGCGCGGCGATCCGCTCGGCCGAGAGCGTCGATTGCTGATGGACCTCGGCCCCACCGGCGGCGGCAAGTGCCGCGGCATTCGCCGCCTGGTCGTGATCGAGCGCATGCGGGTAAGGCACCAGCAGCGCCGGGCGTCCGATGACCGCGATCTCCGATACGGTCGAGGCACCGGACCGCGACATCACCAGATGTGCGGCCGCCATGCGCGCCGCCATATCGGTGAAGAAGGGCGAGACCTGCGCGTCGACGCCGAGATCGGCATAGGCGGTCTTCACTCGCGCCACGTCTTCCGCGCGCGCCTGCTGGGTGATCGCCAGCCGCTTGCGCTGCGCTTCGGGCAAAAGCGCTATCGCCGCCGGCACAGCATCGGAAAAGAACTGCGCACCCTGGCTGCCGCCGAAGACCAGGAAGCGGAACGGCTCGCTGGCATCCGACGCGACATAAGGCGATTTCGCCGCTTCAAGTATCTGCGGCCTCACAGGATTGCCCGTGGTCACCGTCTTGGCGCCGGCCGCGCTTTCCCCCTCCGGCAGGAAACCGCCGGCAATCGCATCGACCCGGCTCGACAGCGCCTTGTTGGCACGGCCCATGACGGCGTTCTGCTCATGGATCAGCGTCGGCACCTTGCGCCGTGTCGCCGCATAGAGCGGCGGCAATGTCGGATAGCCGCCGAAGCCGACGACGACGTCGGGCTTGATCCTGGCGATGACACGCCCCGCTTGCCGCACGCCTTGCCAGATCGCCCAGAAGGCGGCGAGCACGGCGAAGGGATTCTTCGAGCCCAAAGTCGCCGAGCGGATGGAGTGGATCGCGGCGGCGGGAAAGTGGCCGGAGTAGCGCTCCGCGCGGCGGTCGGTGGCAAGATGCACCTCCCAGCCCCGCTCGATCAGCTCATGCGCAAGCGCCTCGGCTGGGAACAGATGTCCGCCCGTTCCGCCGGCCGCCAGCAGGATGACACCCCTCGACATCCCGCCTCATTCCGCCGGCATGGCGCGCTGCGAGAAGGCGTAGCCAATCTGCTTGCGCTTTTCGGGATGCCTGCGCGTCAGCGCCAGCACCATGCCCATCGAGACGGCAATCGCGATCTGCGAGGAGCCGCCGTAGGAAATGAAGGGCAGCGTCATGCCCTTGGCCGGCATCAACTGTAGGTTCACGCACATGTTGATGGCCGACTGCAAGCCGAAAATGGTGACGAGCCCGCCGACGGCGTAACGGGTGAAGTCGTCATGCTCCTTGAGCGCGATGCTCAATCCGCGCAGCACGATGAAAGCGAAAATCGACATGATGAAGAAGCACATGATCAGCCCGAACTCCTCGCCCGCGACCGAAAACACGAAGTCGGCGTGGCTGTCGGGGATGACCCGCTTCACCGTGCCCTCGCCTGGGCCGACGCCGAACCAGCCGCCATTGATCAGCGCCTCGCGGCCCATGTCGACCTGGAAAGTGTCGCCTTCGCCGGTGAGGAACTTGTCAATGCGGGCGGCCACATGCGGAAACACTGTATAGGCCGCGAACACGCCGCCGACGCCGGCAGCCCCCAGCGCGACGATCCAGAACCACGGCAGGCCGGCCATGAAGAACATCACGCCCCAGGTGCCCAGCACCAGCATGGTCTGGCCGAGATCCGGCTGCGCGATCAGCAGCGAGATCACCAAGGCCAGCAGCAGCATGGCGAACAGATTGCCGGGAATGTCTGGCTGGCGCTTGTGCTCGGCAAACAGCCAGGCGCAAATGATGACAAAGGCCGGCTTCAGGAACTCGGACGGCTGGATCGAGAGCCCGGCCAGCGATACCCAGCGCCGCGCGCCCTTCACCTCGACGCCGATATAGAGAACCGCCACCATCAGCACCAGCATGATGCAGATCATCGCCAGCGACATGCGCCTTATTTGTCGCGCTTCCAGGAAGGAAACCGCGAGCATCACGACGAGCGCCGGGATGGTGAAGATGATCTGTCTTGTGGCGAAGTGGAAGCTGTCGAGACCGATGCGCTCGGCGACCGCCGGGCTTGCGGCGAAGGACAAGACGATGCCGAGCCCCATCAGCGACAGAAATGCCGCCAGGAACCAGCGATCGATCGTCCACCACCAGGTTGCGACCGGACTTTTGTCGAGACGGCTTTGCATCAACGTGGCCCTCCGATGGGTTTCACCCCATCAATAGCAGTCGCAGCTTGCCTGAAGGCTTCGCCGCGAACCTCGAAATTCTTGAACTGGTCGAAACTGGCGCAGGCCGGCGAAAGCAGGACGACGGCCTCGCCGCCGGTGTCGCCCGCGGCGTCATGGGCGGCGTGCTCGACCGCGGCCGCCAACGTTCCGGAAATTTCGTAAGGCACCGCCTCGCCGAGCGTGGCGGCGAAAGCGGGAGCGGCCTCGCCGATCAGATAGGCCTTGGCGATGCGTGGGAAGAAACCGCGCAGCGGCTCTATCCCGCCTTCCTTGGGCAGGCCGCCTGCGATCCAATAGATGCGGTTGAAGCTCGACAGCGCGGGAGCCGCCGCATCGGCATTGGTCGCCTTGGAATCGTTGACGAACAGCACATGATCCTTGCGGCCCACCTGCTCCATGCGGTGCGCCAGCCCCGGGAAGCTTTCCAGCCCCGCCTGGATCTCGCCGAGTTCCAGCCCGACCCTGAGGCAGGCGGCCACGGCGGCGAGCGCGTTCTGCGCATTATGCTGGCCGCGCAGCGAGCCGATGCCTTCCAGGAATGCGATGCGGCTGTAGCGACCGTGCACGGCTTCCATCAGATTCGTGCCGTCAGCGAAATAGCCGTCGGTCAGCGGCAGGCGCTTGGAAATGCGGATCACTTGCCGGCCTGCCCGCTCCAGCCGGTCGGCGATCTGGGCGCACCAGGAATCGTCGACGCCGATGATCGCGGTGTCGCTGCCGGCGACCAGCCTTTCCTTGATCGAGGCGTAATGGGCCATGGTGCCGTGGCGGTCGAGATGGTCGGGCGTCAGATTGAGCAGGATGCCGGCGGTCGGATTGATCGAGGGCGCGAGATCGATCTGGTAGGAAGAGCACTCCACCACATAGTGCCGTTCGGCCTCGGGCGGATCGAGCGTCATGATCGCGCGGCCGATATTGCCGCCCATCTGGGTGTCGCGTCCGGCCGACTTCAGGATGTGCGCCGTCATCGCTGTGGTCGTCGATTTGCCGTTGGTGCCGGTGATCGCGACGAAGGGTGCGGCCGGCGCGCGCTGGATGCGCTCGCGGCAGAACAGCTCGATATCGCCGATCACCTCGACGCCGGCGCCGCGCGCCAGTTCCACCGTCCAGTGCGGCTTCGGATGCGTGAGCGGCACACCGGGCGACAGGACGAAGGCCGCAAAGCGCGACCAGTCGGCGCCGCGCAGGTCGCCGGTCGCGATCCCGGCGGCTGCTGCCTTGGCGACGCTGTCCGGATTGTCGTCCCAGGCGAGGATCTCGGCGCCGCCGGCGATCAGCGCATGCGCGGTGGCAATCCCCGACCCGCCGAGCCCGAAGAGCGAAACGCGTTTGCCTGCAAATGAAGCGGCGGCGATCAAGCGGGCATCCTATCTGAGCTTGAGGGTGGAGAGGCCGACCAGCGCCAGGATGACGGCGATGATCCAGAAGCGGATCACCACCTGGCTTTCGGTCCAGCCGAGCTTTTCGAAATGGTGATGGATCGGTGCCATCAGGAAGACGCGCTTGCCGGTCATCTTGAAATAGCCGACCTGGATGATGACCGACAGGATCTCCACCACGAACAGGCCGCCGACAATGACCAGCACGATCTCGTGCTTGGTGGCGACAGCGATGGTGCCGATCAGGCCGCCCATGGCAAGCGAGCCGGTGTCGCCCATGAAGATTGCGGCCGGCGGTGCGTTGAACCACAGGAAGCCGAGGCCGGCGCCGATGACGGCGCCCAGCACGACCGCCAGTTCGCCGGTGCCGGGAACGAAATGGATCTGCAGATACTCGGCGAACACCGCGTTGCCGGAAAGATAGGCGATGACGCCGAACGACGCCGCAGCGATCATGATCGGCACGATCGCCAGCCCGTCCAGACCGTCGGTCAGGTTCACCGCATTGCCGGCGCCGACGATCACGAAGCAGGAGAACGGCACGAAGAACCAGCCGAGATGGATCAGGAATTCCTTGGCGAACGGGAAGGTCAGCGACGACGAGAACGGCGCCTGGCCGTTATGCATGATCACCCAGGCCGCGATGCCGGCGACAACGAATTCGATCGCCAGCCGCGCCTTGCCGGAGAAGCCCAGATGCGACTGTTTCGTCACCTTGAGATAGTCGTCGTAGAAACCGATCGAGCCGAAGCCGACGGTGACCAAAAGCACCACCCAGACATAGATGCTGGAGAGGTTTGCCCACAGAAGCGAGGAGCCGATGATGCCGGACAGGATCATCAGCCCGCCCATCGTCGGCGTTCCGGCCTTCTTGAAATGCGTCTGCGGTCCGTCGGCGCGGATCGGCTGCCCCTTGCCCTGGCGAAGCCGCAGCGAATTGATGATGGTCGGTCCGAATATGAAGACGATCAGCGCCGAAGTGATCAGCGCACCGCCGGTGCGAAAGGTGATGTAGCGGAAGACATTGAAGGCCGAGATCTTGTCCGCGAAATCAACGAGTAAAGTGAGCATCGGTCCCCCGGATCCCGACCTCAGGTCGGTTCAATGGTTGCGGCTTCCGCCGGAAATTTGCCGAGCAATGCCTCGACCAGCTTTGAAAAGCCGATGCCTTTCGACGACTTGACCATCACCACGTCGCCCGGCCTGATCGCCGACATGACGACGGGCTTCAGCTCTTCGGCTCCTGGCCGGTACTCGGTTTCGACATCCGAAGGCAAAACCTCGGCCAGTGCCCGCATCTCCGGGCCGCCGAGAAAGACCTTACGCGTTTCTGTGCCGACAATAAGTTCGGCAAGGGCCGCGTGGAGCTTCGCCGAATGGCTGCCGAGTTCCAGCATGTCGCCAAGCACGGCGATGCGCCTGCCCTCGCCCGATACCGGCGTGGCGTTGAGCAGCGCCATGGCTGCCGCCATCGACGCCGGATTGGCATTGTAGCTCTCGTCGATCAGCGTGATCGGACCGTTCGGATGGCGCAAAATGTGGCGCCGGCCGCGCCCGCGCTCGGCCGAAAGATCGGCGAGCGCCGCCGCGACCTTGTCGAGATCGGCGTCGACCAGTTGCGCGGCGCCAAGCACCGCCAGCACATTCTGCACGATGTGGCGGCCGGGCGCCCCCACACGGGCCGTCACGTCCCTCTTGCCGATCTTGACCGCGATATCGGAGTGATCGGCATAAAGGTCGCAGCCAATAAGACGAAAGGCCGAGCGGGCGTTCTCGCCGAAGCCGAAGACATGCTCGACACCTGCATCCTTGGCCACTTTCCCGAGCAGCTTCCAACGCGGATCGTCGCGATTGAGCAGCGCGGCGCCGCCGGCCTCTATGCCCTCGAAAATCTCGGCCTTGGCCATGGCGATCTCGTCGAGATTCTTGAAGAAGCCGAGATGGGCGGCCGCGATCAGCGTGACGATCGCGACATGCGGCCTCACCATCTTGACCAGCGGCCTTATCTCGCCCGGATGATTCATGCCGATCTCGAAGATCGCGTAGTCGCAGTCTGCGGGCATGCGCGCCAAGGTAAGTGGCACGCCCCAGTGATTGTTAAACGACTGCGCCGAGGCGTGCACCTTGCCGACCGCCGACAGCACATGGCGCAGCGCTTCCTTTGTGGTCGTCTTGCCCGCAGAGCCGGTCACCGCGATGATCTTGGCCCGTGAGCGAGCGCGCGCCGCAATGCCGAGCTTTTCCAGCGCCGCAAGCACATCCTGCACGACGATCATCGGCGCCGTCAGCCGGCCAAGGGACGGCAGCTTGCCCTCGGCCACCACCAGCACCGCAGCGCCCGCCTTCACTGCAGCGGTTGCGAAATCGTGGCCGTCCATCGTCTCGCCCTTGATGGCGAAGAAGGCGTTGCCCGGCTCGAGGCTGCGGCTGTCGATCGAAATGCCGGTGATGCCTTCCGGCAGCGAGCCGATCGGCCTGCCGCCCATGGCCTCGACAAGCGCTTGCGACGTCCACAGCAAGCTCATGCGGCGCGCTCCTGGAGCGCCTCGCGCACTTCCTCATGATCGGAAAAGTGGAAGGTTTCGGTGCCGATCGTCTGGCCTTCCTCATGCCCCTTGCCGGCGACGATCAGCGTATCGCCTGCATGGAGCATGGCGACGGCCTCGTGGATCGCTTTGCGGCGGTCGCCGATCTCGATGGCGCCGGGCGCCGCGGCAAGGATTGCCGCGCGGATGGTTTCGGGGATTTCCGTGCGCGGATTATCGTCGGTGACGATGACGACATCGGCGAGCCGGGTCGCGATCTCGCCCATGATCGGCCGCTTGCCGCGATCGCGGTCGCCGCCACAGCCGAAGACGACAACGACCCGGCCCGTGGTGAACGGACGAACCGAGGTCAGGACATTTTCCAACGCGTCGGGCTTGTGCGCGTAGTCGACATAGACCGGAGCGCCGGCGGCCGTCGTGCCCACAAGGTCGAGGCGGCCCGGCGCACCTTTGAGTTTCTCCAATGCGGCCAATGCCTTATCAACGGATGTTCCAGTCGAGATGGCGAGGCCGGCCGAAACCAGCGCGTTGGCGATCTGGAAATCACCTGCCAACGGCAGGTCGATCTCGTGAAGCACACCATCGGCCTCCACCTCGGCTCGCTGGCGCCGCCGCTCATGCTCGACGCGCTTCAGCGTCAGGAATTCGCCGTGGCGGCCGACGGTCAGAACATTGAGGCCCGCTGCCCGCGCGGCATGAACCGTCGGCTGCGACCAGGGATCGTCGGCGAAGATCACGGCCGGCGCCCCCTTCGGCAGCAGCGTGTCGAACAGACGCAGCTTGGCACGATGATAATCCTCAACCGTCGGATGGTAATCCATGTGGTCGCGGCCGAGATTGGTAAAGCCGCCGGCGGCCAGTTTGACGCCGTCGAGCCGACGCTGGTCGAGACCATGGCTGGAAGCCTCCATCGAGGCGTGCGTTACCCCTGCCTCCGTCAGTTCCTTGAGCAACTCGTGCAGCGCGACCGGATCGGGCGTAGTCAATGAGCCATATTCGTTGCGGCCCGGCGCCACCACGCCGGTCGTGCCGATCGAAGCGGCGGCAAAACCTGCCTGCTCCCAGATCTGGCGGGTGAACGCGGCAACCGATGTCTTGCCGCTGGTCCCGGTTACGGCGACCATCGTCCGAGGCTGCTTGCCGAAGAAGCGCGCTGCGCTCAGCGCCAATGCCAGACGGGGATCATCGACGGCAAGAACCGGGATCGACAGACCGGAGATTGTATTGCCTTTGGCCGCCACGATTGCGGCAGCGCCGCGGCCGGCGGCATCGGCGGCATAGGTCGAGCCATCAGCCTTGCTGCCGGCGAGCGCGAAAAAAACGACGCCCGGTCTTACCTGGCGGGAATCGGAGGAGAGACCGGTAACCTCCAGATCGGGGGAAGCTGTTCCCTCGACAGGCAGGATACCGGCTAGATTTTTCAGATACATTGAGTCCCGTTCACCGCAACAAAATAGCGCGCAGTTGCCGGCGCGCCCCAAGAATCACTGATATGAAACCAGCGTTGCACCATTTTCATGGCTGAAATCTGGCTTCACGCCAAGCATCGAAGCCGCACGCCTGATGATGTTGCCTGCCATGATGCCGGCATTCGAGGCGGCGGTGGCGCCCATGCCGGGCTTTTCCGGCTTCGGCTCATCGGCGATGGTCAGCACGATATATTGCGGATCGTCCATCGGAAAGGCGGCGACGAAGGCGTTGAAATTCTTCTCTTTCGAGTAACGACCGTTGACGACCTTTTCCGCCGTGCCCGTCTTGCCGCCGACGCGGTAACCCGGAACCCTGGCGCTCTTGCCCGAGCCTTTCTCGGCGTTGAGTGCGTAGAGATAGCGCATCCCTTCCACCGTTGTGTCCTTGACCACCCTTTTGGCCACCTCCATCGCCTGCTCGGCCGTGCGCGGCAGAAAAGTCGGCTCGATCAAATAGCCACTCATCAATGCGGCGCAGCCGACGGCAGTCTGCAGGGGCGTTGTCGAGACGCCATGGCCGAAGGCGATGGTGATCGAATTGACCTGCTTCCATACTTTCGGTTCGGTCGGGCGCGCCACTTCCGGCAATTCCGTCTGCATCTTTTCGAGCACGCCTAGCCGATGCAGGAACTCGCGATGCCCTTCGATGCCGACAGCCTCGGCTTCTTTGGCCGAGCCGATGTTGGACGAATAGATGAACACTTCGGGCACCGAAAGCACACGGCCTTTGCTGTGGAAGTCATGGATGGTCTGGCGGCCGATCCTGATCGGGCGCGACGCATCGAAGCGACTCTCCAGCGTCACCTTGCCGGAATCGAGCGCCATGCCGGTGGTGAAGCTCTTGAAGGTCGAGCCCATCTCGTAGAGCCCGGCCGACATACGGTTCAGCCGGTCCTTTTCCTGAGCATTGTAGGGATTGTTGGGGTCAAAATCCGGCACCGAGGCCATGGCCAGGACTTCGCCGGTCTTGATATTGAGGACCACCGCGCCGGCCGCGATCGCGTGAAACCGCTCCATGCCGGTCGCCACCTCGTCGCGCACCACATGCTGGACGCGCAGGTCTATCGACAGCTTCACCGGCTTCAGATCCCTAGCCACCGCCAGTCCTGACGCCTGCAGATCGGTCAGGCCCTGGTCATCGATGTACTTCTCCATACCGGAGATGCCCTGATTGTCGATGTTGGTGAGCCCGACAATGTAGGATGACGTTTCGCCGCTCGGATAGAAGCGGCGCTTTTCGGTGCGGAAACCGAGACCCGGGATGCCGAGCGCCATGATGTCGGCCTGCTGCTTCGGCGTCAGCTGCCGCTGCAGCCAGACGAAGCCGGCGCCGCTCTTCAGCTTGTGATAAGTCTGCTCGTAGTCAATCTCGGGAAGTACGGTCGAGAGCTTCTCGATCGCCTCGTCGGCGTCGACGATACGGCGCGGCTCGGCGAACAGCGACGCCGTCTTGATGTCGGTCGCCAGCACCTCGCCGTTGCGGTCGACGATGTCCGGCCGCGATGCAGTGACGCGGCTCTGCGGACCACCCGAATTGTCCGGATTCTGCAGGCCGAGATAGACCAGTCGGCCGGCAATCGTCGAATAGATGGTGAAGAACACCGCCATCGTCATGACGATGCGGGTCTTGGCCTTGCCGCCGGTTGCCTTGCGGGCGGCGTCGACGACGATCGAGCCGTCCTCAGCTGCCTTGCTTCGGCGCTTCAGCAGGTTGCCGATCCCTGGAAGCCTGCTGATCATTGCACGGTGCTCCCGGTCACCACCGGATCCTTGCCGTCCGACGGCCCTTTGCCCGAATTGTCGGCCATGCCGCCGAGCGGCTGCGACGACAGGTCCTCGATATTGAGCGGCTTCATCGGCACGTCGTCGAGCCCGCCGATTTGGTGGGCGTTGAGCGGCTCGAGCCCGAGCTGCGACTTGTAGATTTCGGCAAGCTTCTGCAGCCGCGCCGGCTGGGTGAGCAGGCTCCAGTCCGCCTTGAGAAGATCGATTGTGTCTTCCTCGTAGCGGATCTGCGCCTGCAGCTTCTGCACCGCCGCCAGCTGGTCCTCGGCCTCGCGCTTGGTCTTGTAGGTCAATGCCGCCGCCGAGACCATTACGGCGATCAGGACTATATCGCTGGTGCGAAACACGTGCTTACCTCTCCCCCGGCCGCTCGACGGCGGGAAGCTTTGGAAGGCCGAAAATCGAAAAGTCGCCGGCGCGCGCAGGCGCGCCGGTGCGGATTGCCGCGCGCAGCCTCGCCGAGCGCGCCCGCGGATTGCCGGCGATCTCGGCCTCTCCCGGCGTCACCCCGCCGCCGGATTTGCGGAAGGTCGCCAGCCGCGCCGGCGCGTCCGGCATATGACGCGATCCGCTGGCCGCATCGGCGCGATCGGCGATGAAGCGCTTGACGATGCGATCCTCCAGCGAATGAAAGGTCACGACGGCGAGCCTGCCGCCCGGCTTCAGCACCCGCTCGGCGGCGAACAGCGCGCTCGCCAACTCGCCGAGCTCGTCATTGACGAAGATGCGCAGCGCCTGAAAGACGCGGGTGGCGGGATGGATCTTGTCCTTCGGCGCGCGGCCGACATGGGTGGCGATGGCGTCGGCAAGATCGAGCGTGCGCTCGAAGGGCCGCTTCTCGCGCCGGGCCTCGATCATGCGGGCGATGCGGCCGGCATGCCGCTCTTCGCCGAGAAAGCCGAAGATGCGGGCAAGGTCGCCCGCCTTGAAGGTGTTCACGACGTCGGCGGCGCTCAGGCCAGCCTGCGCCATGCGCATGTCGAGCGGTCCGTCGGCGCGAAAGGAAAAGCCGCGCCCGGCCTGGTCGAGCTGCATCGACGAGACGCCGATGTCGAGCACGACGCCGTCGGCGCTTTCGACATGCTTGTCCAGGGTCGAGAACGGCTCCTGAACGAGCTTCAGCCTGCCGCCGGCCTGCTGTTCCAGAGCCTTGCCCGCGGCGATCGCATCCGGATCACGGTCGATGGCCACGACCGAGGCGCCGCGCTCGAGGATGGCGGTGGTGTATCCGCCGGAGCCGAACGTGCCGTCGACGATCGTCTCGCCCGCCTTGGGTTCAAGCGCCTCCAGCACTTCGGCAAGGAGGACCGGAATGTGACGGACCAGTCCGCCAACGGCGTGAGGATCATCGCCGTGGCCAGTCATCATTCCGGTCGCTCCCCGGGCTTCGTCCCCTGCCGAAGCTGCAAAAGCCTGGCTCGAGCCTGCGCCCCATAGGCGGCAAGCCGGCCCGGCTCCCAGATCTGGAAGAAATTGCCGCGGCCGACAAAGGCCACCTCGTTCGAGATGCCCGTGTGCTCGCGGATGAAATCGGTCATCGTGATGCGGCCGTCCTGGTCGAGTTTCAGGAACGTCCCGTCGCCATGGCAGAAGAAGGACATATCGTCCGCCGTCTGCAGGAAGGGATCTTCCAGCGCGATCCGCTGCTCGTAGCGGTCGAGCAGATCGAGCCCGCCGACGTCCATCGCCGGAAGGTCGAGGCAGCGTAGCGCATAGAGTTCCGCATAGCCACGTTTCTGCACGACCGAACGGAAATGCGCCGGAACGGATACCCGCCCCTTCGCATCGATCCTGTTTACTGCGTTTGACAGAAATCGGTCCACTACGCCTTACAGCCGCTGTCGCCGCCGCACCCCTGCCCATGTTTTTCTCCGCGCCGCCGCGCATCGCCTCGCGACAAATCGCTTCATTCACCAAGGCGAAAACCGGCAAACGCGCAGCCGCCGCGACTGCCCGATTGGCGTACGCTTCACCCTGACGCGGAACGAAAGCTTGATGGGAATGGGATATCATGGGGTAATGTGGGCGTCAACGGGAAGAGGCATCACAAACACGCATGCCACAACCTGAAAGCGCAGGCTCGCGGCACGTCTCGTCTTTATCGTCCATTAAGCCTAACGAAGCGTTTAGAAGGCTCTGGCCCAAAAGGACGCGGCTTGCCGCGAGGGGCCGCCACGCCTAGCGTTCGGACGTCAGTTCAGCGAAGGAATGCGCCCAATGTCCGAAACCGCGAAGCCACGCGCCGCGACACTTGCCCATCTGCGCAGCGGCGATTTAGCCAAGGGCGATCCCATCCCTTTGCCGCTGACAATGGCCTCGATCTTTCATTCGCCGGGCGACGCGACGGGCTTCGATCAATACGGCCGCTTCAGCAATCCGACATGGCACGCGGTCGAGCATGCGCTTGGTCATCTCGAAGATGCGCAGTGCGTCGCCTTTCCGTCGGGCATGGCGGCGATTTCGGCAACGTTCTTTGCGCTGGTCAAATCTGGCGACCGCATCCTCTTGCCCTCGGACGGCTACCACACGACGCGGGCTCTGGCGGAGCGTTTTCTGAAACCGCTCGGCATCGCCTATGACGTGAGGCCGACATCGAGCATGCTCGACGGCGGCTTCGCCGGCTACCGGCTGGTCTTCGTCGAAACCCCCTCGAACCCAAGGCTGGATATCTGCGACATCGCCGCCGTCGCCAAGACCGCCCACGAACAAGGTGCGCTCCTCATCGTCGACAACACGACGATGACGCCCTTCGGCCAGCGCCCGCTCGACCTTGGCGCCGACATCGTGGTCTCGGCCGACACCAAGGCGATCAACGGTCACTCGGATGTGCTGTTCGGCCATGTCGCCAGCCGCGATCCGGATATTATCGCCAAGGTCAGGGACTGGCGAGAAACCGCCGGCGGCATTCCCGGGCCGTTCGAGGCCTGGCTCGTGCATCGCGGCCTTGAAACACTTGAGGTGCGGTACGATCGCATGTGCTCCTCGGCGGAAACGATCGCCCGCCGGCTCAAGGGGCATCGCGCCGTGAGCGGCTTGCGCTTTCCAGGCCTTGAGAGCGACCCCTCGCACAATCTGGCGCGTGCCCAGATGGAGCGCTTCGGCTTTCTCATCTCGTTCGAACTGGCTTCGGAAGAGAAGGCCGAGGATTTCATCAACAACTGCGCGCTGATTGAATCGGCGACCTCGTTTGGTGGCGTCCATACATCGGCCGAGCGGCGATCGAAGCGCGGCGATGCCGTGCCGCCCGGCTTCGTGCGGCTGGCCGTCGGCTGCGAGCCGGTGGAAGAGCTCTGGCAGGCGATCGAGGCGTCTTTGGACGGCTTGGCGGCTGAGCGGCTCGGAGCGCTGTAGAGGAAAATGCCAGCTGGCCTGTAAGCCGGGTTCTGTATGGCCCCCACGCCTTGCGGCGCGGGAACGTGGCGGCCATTCATCTTGGGCGCATGTCGCCATGCGCCTCACGCAACCTACCCGGGCGGTGGGCCGGAAACAGCCCTCGAAGGTTTCCCTTCGCACCGCCCCTATTCGGTCTTGCTCCCGGTGGGGTTTGCCGTGCCGCTTCTGTTGCCAGTCGCGCGGTGGGCTCTTACCCCACCCTTTCACCCTTGCCGCGGCAAATGCCGCGGCGGTTTGCTTTCTGTGGCACTTTCCCTGGGGTCTCCCCCGCCGGCCGTTAGCCGGCACCGTGTCTCCATGGAGCCCGGACTTTCCTCACCCGCAGCCTTTCGGCTCTTGCGGGCGCGGCCGCCCGGCCAGCTGACAAGGGCGTATAAAGGGATTCGCGCCTGAAAACGCAACAAAAAAGGCAACTGTCCCGCTTAGACAGGCGAACCGAGCGCTGCCATCTGCACCTTCACCTTGCTGCAATAGGCGGCCGAAATCGGATTCATCCGCGTCGCCCCATGGCCGGCATTGTATTTGAGGATGGTACCGCAGGTGGTGCCGCCACCTAGCCCCTGCGCCATGGCGAGGTACTTCATGCCGTATTTGATGTTGGTGTCGGGATCGAACAGTCCCTTGACCGAACCGGTATAGCCCATCATCCGGGCCGTCGCCGGCTTGATCTGCATCAGGCCGATCTCGCCGGCGCCGCCGACCATGTTGGGCCGGAAGTTGCTCTCGATCGTGATGACGGCCTTGGCCAGCGACACCGGCACGCCGTAGCTTGCCGCATAGCGGGCGATGATCGCCGAATATTGGCCGTCGCCAGTTGCCGAAGAAGACAAGGCGGGCTTTTCAGGACGGATGGAAGCTGTCGCGGTCAGGTCGATGGTTTGCCTGCTGCGCTTTGCGTAGCGTTTGACTCTTGATTTCGCGGACCGCGCTGCGGCGGCTTTCTGCACCTTCGCCGGGGCAGCTCTCTTGGTCGTCGAAGTCTTGGCGCTTGGCGCAGCCTTGGGCTTTGAGGCGGTCGCAGCAAACCCATTGTCCGCCGCCCGGAGGCTCAGGGGGGCGCTGTTCGCTGGGCTGAAGGCAAAAGTCATCACTCCGGCAGCAACGGCTGCCGCTACAACGGTCAATCTTTGCATGTATTCCTGTTCTGTTAGAACCGCGCGAAGAATTTCACGCGGCGAGGCCAATCCAACACCGGAGCATCTTGAAGGGATAGATGCCCGACAACTTGCGGGAGATGCGTTTGGAGACCGAATTGGCGCCAATAAAGGCGAGGCAATTCACTTTGTATGACAAATTGTAATTTAGTCAGCTTGACCGGCTATTTGGAAGAGGCTGCCTTTACCGCAGCCAGCAGCCTTTGGAGCGTGCTGATCGTCGAACCGTCCGCCACGCCGTCGACGAGCCGCCGTCGAAAATGCCGCTGAAACGCCGCCACCACGATTTCCGTCTGGCGGTCGAAGACACCCGATATCTCGGCGCTGTAGCCGTACAGCGCCAGCATCGATTGCAGGGCTTCCACGTCAGCACCTGCGTCGCCCGCCCTCAGCGCCGCGCCCGTCCTGATCGGAGCCGCGGGAACCAGATGGCCGACACCGGCGGCAAAGAGCGCCTTCCAGGGAAACTTCTCGCCCGGGTCGACCTTGCGTCCCGGCGCCACATCGGAATGCGCAAGCACCCTCTGCGGTGGAATGGAATGCCGGCCCGCGATCCCCGCGCATAAATCGATCACGGCCTTGACCTGCCGCTTCGGGAAGGTTTTGTAGCCCAGCGAATGCCCGGGGTTGACTATCTCGATGCCGACAGAGCAGGAGTTGATGTCGGTGCACCCGAACCATGAACTCTTGCCGGCATGCCAGGCGCGGTCGCTTTCGCGCACCATTTGCACGATGCGGCCGTCCTCATGCACAAGATAGTGCGAGGATACCTCGCTTGCCGGATCGCACAGCCAGGCCTCGGCCCCGGGCCCCGTCGGCATGCCGGTATAGTGCAGCACGATCATGTCGGGCCTGAGTGTCTCGCGTCGCGGACCGAAATTCGGCGATAGCCTGACCTCGGCACCCGGCTGGTCGGGCAAGAAACCGCTCATACGTGCCTGAGGCCCCGTTCGATCATCTCATAGGCGGCATTGATCGCAGCGACCCTTGTCGTGGCGATCTTGATGAATTCCTGCGGCAGGCCGCGCGCGATCAGCCGGTCGGGATGGTTGTCGGAGATCAGCTTGCGATAACGCTTCCTGACCTCCTCGAATGGCTTCCCGCGTTCGACGCCGAGAACCACATAGGGATCGGCGGCGCCCAGATTGACGTGGCGCGCCAGGATCGCCTGGTAATGCGCCTCATCGATCTGAAAAATCTCGGCGATGCGATGCAGGAATTGCCCTTCCCTCTCGTGAACCAGGCCATCCGCCTTGGCGATGTGGAACAGCCCGTCGAGTATGTCTTCCAGCATCTTGCAATTCGCATGACCGGAACCGCAAAGCTGCGACATGCGCTGGGCGTAGATTTCAAATCCGGCAACATCGCGCTTGGCGAGGTCATAGAGGCGCGCCACATTGCGCGTTTCGCTCGGCGGCACCTCAAAGATTTCCTGGAAGGCGCGCACCTCGTCCTGGGTGACGATGCCGTCGGCCTTCGCCATCTTGGCCGAAAGCGCGATCATCGCCACCGAGAAGGCCACGCGCCGGCGTAGATCCGGGTCGCCCGAGTACATGGTCCGCACGGCCTCGACGACATCGCCGACGCCCGAGGACGCCGACGACGAAACACGAGCGATGAAGTCGCCGAGGCGGTCCCAAATCGACATGCGGCTTCTTAGTGCGAACCGGGCACCGCTATCAAGCCGGGACGATGCCGCAGGTCGATCGACTTTGGGGACAGTCCCGCCAAAAGGAAGGCCGGCACAGGGACCGGCCTTCCTGATTTCAGTGGATGAACTTCTACTGCGCGGGCGCAGCAGGAGGTGTTGCCGGAGCCGGTTCAGCAGGCTTCGAAGGGTCAGGGGTAGCCGGCTTCATTGGCTGTTCGTTGGCCGGCGGGTTGGTGCTCTGCGTGGTGGTGTTGTCGGTGCTGCTGTCGCTGCAAGCCGCGACCCCCAGCAGGGCGAGCGCCGAAACAGACGCCAGAATAAGCTTCTTCATGGTATCTCTCCTTCAGCAAACGCTCACGTTTCGGTGAACGTCGCAGAGGAAATGCAGAAATCTGACCTGGGTTTCGTAACGTTGCGTTTCCATGTGTAACACCAAGCGCATGGTTGCCGGGGCCAAAACGGCGAACTAACAGAACGGGTTGTCGCAGGTAACGGATAAGCAGCATGCAGGACGCCGCAGCCAACAACAAATGGGATTTCTGGATCGACCGGGGCGGGACCTTCACCGACATCATCGGCCGCGATCCGCAAGGCCGACTGCATCCCCGCAAGCTTTTGTCGGAGAACCCTGAGGCCTATGCCGATGCCGCTATCCAGGGCATCCGCGAACTGCTTGGACTGAAAACCGGCGCCGCCATCCCCGCGGAGCGCATCGGCGACATAAAAATGGGCACCACTGTCGCTACCAACGCGCTGCTGGAGCGCAAGGGCGACCGCGTGCTGCTGCTCATCACCAGGGGTTTTCGCGACGCGCTGCGCATCGCCTATCAGGCGCGGCCGGATATTTTCGCCAAGGAGATCATCCTGCCCGAACAGCTCTATGAGCGGGTGGTAGAGATCGACGAGCGCGTGCGCGTGGACGGGTCCGTCGAGCGCCTGCTCGACATCGCCGCCTGCCGCCCGGCCATCGAGCAGGCCAAGGCCGACGGCATCGACGCGGTAGCCATCGTCTTGATGCACGCCTGGAAATATCCCGACCATGAAAAGGCAGTCGCGAAAGTCTGTCGCAAGATCGGCTTCAGCCAGATATCGGTCAGCCACGAGGTCTCGCCGCTCATCAAGCTGGTCGGTCGTGGCGACACCACGGTGGTTGACGCCTATCTGTCGCCGATCCTGTCACGCTACGTGCAAAGGGTGGCGGGAGAATTGGGCGCCGGCCCGCGGCTGATGTTCATGATGTCATCGGGCGGGTTGACCGCCGCCGACATGTTCCAGGGCAAGGATGCGCTGCTTTCCGGCCCGGCCGGCGGCGTCGTCGGCATGGTCGAGACGGCGAAGCTCGCCGGCTTCGACAAGGTCGTCGGCTTCGACATGGGCGGCACCTCGACCGACGTCGCCCATTATGACGGCGAATACGAGCGCGCCTTCGACACTGAAGTCGCCGGCGTTCGCATCCGCGCGCCGATGATGCGTATTCATACGGTCGCGGCCGGCGGTGGCTCGATCCTGCATTACGAGGCCGGTCGCTTCCGCGTCGGCCCGGACTCCGCCGGCGCCAATCCCGGCCCGGCCGCTTATCGACGCGGCGGCCCGCTCGCCGTCACCGACGCCAATGTCATGCTCGGTAAGCTGCAGCCCGACGTCTTCCCGGCGATCTTCGGCCCCGGTCAAGACCAGCCGCTCGACGTCGCCGCCGTGCGCGAAAAATTCGCGGCTTTAGCCGCCGAGATCGGCGATGGACGCTCGCCCGAAGCGGTGGCCGAGGGTTTCGTCACCATCGCCGTCGAGAACATGGCCAACGCCATCAAGAAGATTTCGGTGCAGCGCGGTTACGATGTCACTGAATATCTCTTGAACTGTTTCGGTGGCGCCGGCGGCCAGCATGCCTGCCTCGTCGCCGATGCGCTCGGCATGGAAGCGGTGCTTATCCACCCCTTCTCCGGCTTGCTTTCGGCTTACGGCATCGGGCTGTCGACGGTTTTCGCCTCGCGCCAGCAGGCGTTGCTGAAGCCGCTCGCCGAAGAGTCCCGCTCCTCGATCGAGGACCTGATTGCGACCTTGCACCAGGGCGTCATCGCCGAGCTTGCAGTGCAAGGCATTGCGCAAGACGCCATCGCCTCAAAGCCGGTCCTGCAGATCCGTTATGACGGCACCGACACAACTTTGCCGGTCAACTTCGAGCACGGCTCGATTTTTCGCGCCAGGAGCGATTTCGAGGCCGCCCATCAAGCGCAATTCGGCTTCGTCTACGAAGACAAGCCGATGATCGTCGAGGCAGTCGGCGTCGAAGGCAGCGATGTCGGGACCGCCAGCCGCGACGAAAGTGAATCAGGGCTCGAAGACCAGGTGGGAAGCCCCTGGCAGTCCCGGCAATTCTTCGCCGACGGCGCCTGGCGCGATGCCGGCATCTTCCGTCGCGAGGATTTGAAGCCTGGTCACAAGGTGGCCGGCCCCGCGCTCGTCATCGAGCCGAACCAGACCATCGTCGTCGAGCCGGGCTGGCAGGCCGAGATCACGGCCAGGAACCATGTGCTGCTGCGGCGTATAGAGAAAAAGGCCCGACAGGCGGCGCTCGGCACCAAAGCCGATCCGGTGATGCTCGAGGTCTTCAACAACCTTTTCATGTCGATCGCCGAGCAGATGGGCGTCACGCTGCAGAACACCGCCTATTCCGTCAACATCAAGGAGCGACTGGACTTTTCCTGCGCCGTGTTCGACCGCCATGGCGCGCTGGTCGCCAACGCGCCGCACATGCCGGTGCATCTGGGGTCCATGGACCGCTCCGTCGAAACCGTCATCCGCCTGAATTCGGGCGATATCCATCCCGGCGACGTTTTTGCGCTCAACGCGCCCTACAATGGCGGCACGCATCTGCCCGACATCACCGTGGTGACGCCGGTGTTCGACGACGCACGCAAGGAAATCCTCTTCTGGGCGGCCTCGCGCGGCCACCATGCCGATGTCGGCGGCACGGCGCCCGGCTCGATGACGCCTTTGGCCACCACCGTCGACGAGGAAGGCGTGCTGTTCGACAATTTCCGCATCGTCGATCGCGGCCGCTTCCGCGAGGAGGAGCTCGAGGCGCTCCTCACCGACCATCCCTATCCTGCCCGCAATCCCGCCCAGAACATCGCCGACCTCAAGGCGCAGATCGCCGCCAACGAAAAGGGCGTGGCGGAGTTGCGCAAGATGGTCGCGCATTTTGGCCTCGCTGTCGTCGAGGCTTATATGGGCCATGTTCAGGACAATGCCGCCGAGAGCGTGCGCCGCGTGCTGGAAAGGCTGCCCGACAGTTCCGACTACGAGTATGCCACCGACACCGGCCAGGTGATCAAAGTGAAGATCACCGTCGATCGGCAAAGGCGCGACGCGATGGTCGATTTCACCGGCACCTCGAAGGTCATGAAGAACAATTTCAATGCGCCGGAGCCGGTGGCGCGAGCCGCTGTGCTCTATGTCTTCCGCGTCATGGTCGAGGACATGATCCCGATGAACGCCGGATGTCTCAGGCCGATCAACATCGTCATCCCCGACGGTTGCATGCTCAAACCCTCCTACCCTGCCGCCGTCGTCGCCGGCAATGTCGAGACCTCGCAGCATGTCACCAACGCGCTGTTCGGCGCCATGGGCGCGATGGCCAACGCGCAAGGCACAATGAACAATCTCACCTTCGGCAACCGGCAATACCAATATTATGAGACGATCTGCTCCGGCTCGCCGGCCGGCCAAATGAATTCGGGCCGCGGCTTTGCCGGCACCTCCGGCGTCCACACGCATATGACCAATTCGCGACTTACCGATCCCGAAGTGCTGGAACTGCGCTTCCCGGTCGTGCTGGAAGACTTCCACATCCGCGACGGTTCCGGCGGCAAGGGCAAATGGAACGCCGGCAACGGCACTAAACGCACGATCCGCTTCCTCGAAAAAATGGAATGCGCCATCCTCTCCTCACACCGCAACCGCCCGCCGCAGGGTCTGAACGGCGGCGGCGACGGCGAGGCCGGCTCGACCAAGGTCAGACGCAACGACGGCTCGATCGAGGTGCTGAAGGCCTGCGACCAGACCACGCTCGACGCCGGCGAGGCCGTCATCGTCGTCACGCCGACGCCCGGCGGATTCGGCAAGGCCTAAGACTCAGCGTCAGCAGCCTGTCACCCGCCTGTCACAACGCTGCGCTACCCGCTTGCGCAATGCAAACGGGGAATCAGCTTGCCATGTCGGATGTATCGGGAGAACTCCTTTTTCGACGCGGCAAGGAGGTTGGAAAAGCCGTCTACCAGAACCGCGCCCTGTCGAAGGACGGCATTTCCGAGCGGCTTTTCGCCTTCCTGTTTTCCGGCCTCGTCTATCCCCAGATCTGGGAAGACCCGGAGATCGACATAGACGCCATGCAGCTTGGCGCCGGCCACCGCGTCGTCACAATCGCATCGGGCGGCTGCAACATTCTGGCTTACCTCACCCGTTCGCCGGCCCGGATCGACGCCGTCGACCTCAACGCCGCGCACATCGCGTTGAACCGCATGAAGCTGGAGGCGGTGCGCCATCTGCCCTCGCAAGGCGATCTGTTCCGTTTCTTCGGCGCAGCCGACACCAGCCACAACTCGAAAGCTTACGACCGCTTCATCGCGCCGCATCTCGACCCGGTCAGCCGTCACTACTGGGAGCGCAGGAACTGGCGCGGCCGCCGCCGCATCGCTGTTTTCGACCGCAACTTCTACCAGACCGGCCTGCTTGGCCTCTTCATCGCCATGGGCCATCGTGTGGCAAAACTGTTTGGTGTCGATCCGGCCGGCATCATGAAGGCCGAGAACATCGGCGAGCAGCGCCGTTTCTTTAACGAGGAGCTGGCGCCGGTCTTCGACAAAAAGCTGCTACGCTGGGCGACATCGCGCAAGGCCTCGCTTTTCGGTCTGGGTATCCCGCCGGCACAGTACGACTCGCTGATCACGTCCGGCGACGGTTCGATGGCGAGCGTCTTGAAGGCGCGGCTGGAGAAGCTCGCCAGCGCTTTCCCGCTGAAGAACAACTATTTCGCCTGGCAGGCCTTTGCCCGCCGCTATCCGCAGCCCGGCGAGGCAGCCCTGCCCGCCTATTTGGAACAGCGCAACTACAGGACGATCCGCGCCAACACCGAACGCGTCGCCATCCATCATGCCAACTTGATCAAATTCCTCGCCGGCAAGGATGCGGGCTCGGTCGATCGCTTCGTCCTGCTCGATGCCCAGGACTGGATGACCGACGACCTGCTCAACGATCTGTGGACCGAGATCACCCGCACGGCCTCGGTTGGCGCGCGCGTGATCTTCCGCACCGCGGCCGAGCCCAGCCTGCTGCCGGGCCGCGTCTCCAGTTCCCTGCTCGACCAGTGGCGCTACGAAGCCGAGGCCTCGCGCGAATTCTCGGCCAGGGATCGCTCGGCGATCTATGGCGGCTTCCATCTCTATGTGAAGCGCGCCGCATGAGCACGACGGAGCTGCCGGTCCGCCATGCCGATCTGATGGATGGCGTCTATCGCTGGCAGCGCCATATCTACGACATTACCCGCAAATACTACCTGCTCGGCCGCGACCGGCTGATAGCGGGGCTCGACGTGCCGCAAGGCGGCACCGTGCTCGAGCTCGGCTGCGGTACCGGCCGCAACATCGTTCTTGCCGCCCGGCGCTATCCAGACGCCCGCTTCTTCGGTTTGGATATCTCGGCCGAGATGCTGGAGACGGCAAACGCGGCTATCGCTCGCGAAGGTCTCTCCGACAGGGTCGAACTGGCGCGCGGCGACGCCACGGATTTCGATCCGGCGGCGCTCTTCGGCATCGAGCGCTTCGACCGTGTCTTCATATCCTATTCGTTGTCGATGATCCCCGGCTGGGAGAAGACCGTGTCGGCCGCGCTTGCCGCGCTCGCACCCGGCGGCTCGCTGCATGTCGTCGATTTCGGCCAGCAGGAAGGTCTGCCAAACTGGTTCCGGGCCTTGCTGCGCGGCTGGCTGCGGAAATTCCATGTCACGCCGCGCGCCTCGCTGCGCGACGTCCTTGACTCGGAGTCGAAACGGACCGGCGCAACCTTCCGTTTCAGAACGCATTATCGCGGCTATGCCTGGCTCGGCGTCATCGGAGCTCGGATGTAGAGAGCCTTACTGGTGTAAAGCTTTCACCAGCGCGGCCACCATCGCCTGCGGCCGATAGCCGAGCTTGGCAGGTGTCAGCCCGAGCCGTACCACCACCAATTGCTCCGACGGAATGATGGCCACCGTCTGGCCGTCATGGCCTTCCATCCAGTAGGTGTCCTTGGGCAGGCCGGCGGCAGCGCCCGCGCCCGGATTCTCCTCATCGCCCGGACCCTCGATCCACACCTGGCCGTTGCCGTAGACCTTCGAGGCCGGCGCCGGCTGCCGCATCCAGTCGACGAATCCGGCGGGCAGGATCTGCGCGCCGTTCCAGACACCGCCCTGCAGCAGGAACTGGCCGAAGCGGGCCCAGTCGTGCGCCGTGGCGTAGAGATAGGACGAGCCGACGAAAGTGCCTCGCTCGTCGGTTTCGAGCACCGCGCTGTGCATACCGAGCGGCTCAAACAGCGCCGTGCGCGGCCAGCTCAGCGCCTTCACCTTGTCGCCGATTGCCTCCTGCCACAGCCGCGACAGCATGACGGCCGTACCGCTCGAATAGGAAAATGCCTTGCCCACCTCGCCGCCGAGCGGCTTGGTCTCGGCAAAGCCCGCCATGTCCGGCTCGAGATAGAGCATGCGCGTCACGTCGGCGACGTCGCCATAGTCCTCGTTGAACTCCAGCCCGCTCGACATCGCCATCATGTCGGCAAGACTGATCGCCGCCCGACCGTCGGCCTTCCACGGCGAGAACAGGCCCTTGTTGTCGAGCGCCATCTTGCCGTCCTTGACCAGCGTGCCGACGATCGCGGCATTCACCGTCTTGGTCATCGACCAGCCGAGCAGCGGCGTCTTGGCCGAAAAACCCTCGCCATAGCGTTCCGCGACGATGCGGCCGTTCTTCACCACCACGACCGCGCGCATGCCTGTCCCGACAATCGCGGCATCGTCGACGATCTTCGTGACGGCGGGGTTTTGCAGGGCGTCCACCCTTTCGCCCTCCGGCCAGAGCGCATCCTGCGAGGCCACCGCCAAAGGCTCTATATGGACGGAGGTCTGCCGCGCCCTGCCGGTGTCGCCATCCGGAACCGACGCGCAGCCGACCCCGTCGCGCTCTACGGCGACGCTCTTGCCCAGCGTCCAAAGCAGGCCCGCCGAAACAAGGCCCCTTTCCTTGTCGACGGATACCTTCATCAGCTTGAGCAGCGGATGGCCCGGCGCCTGCACGTCGACGGCCAGCACTTCATTCGGGTCGCGGCCGGCGATGAACACGTTGGAGCAGACGATCTTGGCCGCATAGCCCGAGCCGACACGGATCAGTTCGGGCGGCGCAAAGTAGAGCCAGGCGAAGAGCGCGATCACCGCCAGCACAATGAGGCCGAACAGCCATTTGATGAACTTCACGACATCCCGCATCTTTCCGCCCTTGGGTTTTCCGGTTCGCTTTATGTCATTGATTTGCCGCCATTGCTTCTCCAAAATCATGGTCGATGTCGAGCGCCGTCAATGGATTATCAACCATGTTCGGCGATGAACGGAGAGACTGGGCGGTTCTGTGGGGCGACCGTCCGGAGGGGGCCCGCGGAAGCGACCACCATCAGTGAAGGACCCATCAGCGGCCGGCTGATCCCGGCTCGGGGGATATCATGCGCCGTCTTGCGGCCATCCTGATGCTGACGCTGTTGAGCGCCTGCTCGACCGTGGACGATCTATCGCCGCTGGCGCCGTCATCGCAGACGGTCGCCCTGCGCGCGCCCCGTTTCGAAGATTCCAAGCCGCATGAGTGGGACAGCGGCGCGCCGTGGAATTATGCTGTCCACGGCACCGACGTCTCAAAATACCAGACCTCTGTCGACTGGCCGACGGCCAAGGCCAGCGGCATCTCCTTCGCCTTCATCAAGGCGACCGAGGGCGGCGATCGCTTCGACGATTATTTCAACGAGCACTGGGCACGCACCAAGGCCGTCGGAATCCCGCGCGCGGCCTATCACTTCTTCTATTTCTGCACCCCGGCCGCCACCCAGGCGCGCTGGTTCATCGCCAATGTTCCGAAAGATCCCTCGGCGATGCCGCCGGTGCTCGACATGGAATGGAACCCGAAGTCGCCGACCTGCCGACTGCGCCCTGATCCCGCGACGGTGCGCAGCGAGATGACCACCTTTCTCGAGATCGTCGAGCGCCATTATGGCAAGAAGCCGATCATCTATACGTCGCTCGACTTCTTCGATGACAATAACCTGGCGACGTTCCGCGGCTATCCTTACTGGCTGCGCTCGGTCGCCGGCCATCCGCGCCAGAAGTATGGCAGCCATCCTTTCACCTTTTGGCAGTACACCGGAACCGGCATCGTGCCCGGCATGACCGGCAAGTCCGACATCAATGTTTTCAACGGCTCGGAAGCCGCCTGGAACAAGTGGCTGCGGCAGAACACCCGTTGACATCGGCCCCCTTGCCTGCTTTCGACATGGCGGGCGGTGATAGTTGCAACCGCTGGCGATGCGGAGCGGCGCACCCCACCGGGGTGCCGCACGGCGCTCCTGAATTTTGAAATCTACGCATGATGCGTCCGCACCCGGCCGTGATCATGCCCCGGTCTCGTAAGGGAAGCGATGCGATTGCGCGTTGAAATCCTGGCGGCGCTGCTGGTCGGCGCTTTCGCTTGGCCTGCGGCGGCGCAGGAATGCGGCGGCGATTTCGAAGCGTGGAGACAGGGCGTGGCAGCGGAAGCCAAGGCAGCCGGCGTCGGCGCCGTTGGCCTGGAGGCGCTGGAAAATGCCGCGATCGATGAGAAGGTGCTGGCGCGCGACCGAGCTCAAGGGGTGTTCGCCCAGACCTTCACCCAATTCTCGAACCGCATGATCTCGGCCTATCGCCTGAAGCAGGGCGCGGCCAACCTCAAGAAATATGCCGACGTCTTCGCGCGCGCCGACAAGGAATTCGGCGTGCAGCCGGCCGTCATCACAGCGTTCTGGGGACTGGAGACGGATTTCGGCGCCGTGCAGGGCGATTTCCACACGCTGGACGCGCTGGTCACCCTTGCGCACGACTGCCGCCGCCCTCAGTTGTTCCGGCCGCAATTGGTGCCGTTGCTGACCTTGATCGACCGCGGCGTGCTGCCGGCCGATGTCAAGGGCGCCTGGGCCGGCGAGATCGGCCAGACGCAGATTCTGCCGACCGACTATCTCGCCCGCGGCGTCGACGGCGACGGCGACGGCAAGGTCGATCTCCGGAACAGCGTGGCGGACGTCATCATGACCACGGCCGACAAAATCCTGTCGCGCGGCTGGAAGCGCGACCAGCCCTGGGTCGAGGAGGTGCGCGTTCCCGACGACATGCCTTGGGACCAGACCGGCCGCACCAACAAGCTGCCGCTGTCGCAATGGGCCCAATGGGGCGTGACCAATCCGGACGGCACGCCGCTCGTCGACAACGGCCTGAAGGCCGGGCTCGCCTTGCCCATGGGTCGCAAGGGTCCAGCCTTCCTGACCTACGACAATTTCGACGTTTATCTGGAATGGAACCAGTCCTTCACTTACGCGCTCACCGCTGCGGTGCTGGCGACCCGTCTGGCCGGGGCGCCGCAATTCGACCCGCGCACGCCCGAGCCCGGCCTCAACGGTGACCAGATGAAGGCCCTGCAGACCAAGCTTGAGGCCAAGGGCTACGATGTCGGCACGGTCGACGGTATCCTCGGCACGAATACCCGCGAAGCGATCCGCAAGGAGCAGATGCGCCTGGGCATGGCCGTGGACGGTTGGCCGACGCCGGAATTGCTGGCGAAATTGTAGCGCCCTGTCCTTCTCCCACAAGGGAGAAGGGGGAGCTCAATCCGCCATCGTCTCCAAGCTCGCGAAACCTTGCGGCGCGTCGCCCTCGTCGAACGGCGTCGTCACCTCCACGAACGTGTCGGGATAGAACCCGTTGAATCGCGTCCTCAGCGACAGCGAGTAGGCGCCGATGTGGCCGATCTCGATCCAGTCGCCCGTGTCGACCGTTTCCGGCAGCCAGAACGGCCTCGACAATATGTCGACGGAATCGCACGTTGCGCCGCAGACCTTGAACGGCACGACCGTCTTGTCGCTGCCATTGCGCGTGCGGATCGCCGGATCGGGAATGAAGCGCGCCGGCAGCGTGATCTTGCCGGTCCATGAATCCGAGAGCGACGCCCAGATGCCGTCATTGATGTAGAGCCTTTTGCCCTTGCGCAAGAGCACGCGCACGATCAGCGACAGGCAGCGCGCCACGATCACGCGGCCGGGTTCGGCGACCAGCGGCATCTCGTCGAACCGGTATTCCTTGAGGTCGCCGGCCAGCCGCGACATGAGCTGGCCGAGCGACGGCATCTCGATGTGTTTGCGGTTGGGATCGTGGCCGTACTCGGCCGGAAAGCCGCCGCCCACGTCGAGCCCGGCAATGTCGAAGGTCAGCCGGTTGCGCACCCAGTCGGCAGAGGCCAGCGCGCGCTCGTAGGTGTCGGGGTCCTCGATCTGGCTGCCGACATGGAAACACAGCCCGACCTTGTAGCCGGTACGGTTGAGCCGCTCGGCAAGCTCCACCGCATTGGCGGGACCGGCGCCGAATTTCTTGGACAGCTCATAGGCCGCGTGGCCCTTGGTCTGGATGCGCACGAAGACGGTGAGAGCGCCGGGATCGATGTCGAGCGCACGCACCACGCGCGTCAGCTTGGTGACCTCGTCCTCATGATCGAGCGAAATCACGCGGATGCCGTATTTCTCCAACGCCAGCTTGATGTCCGACTGCGCCTTGATCGGATGCATGTAGAGCATTTCGGCCTCGGGCGAGACCCCCCGCACAGCGGCGAACTCGCCGGGCGAGGCGACGTCGAAGGCGCTCACGCCGGCCTCGACCAGCGTCTTCAGCACGATCTGCTCGCCATTGGTCTTGACCGCATAGGCGGTCTTGCCCGGGAACATGCCCATGAACTGCAAAGCATCGGCCTTAAGCACCTGCGGGCGGAAGCAATAGACCGGATCGTCCGGACGAAGCGCCAGTGCCGCCTCGCGGGCATTTTCGAATCGCTGCATGGACGAATCCTTGATCTCGGCGCGCACAATTAATCCTAGCTAGCCGCCAAAGAAAACAGTTCTGTGTCTCGCCTTCGCCTGCGAGCGGCCGCACCCTTTTGCGCCACGCTAAACCATTGGGCAGGTTTCGGGTGGCCCTTGCCACCGAACCGTATATCGGTTGGAGCTGGTTCGGCGGATTGAGGGAGCGATCGGCATGGGAGGGGTGACGACATGACGATGGCGGCTGGCGCCGCGCCGACACGCGGACCGATGACGCTCAGAGATTGGGCGCAGCTCCTGCTGCTCGGCGCGATCTGGGGCGGCTCCTTCTTCTTTGCCCGCATTGCCGTGGCGGAGATCCATCCTTTGGCGCTGGTGCTGTTTCGCGTCGCCATCGCGGCGGCCGCGCTTCAGCTCTATCTGGCGATCCGCGGCCCGTCCTTCCGTCTCGCCTTTCCCCACGCCGGCCTGTTCTTCCTGCTGGCGTTGGCCAACAATGTCATTCCGTTTTCGCTGATCTTCGCCGGCCAGACCGAGCTCGGCGCCGGTATTGCCTCTGTGCTCAATGCCACGACGCCATTTTGGACGCTGCTCCTCGCCAATGCGCTCACCGCTGACGAAAAACTGTCCTGGAACAAGCTGGCCGGCATCTCGCTCGGCGTTGCAGGAACAGCTGTCATGATCGGTCCTGGTTTGGCTGCTGGCCTCGGCGAGCCGGCCTGGGCCAAGTTCGCGCTGATCGGCGCCTCGGTGTCCTACGCGATTGCCCTGATGATCGCGCGCCGGTTCAAGGGGGTGCCAGCGCCGGTCATCGCCACCGGGCAACTGACCGCATCGACCATCATCATGATCCCCGTCGTGCTGATTGCCTACGGCCCGACCGGACTGTTTTCGGTCTCGCCGCCAGTCTGGGCCGCGGTGCTCGGGCTGGCCCTGCTCTCCACAGCCTTTGCCTACATCCTCTATTTCAACCTCGTGGCCTCGGCCGGCGCCACCAACGCCTCGCTGGTCACTTTGATCGTACCGGTGAGTGCCGTGCTGCTCGGATTCCTGTTTCTGGGCGAGCGGCTGCAGCTCTTCGAAATGGGCGGCATGGCGCTGATCGGAGTCGGTCTGATCACCATTGACGGGCGCCTGTTCGGCCGATGGTAGCGGTGCCATGCCACGGCTTCGCCATAATATATTCACAAACTCTTGGATCGATTTTTGCCGAAGAGTTTCAATGGCTAACGGCAAATTCGAGGTCGCAAATTCCACAATCACGTCGCAATGCAGCACATTTTCCGCTTGCCTGTGACCCAAATGACTCTAGATTCCGGCCATAGCTCTTAAGAGGAGGCTATGGCATGGGACTGACGAGGCCAATCAACGCATTGATGATTTGTGCTGCGTTTGCATTCATCGGCGCCCTTATCATGGGCGTTCTTCCCTGACCCGCCGAAGCCGGGAAGACCAGCACCGAGGATGAGTCCAACCGATTCGAAAAGGCCGGGTTCCGCCCGGCCTTTTCCGTTTCAATCATTGTTTTGAATGCATGTCGTTTCGCAAAACCGCTGCACACTTTTCGGCGAGTTTGATCAGGCCGCGGCCGAGCCGGCCGCCTCCGCCTCATGCGAGCGGATGCCGATCATGTGGCAGACGGCGAAGACCAGATCGGCACGGTTCATCGTGTAGAAATGGAAATCGCCGACGCCGCGCTCGACCAGATCATGGACCTGCTCCGCCGCGACCGCTGAGGCCACCAGTGCATGCGTTTGCGGATCGTTCTCCAGCCCTTCGAAGCGCTCGGCCAGCCAGGCCGGCACCAGCGCGCCGCAGCGGGAGGAAAAATTGGCGACCTGGGTGAAGTTGTGCACCGGCAGGATACCCGGCACGATCGGGATGTAGATGCCGGCGCGGCGCGCGCGCTCGACATAGCGCTCGTAGAGGTCGTTGTCGAAGAAGAACTGGGTGATCGCCCGCGTCGCGCCATTGTCGACCTTGCGCTTCAGCATGTCGATGTCGGTGGCGAAGTCCGGGCTTTCCGGATGCTTTTCCGGATAGGCCGAGACCGAGATGTCGAAATCGCCGACGCTCTTCAGCGCCCCGACCAGTTCGGCGCCGTTCGCATAACCATCGGGATGCGGACGATAGGCGGTGCCCACGCCTGCTGCCGGATCGCCGCGCAAGGCGACGAAACGGGTGACGCCAAAGTCGGCGAATTCCTGGATGACGGCGTCGACCTCATAGCGGGCCGCGTCGACGCAGGTCATATGCGCCGCCGGGGTCAGCGTCGTCTCATTGAGGATGCGCTTCACGGTGCGCGCCGTGCGCTCTCGGGTCGAGCCGCCGGCACCGTAGGTCACCGAGACGAAGCGCGGCTTGAGCGGCTCGAGCCTTGTGACGGTGTCCCAGAGCCTTGCTTCCATCTCATCCGTTTTGGGCGGGAAGAACTCGAACGAAACCCGGACCTTGTCGCCAATGTCGGGGCGGCGGGAAAAGCGGAACTGGTTCATCAGGCTGTTTCCCTTGCTGGAAGTGTGTCGTTGGACGGATCGGCGATCAGCAGGCGGCGATCGCGACCCAACCAGAGCTTGACGGTGAGTCTCGCCTCGGCCTGGCCGCGCGGCTCGAACTCCTGGCTCTCTTCGAGGTCAAGCCCTGCCTCCTCGAACCAGTCGGCGATCTGCCGGTCGGAAAAGCCGAGCCGCATATGCGCGTGCTGGTCGCGCAGGAACTCCAGATTATGAGGCGCGAAATCGACGATCACCAGCCTGCCGGACGGACGCAGCAGCCTCGCGGCCTCGCCGATGGCGCGGGCCGGATCGTCGAGATAGTGCAGCACCTGGTGGATGGTGACGAGATCGAAGGCGTTGCGCTCGACCGGCGGCGAAAAGATGTCGCCCTGGCGCACCTGCGCATTGGCGACGCCGGCTTTGTCGAGATTAGCGCGCGCCACGGTTAGCATCTCGCGCGACATGTCGATGCCGACGCCGCGCCGGTAGAGCGGCGCGAAGATCTCCAGCAGCCTGCCCGTTCCGGTTCCGAGGTCGAGCATCGACTGGAACGGCCGTTTGCCGACAAGCTTGAGCAATGCCGCTTCCACCGCGCGATCCGGCACATGCAGCGAGCGGATGCGATCCCAGCTGGCGGCGTTCTCCGAAAAATACTCCGCGGCCCGGTCCTGCCGCTTGCGCTTGACAGCGGCCAGCCGCTCCAGGTCGCGCACCACCTGCGGATCGGCCTCGCGCACGCCCGAGACGAGCCGCTGAACGAAATCGCGCGAGCTGTCTGTGTCCGACAGCCTGAAAAAGGCCCAGGACCCTTCCTGGTAGCGGCCGATCAGCCCGGCATCGAGCAGTAGCTTCAGATGCC
Source organism: Mesorhizobium sp. WSM3866 (assembly GCF_002294795.1). Lineage (NCBI taxonomy): Bacteria > Pseudomonadati > Pseudomonadota > Alphaproteobacteria > Hyphomicrobiales > Phyllobacteriaceae > Mesorhizobium > Mesorhizobium sp. WSM3866. The sequence continues at coordinate 47,730 of NZ_NSGC01000015.1, read as the reverse complement.
GTGAGACGCGCGGCTGCGACTGGCCAAGGATTTCGGTAAGGTCGGAGACCGTGAGATCGCCGCGCGACAGCAGCACCAGAATGCGCAGGCGGCTGGATTCGGCAGCCGCCTTCAATGTATCTACCATCGTGTCGAGCGTGACATGCATGAAAGGTTCTCGCTGAAAGATATAAAGATATGTTTATGTCGAATTTAAAACCCTGGCAAGCGTTATGTCGCTCTCGGACAAGAAAATGGCGCAGCCATGGTCCGCGCATTGCAGGCCATGCGTCCGCCGATTGATTGAACGATGTTCGAGAGACGCGAGGACGAGACGCTCCTGGAAAACGACCCGGCCAATCTGCCGCCGGACGGCCATGTCGTCTTCATCGGCCGGATCGCCTCGCCTTGGACGAGCCGCGAGGATTGTCCCAAGAACATGCGCGCCGCCCGCGAGACCGGTCGGACTGCGGCCATCCTGATCGACAAGCCCTACCGCCGGGGGCTGCAGAACCTCGATCGCGCCAGCCACATCGTCATCCTGTCCTGGCTCGATCATGCCCCACGGAATCTGATTGTGCAGAAGCCGCGCCATGCGGCTGAACCGAAAGGCGTTTTCTCGCTGCGCTCCCCTGCCCGGCCGAACCCTGTCGGCCTGCACATCGCCAAGCTCGTCGCGCTCGATATCGAGGAAGGCCGGATCGAGATCGACGCCATCGACGTGCTCGACGGCACGCCGGTCGTCGACATCAAGCCCTACTATGCGTCGACCGATGCCTTCCCTGAGGCGGCCATTGCCGGACGCGAGGAGAAATGAGCGCGCCGACCGGCCGCCGCCGCGCGATTGCCAAGGCGCTCACCGCGCTCTTGCCGCTCGCCCCCTATTCCGACATGGAAAAAATCCGCGCCGATGCCGGAGCCGTGCATATGAAGAGCTTGCCGCCGACGATCGCGGTGTGGCTGGCAACCATCGCGCATGTCCGCCACACCCATACCGACTATGACAAACTGCTGGCCGAAGGCTATGACCGCGACTCGGCACGCTTCTTTGTCATCGACGAGACCAATGAGGTGCTGACCCGCTGGCGCGCGACGCGGCTGCTGGAAGAGGATGACGAGGACGAGTAAAGCACAGGCTAGGCTAGACAGCGCCGTTGGCCTGGCTCTTACTTCATTCGAAGCTGGACGCTAACCTGCCTTTCCACAACGACGAAGATGGAGCGAAATGAGCCAAGCCGCCCCCGCGCCTGCCGCGCCACTACCCATTCTGTCAGAGCGTCATCTCGATCCGCATGCCTATCCCAACGGCGTCGCTTACCTCGATGGACAATATCTGCCGATGTCGCAGGCAAAGGTGTCGGTGCTGGACTGGGGCTTTCTGCATTCCGACGCCACTTGCGACACGGTCCATGTCTGGGACGGCCGCTTTTTCCGTCTCGATCTGCATCTCGACCGTTTCTTCGGCGGGCTGGAAAAGCTTCGCATGACCATCCCGTTCGGCCGCGACGGCGTTGCCGAAATCCTGCACAATTGCGTCGCGCTGTCCGGCCATCGCGCCGCCTATGTCGAGATGCTGTGCACGCGCGGCGCCTCGCCGACCTTCAGCCGCGATCCGCGTCAGGCGATCAACCGGTTCATGGCTTTCGCCGTCCCCTTCGGCTCGGTCGCCAATGCCGAACAATTGCGAAGCGGCCTCCACGTCGCGATCAGCGACAAAGTCCGTATCCCACCTGCCTCGATCGATCCCTCGATCAAGAACTACCATTGGCTGGACCTGGTGCGCGGGCTCTACGACGCTTATGACCGCGGCGCCGACACCGCGCTGGTCCTCGACTTCAACGGCAACCTCGCCGAAGGTCCAGGCTTCAACGTGTTCTGTGTCAGGGCAGGCAAATTGACCACGCCCGCCGTCGGCGTGCTGCCCGGCATAACGCGCCGCACCGTGTTTGACCTGTGCGCCGAGGCGGGACTGCCCACGGTTGCCGCGGATGTCAGCGTGGCCGCGCTCAAGTCAGCCGACGAAGTCTTCATCACCTCGACGGCCGGCGGCATCATGCCCGTCACGATGATCGACGGTGCTCCGGTTGCCGATGGCAAGGTCGGGGCGATCACTGAGCGTCTGATGCGCCTCTACTGGCAAAAGCACGAGGATCCGGCCTGGTCGAGCGCAGTGCGCTACGGATGACAACCAAAGCCACTCCAACAGTTCACTCAGAGCGAGACTTGAACCGGCGATATCCAAAGCCGAAGCCCGATCACGCGCGATAGATCCACTGCTCCGGCACCCGCACCGAAATCTCTTCGCCGGTCCTGATGATGCCGGGTTTTTCGACCCAGGCGACCAGACCGCGCAGCCTCTTCGCCGTCTTCGGAAACAGCAAGGCCGTCGCGTCGCGATCCGCCGCGTTGACATGTTCGGCGATCGATTGCCCGGCGACCCGGCAGGGCTTGTTCTGGCCGTCGATCTTGATCGTCACGCCGCCCTTGAAGAACAACAGCGACCCCGCCGGCAGCATCGAAAGATGCGGCAGGCCTTCGATCATCAGGTTGGCGCCGATCCATTCCGCCTTGATCTCCTCGAGGCCCATGCGGTGGGCGACGATGGCGAGCTCATCCGCGGCGACGAGCGACAATTGCCGCTCGTTGCGCATTTCGGTGCCGCGCGGGTACCAGGGCTCGCGCCCGCCGGAGCGCCGCGTCGCGCCGGCATGGAAGTCACCCTCGATCCCGTCGAAGCCAAGGCGCAATTCGTCCACGGGCCTTGTCTCGAAATGATCGGACTGCGCGGCATAGAGTGCCGCTGCCAATGCTGTCAGCTTGCGGCCGGCGACGATGTCGGCCGTCGGCTCCGCCGACGGAAAAAGCTCTAGGTTCGTTTCCTGCATAGCGTTGGTCTAGAGACGCTCGGCTACTCGGTCCAGTCGAAAGCGCTGATGATCCGATCACAGCGCTTGATGGCGATCACGACTTTCTTACCTGAAGATGCCGCACGCTTTCACATTCCGCCGCATTGCCGCCGCGCCGGCGGCCTAAATGGCGGCGCGAACTTGAGAGGGTTCAGATCATGCAGGTTCAACATGCGATCGCCGCGCTCTGGTTGGCCTGGGTGGTGTCTTGGGTGCTGGCCGCCGCGTGGGCCGATCCAGCGCAAAAGCGCGCGGACTTCAAGGCTGAGGCCCGTTACCGGGTTCTCTGGCTGGCCGGCACCTTTCTGCTGTTCGCGCCGGCGCACGGCCATGTCGGCCGATTGCGGCTGTGGACGCCGACGCTTGCCGAGGGCTGGATCTGCGTCGCCCTGATCGCGATCGGCATCGCTTTCGCCTGGTGGGCGCGCTTGCATCTCGGTCGGCTGTGGTCGGGCACCGTCACCGCCAAAGCCGATCACCGCGTGGTCGACAGCGGTCCCTATCGGCTGGTCCGCCACCCGATCTACACCGGCCTGCTGGTGTCGATCCTCGCCACCATGGCAGCCAAGGGCACTGTCTGGGGTGTTGCCGGCGCTGCCCTGCTGCTCGTCGGCATCGTCGTCAAGGCCAGGCTGGAAGAGAGCTTCCTGCGCGGCGAGCTCGGCCCCGCCTATGACGACTATGCCAGGCGCGTGCCGATGCTGGTGCCGTTCGTTCCCGCCTGAGCCGGTTTACAACATCCTCAGCAGCGCGCCGCCGATCGAATAGCCTGCGCCGAAGGCGCAGAGCAGGCCGAAATCGCCGGCCTTCATGTCCGCATGATTTTCGGACAGTGCCACGATGGCGCCGGCGCCCGCCGTGTTGCCGAGCCGCTCCAGCACCATCGGCGCGCGGTCATGGTCGACATCATGGCCGAAGGCGAGTTTCAGGATCATCGCATTCATGCGCGCATTGGCCTGATGCAGCCAGAAGCGGCGGATGCCTTGCGGCGCCAGACCATGCTCGGCCAGGAACTCGACGATGAATTTGTGGCCCGCGACCGTGACTTCCTTGAACACCTTGTTGCCGACCTGCTTGATCAGATTGCCCTCGAGTTTGATCTGGTAGGGATCGTCCTGGGCAGTGCGGGTGTGGTAGCCGAGATTGGTGCGGATGTTGTTCGACATTTGCGTCCAAGTGCGCGTGTCGAGCACCTCGAAGCGTCCCGGCCGCTTCTCGCCCTGGTCGAGCCCTTCGACGATCATGGCGACCGAGGCGTCGCCGAAGATGAAATGCGTCTGCCGGTCGCGGAAGTTGAGATGGCCGGTGATGATTTCGGGCGTCGACACCAGGATGCGCTTGTGCGCCCCTGCCCTGACCAGGTTGACCGCGATGTGCAGCGCCGCCGCGGCGGAAGAGCAGCCGAGCCCCATGTCGAAGCCGGCGCCATTGGTGCCCAGGGCCTGCTGCATCTCGATGGCGATCGCCGGATAAGGCCGCTGATGATGCGAGGCCGAGCAGATCACCAGATCGATGTCCGAGCCTTCCACGCCGGCATGGGCGATGGCCTTTTTGGCCGAAGCGATGCCGAACTCCGCCTGCAGCGACAGCGCGTCGTCCGGCCGGGCCGGAATGCGCGGCGCCATGCGGGTTGGATCGAGGATGCCTTCGCGTTCGATCACATGGCGGGTCTGCACGCCCGACGCATGGACGATGAAGTCGCTGTCCGACTTCTGCAGCAGCGTCTCGCCTGTGACGGCGCGGCGCGCATTCTCGGTGTCGACCCAGCTGTTGAAGCTTTCGACCAGCTCTTCATTGGTGATGACAGGCTCGGGGATTTCGGCGCCGATGCCGCTGATGATGACGCGATGCATGTCCAATCCGTCCGAGGCACGGCCTTTGTGCCGGAGCGCGCTACCCTTGTCGCATTTGGCCGGTTTATGCCAGCCTAAATCGCAGTTCCGGCTATCGCGATGAGTTGACCGGAAACGGTCAGGCCCGCTTGGCAATGATGAAGATGCGCGGGAAGCGCAGCAGCACCTTGCCGGTCGCCGTCTTCGGATAGGCCTTTGCGATCTTTGCGGTGTAGCTTTCGAGGAATGTCTTTCTCTCGTCCGCGTCGAGCGGATCGAGGAACGGCTTCAGCCCCGTCGCCTTGACCCATTCGACGATCGCTTCGGCATTGGCCAACGGATGATTGTAGATCGTGTGCCAGATATCCACGCGATCGGCGAGCGGCGACAGAAGATCGTAGTAGAAGGAAACCGGGGGCAGCGGCGCGCGGGCGGCGCTCCTGAGCTTGGCCGAGAACGGCATCTCGGCCGCGGTGTCGCGCATCAACCGATGCGAGGGTTCGCCAAGATTATCGGGCATCTGGATGGCCAAGGCGCCGCCCGGCGCGAGCAGCCCGATCAGCTGCTGGAACACCGCCGGATGCTCCGGCAGCCATTGAAAGACCGCGTTTGCGAAGATCACGTCGACGGGCTGTGCCGGCTGCCAGGCGGAAGCATCGGCTAGCTCGAAATTGACGTTGGGCAGCCGCGCCTTCGCCTTCTCGATCATGTCGGGTGAGGTGTCGAAGCCGCTGACCTCCGCATCCGGCCAGCGCTCGACCAGCAGCTCCGTCGAGTTGCCCGGACCGCAGCCGATATCGACGACGCGGCGCGGGAAATCTACCGGGACTTGTGCTGCCAGGTCCCGCACGGGCCGCGTGCGCTCGTCCTCGAACTTCAGATATTGGGCGGCGGACCAGTCAGCCATTTCAGACCTCATAAGTGTTCGCCGCTCATGGACTTTGCTACCGCGTCAGCCGCTTGTGCGTCATGCGGTGCGGGGTTGCCGCCTCCGCGCCCAGGCGGCGCAGCTTGTCCTTCTCATATTCCTCGAAGTTGCCTTCGAACCATTCGACATGCGCGTCGCCCTCGAAGGCGAGCATGTGGGTCGCCATGCGGTCGAGGAACATGCGGTCGTGGCTGATGATCACCGCGCAACCGGCATAGGCTTCGAGCGCATCTTCCAGCGCGCCCAGCGTTTCGGTGTCGAGATCGTTGGTCGGTTCGTCGAGCAGCAGCACATTGCCGCCGCCCTTCAGCATCTTGGCCAGATGCACGCGGTTGCGCTGGCCGCCGGAAAGATTGCCGACCTTCTGCTGCTGGTCGCCGCCGCGGAAGTTGAAGGACGAGCAGTAAGCGCGGCTGTTGACCTCGTGCTTGCCGAGCTTGATGACCTCGGCGCCGCCCGAGATCTCTTCCCAAACCGTCTTGTTCGGGTCGAGCGCGTCGCGGCTTTGGTCGACATAGCCGAGCTTCACAGTCTCGCCCTTGCGGATCGAGCCGGCATCCGGTGTTTCCTGGCCGGTGATCATCCTGAACAGCGTCGTCTTGCCGGCACCGTTCGGGCCGATGACGCCGACGATACCGCCCGGCGGCAGTTTGAACGACAGATCCTCGATCAAAAGCTCGTCGGCAAAGCCCTTGTTGAGGCCCTCGACCTCGATGACGACATTGCCGAGGCGCTCGCTCGACGGGATGACGATCTGCGTGTCGGTCGGCTTGCGGTTCTGCGACTGCTCGACCAATTCCTCGTAGGCCTTGATGCGCGCCTTGGACTTGGTCTGGCGCGCCTTCGGCGAGGATTGGATCCATTCGCGCTCGCGCCAGATCGCCTTCTGGCGGGCGTCGTCCTCGCGCCCTTCCTGGATCAGGCGCTTGGCCTTGGCATCCAGATATTTGGTGTAGTTGCCCTCGTAGGGAATGCCGCGGCCGCGGTCGAGCTCGAGAATCCAGCCGGTGACGTTGTCGAGGAAGTAGCGGTCGTGTGTGATGATCAGCACCGAGCCCGGATAGTCGCGCAGGTGCTTTTCCAGCCATTGCGTGGTCTCGGCGTCGAGATGGTTGGTCGGCTCGTCGAGCAGCAAAAGGTCGGGCTGCTCGAGAAGCAGCCGGCAGAGCGCCACCCGGCGCCGCTCGCCGCCCGAGAGGTTGGTCACTTCGGAATCGGCCGGCGGGCACTGCAGGGCGTCCATCGCCATCTCGACCTGCTGCTCGAGATCCCACAGGTTCAGCCGGTCCATCTCGTCCTGCAGCTTGGCCGACTCGTCCGCCGTCTCGTCGGAATAGTTCATCATCAGCTCGTTATAGCGCTCGATGATGGCGGTCTTCCTGGCGACGCCGTCCATGACGTTTTCACGCACGGTCTTGCTGTTGTCGAGCTGCGGCTCCTGAGCGAGGTAGCCCACGGTCGCGCCTTCGGCCAGCCACGCCTCGCCCTGAAACTCCTTGTCGAGCCCGGCCATGATGCGCAGGATGGTTGACTTGCCCGAACCGTTGGGGCCGAGGATGCCGATCTTGGCGTCCGGATAGAAGGACAGGTGGATGTTATCGAGCACCTTCTTGGTGCCGTAGGCCTTCGACAGGCCTGACATGTGATAGATGAACTGGCGAGCCACGCGCGCTTTCCCTGAAACTGAACTGTCGAATTGGGTGGAGTTGCGCGCTATGTAGGCGATGAAGCGCCGAACGGCAATCGCTTTCGGCACGCCGCGATCTTCACCAGCCGGCGATCATGCTCGGTTCGGCGGCCAGATCCGGGCCTGGCACGCGCCCTATTGAAACCCTATCGCGTCCACCATGCCCTTCGGGCAGCCCGCCTTGCTCGTCGGCGCCGAGGCGATCAGCAGGCTGGCGAGCTTGCTGTCGGGGGCGATCGGACCGGAGAGACCGAGCGTCAGCTCGCCGATCAACCGCCTTCCGCTCGACGGATCGACAAGGCAGGAGACGCGCACGCGGTCCCCGGCGCCCTTGCCGAAGGCCTGGTCGAAGGCATTGCGTATTTGCTCCGATGTCAGCTGCTTGCCGATGTTTTTGACAAAGAGATCGCGCACCGGCGAGGCGTTCACCGCGCGCATCAGATTGAGCGCGTCGGAGAAATACTCTTGCTGGCTCTTGCCGTAGCAGGTGCCGTGCTTGATCCATTCATGGCGCTCCAGCTTGGACGCCGTGCCCGGCATCATCTGGTCGAGCTCGGCGCGCGTGTTGACGTCGAGTTCGACGGGCGGCAAATCCCCCCAATGCGCGGGATTGTCGTTGGCCTTGTCGGCCGCCGACACCTGGCAATAGAAATTGCCGTTCGGCTGCGGCCACAGCCCATGCAGCGTGAAGTGCGAAGCGTCGAATTCGTTGGGATTCTGCGCCTTGCATTCGGGTTTGTTGGCCTTGGTCTCACAGAATGCGGGCTGCCAGCTCAGCGCGAACACATATTCAGGCTTGCCGGAACCAGGTTGCGACGGCTTCATCGGATCGGCCGGCGAGGGCGTGGCGGACGCGCTGCTGCCGGTGACATGACCGCAGCCGATCTTCACCCAGCGTCGCTCCGGATCGGCGCCAGGAACCTGGATGAGATAATGGGTAGGCTCGTCCTTGTTGCCTGCCAGAAGCTGATAGGTCTGTCCCGCTTCGGTAGACACGTTGCCGGAGTTCTTGCCGCTCCTGATGGCTTGCGTTGCCGGACAGGCGCTGTCGGCCACGAAGGTGCCGCTCATCTTCACATCGGCCTGAGCCGCGCCGGCGCCGACCAGGGCCAGAACAACCGAACCCCATACTGCCCAAACCCGCATTCCCGCTCTCCCGGCGATCATCGAACCGTATCGGATTCGCCACATTAGAACAGCCGACGTGTCAGAATTGCGATCTTTGTCGTCGCGCGAAAATAATCCCCAGGAGAGCGATAAGCGCACTCCATAGGCTCGAAAGGATCGCGCACTCTTGACGCAGCCGAAGCCCTCGCCCATCAGTCGCCAAGGGAGCGAGACATGCCATTCGACAAGCAGACCAGGCTGGCCTCACCGACCGGGGCCGACCTCAACCTCTATGTGAGACATGCGCAACTATCCCCGCGCGCCGTCATCCAGATCAATCACGGCTTGGCCGAGCATGCGGCGCGTTACGCCCGCTTTGCCGACTTCCTCGGCGCGCGCGGCTTCCATGTCTACGCCCATGACCATCGCGGCCATGGCGCGACAAAGGCGCCCGATGCGCCGCTCGGCCGGTTCGCCGATACCGACGGCATCGCCAAGGTGATTGCCGATGTCGGCGCGGTGCATGATCTGATCGCCGTTGAACATCCGGGATTGCCGGTCATCGCTTTTGGACACTCGCTCGGCGCCTCGATCGCGCTGAATTTCGTGCTCCGCCATTCCGATCGCGTCCATGCCGCCGCGATCTGGAACGGCAATTTCTCGCAAGGCCTGCTCGGCCGGCTGGCCCTGGCCATCCTGGGCTGGGAAAGGATGCGGCTGGGCTCCGACGTGCCATCTCGGCTGCTGCCCAAGCTGACCTTCCAGGCCTGGGGCAAGGCCGTACCCAATCACCGGACCTTGTTCGACTGGCTGTCGCGTGATCCGGTCGAGGTCGACAAATACATCGCTGACCCGCTCTGCGGCTGGGATGCCTCGGTCTCCATGTGGCGCGATGTGGTCAACCTGGCGCTCTACGCCGGCAGGGATTCTAGCTTCGCCGGCGTGCGCCGCGACCTCTTCGTCAATCTGATCGGCGGCGGGAAGGATCCGGCATCGGACCACGGCAAAGCGGTTCACCACCTTGCCCGGCGGATGGACAAAATGGGCTTTTCGAATCTGGTTTCAAAGATTTACGCCGACACCCGCCACGAAAGCCTGAACGAGGTCAACCGCGACATCATCAGGAATGATTTCGCCGCCTGGGCGGATCATACGCTGAACTCTAGCGGCATTGGCCCATTGCATGGGTCGTGACAGGGGCGACCTCTGTTGGTAGACGCTGCGCTTTCGACCACTCACGGTGATCCATGGCTGAACTCCCGCTGAAAGGCATCCGCGTCATCGAACTCGCCCGCATCCTGGCCGGCCCCTGGGCCGGGCAGCTGCTCGCCGATCTCGGCGCCGATGTCATCAAGGTGGAGAGCCCGCACGGCGGCGACGACACCCGCAAATGGGGCCCGCCCTTCGTCATGAGCCATGACGGCGAGAACCTTTCGGCGGCGTACTATCATTCCTGCAATCGCGGCAAGCGCTCGGTCGCCATCGATTTCTCCAAGCCCGAGGGCGCCGACACGCTCCGCCGCCTCGTCGCCACGGCCGACGTGCTGATCGAGAACTTCAAGCTTGGCGGTCTCAAGAAATACGGGCTCGACTATGAAAGCCTGAAGAGGATCAACCCGCGTCTCGTCTATTGCTCAATCACCGGTTTTGGCCAGGACGGGCCGTACGCGCCCCGCGCTGGGTACGATTTCATCATCCAGGCGATGGCCGGCATGATGTCGATCACCGGCGAGGTCGGCCGCGAGCCGCAGAAGGCGGGCGTCGCCATCTCCGACCTGTTCACTGGGCTTTATTCGGTGATCGCCATCCAGGCGGCGCTCCGCCACGCAGAAAGGACCGGTGAAGGCCAGCATATCGACATGGCGCTCTTCGACAGCCAGATCTCGGCGCTCGGCAACCAGAACCTCAACTATCTGGTCTCCGGCAAGTCGCCCGTGCAGATGGGCAACGCGCATATGAACATCGCGCCTTACGAGGTGCTGCCGGTCAAGGACGGCCATATCATCCTGGCGGTCGGCAATGACGGACAATTCACCAAGTTCTGCGCAGCGGTCGGCCTCACCGATCTGCCAGCCAATCCGGATTTCGCCACCAATCCGGCGCGCGTCGCCAATCGCGCAAAGCTGCGCGAACAGATCATCGAGACGCTGAGCACGTGGGATCGCGATCCGCTGCTGGCGAAGCTAGAGGGGGCCGGCGTGCCGGCAAGCCCGATCAACACGATCGGCCAGATGTTCGCCGACCCGCAGACGATCGCGCGCGGCATGCGGCTCGACCTGGACGACGGTCATGGCAATTTGCTGCCTACGGTACGTGCGCCGATGGTGATGTCCGGCACGCCGCTCGTCTATGAGCGCCCCTCGCCGCGTCTCGGCGAGCACACTGAGGAAATCCTTGCCGAACTGGAGAGATCAGCAAAATGAAGACCGGCGGACAATTGATCGTCGAGGCGCTCGAAGCGAACGGCACCGACCGCATCTTCTGCGTTCCAGGCGAATCCTATCTGGCGGTGCTCGACGCGCTGCATGACTCGCCGATCCGTAGCATCGTCTGCCGTCAGGAAGGCGGAGCGGCGATGATGGCCGACTGCCAGGGGCGCCTGACCGGCAAGCCCGGCATATGCTTTGTCACCCGCGGCCCCGGCGCCACCAACGCTTCGGCCGGCATTCACATCGCCATGCAGGATTCGGTGCCGCTGATCCTGTTCATCGGCCAGGTCGCCAGTCACGCCAAGGAGCGCGAGGCTTTTCAGGAGGTCGACTACAAGCGTTTCTTCGGCGACATCGCCAAATGGGTGGTTGAGATCGACGATGCCTCGCGCATCCCGGAATTCGTCACCCGCGCCTTCGCGGTGGCGACGTCGGGCCGCCCTGGTCCGGTCGTCATCTCGATGCCCGAGGACATGCTGACCAGCGAGGTCGAGGCCCCAACGGCGCTGGCTCATACGCTGGTCGAAACAAGCCCTGGTGAGGCCGAAATCGACCGGCTTGAGGCCCTGCTCAATGCCGCCAAACGGCCAATTGCCATCCTGGGCGGCACGCGCTGGGATATTCAAGCGGTTCAGGACGTCACCCGTATCGCAGAGGCCTGGTCACTGCCGGTCGGCTGCTCCTTCCGCCGCCAGATGCTGTTCGACCACTTGCATCCGAACTATGCCGGCGATGTCGGCATCGGCATCAATCCAAAGCTGGCTGCAGCGATCAAGCAGGCAGACCTGGTGCTGCTCATCGGCGGCCGCATGGGCGAGATGCCGTCCTCGGACTATACGCTGTTGAAAAGCCCATACCCGGACCAGATGCTGGTGCATGTCCACGCCGACGCCGGCGAGCTTGGCCGCGTCTATCGGCCAACCCTGGCGATCAACGCCTCCCCCGCCGCCTTCGTGCGAGCCTTCGCCAGACGCAAAGGTCCGGCCGCGCCCGGATGGGCGGCGGAGACGGCAAAACTGCATGCCGCCTATCTCGAATGGTCGACGCCGCCTCAGACCGGCCCCGGCGCCGTCAAGATGGGGCCGATCATGACCTATCTGGAAAAGGCGCTGCCGGAAGACGCCATCCTCACCAACGGCGCCGGCAACTACGCCACCTGGGTGCATCGCTTCCATCGCTTCCGCCGCTTCGCCACGCAGGCGGCGCCGACTTCCGGCTCGATGGGCTACGGCACGCCGGCCGCGGTCGCGGCCAAGGCCCTGTACCCGGATCGCGAGGTCATCGCTTTTGCCGGCGACGGCTGTTTTCTGATGAACGGGCAGGAGTTCGCGACCGCCGTGCAATACGACCTGCCGATCATCGTGGTGGTCGTCAACAATGGCATTTACGGCACGATCCGCATGCATCAGGAGCGGGAATATCCGAGCCGCGTCGTGGCGACCGACCTCAAGAACCCGGATTTCGCCGCCCTCGCCCGCGCCTATGGCGGCCATGGCGAGACCGTCGCAAGGACCGAAGACTTCGCTCCGGCCTTCGAACGCGCACGCGCCAGCGGCAAGCCGGCGATCGTCGAGATCAGGCTCGATCCCGAAGCCATCACGCCGACCCGCACGCTGACACAGATACGCGACAAGTCCTGATCAGGCAGAACGAGGCGGTCGCCCCCCTCGCTGCTGCCTGAGGAAACTCCGCTACATCGATCCGCCGGCTTTCTCGATCTGGCCGCGGATCTCGCCGTCCGGATTCGCCCTGGTGTGGACGTTGACGTAGTACTTGCCGGCCTCGAGGTCGGCCGCCTGCGCGTCGGTCAGCGTCGCCGATCCCTTGATCGGGCTCTTGAGCTTCTTGAATGGGATCACCGGAGGTGCGTTTTCACCCGACGCGGCCGGCCCGTGAATGTGAGCAGCCGTCGCAGGTCCGCTGAGGCCGGAATATTTGACGTTCCAGCTGAGCTTCTTCTTGGCGGTGTCGAAGGTGAATGTGGCGGTTCCCTTGCCTTTGGTGGTGACGGGCGGGCTCTGCTGGCTACCGTCGAGCGTCGCATTGTACTTCACAGTTTCGGCCAAGGCCGGAGATGCGAGCAGCAAAGCAGTCGAGACAGCAAAGGCCGAAAGCATCGGCCATGATTGGATGCGCATTGGAGAACCTCCTTGGCTGGCGCGCATCCGCCCCGCCGCGGCTCCCCCGGCGCGCGGATGCCCCACTGCAACGGTTGGCAGGCCGCTTGTATCCCTGCACACGGATATTTTACCACAGCCAAGCAAAAGGGGCGGTCACCCGCCCCCGTTAAGTCTCGACTGGCGAGGTCGACCTTACTTGATCGCCTTGTCGGTGATCGCGGTCGTGTAGGCGCCCGACGGCTCCTTGGCGATGATCTTCTGGTCGAGCAGCGCCTTGGCGGTGCGCTCATAGGTGGCCGGATCGAGCTTGCCGTCGGCATTGTCGATCAGCTTGGCGACTTCGCCCATCATGCGCTTCTGATGGTTCTCGTCCTGGCCGCCATTATCCATGACGATCTCGGCCGCCTCATCCGAATTGTCGACGGCGTATTTCCAGCCCTTCATGGAGGCGCGCACGAAGCGCACCATCTTGTCCTCGAAGGCCGGATCCTTCAGCTTGTTCTCCAGCGCGTAGAGGCCGTCCTCGAGCAGGTCGTTGCCCATGGCCGAATAGTTGAAGACGGTGAGCTGCTCCGGCTTGTAGCCGGCGTCGATCAGCTGCCAGTACTCGTTATAGGTCATGACCGAGATGCAGTCCGCCTGCTTCTGGATCAGCGGCTGAACGTCAAAACTCTGCTTCAGCACGGTGACGCCGTCCTTGCCGCCGTCGGTCTTGAGGCCAAGCTTGTTCATCCAGGCATAGAACGGGTACTCGTTGCCGAAGAACCAGACGCCGAGGGTGTGGCCCTTGAAGTCGGCTTCGGTCTTGATCGGGCCGTCCTTCGGGCAGACCAGTTCCATGCCGGCTTTCTTGAACGGCTGGGCGATGTTGACCAGCGGCACGCCTTTTTCACGGGCGGCCAGCGCGCCGCCCATCCAGTCGACGATCACATCGGCGCCGCCGCCGGCGATCACCTGCTCGGGCGCGATATCCGGCCCGCCCGGCTTGATGTCGACGTCGAGCCCTTCGGCCTCGTAAAAGCCCTTGGCCTTGGCGACGTAGTAGCCAGCGAACTGGGCCTGCGTGACCCATTTCAGCTGCAGCGTCACCTTGTCGGCCGCCATCGCTTGGAAAGCGGCCAGCGACATCGCCCCGGCCAGAGCAGAAATTACCAGTCTTTTCATGTTTTTACCCTCTGAAGTTAGCACCCAAACCCACCGCCCCTATCCACCACGGACAGAGGGATGCCAAAACGTGACGGCTCTCTCGACAAGAGCGACCACGCCATAAAAGACCGAACCCGCCAGTGCTGCAACTGCGATTTCGGCCCAGACCATGTCGATGTTCATCCGCCCGACTTCCGTCGAAATGCGGAATCCCATGCCTACCACGGGCGTGCCGAAGAACTCCGCGACGATGGCGCCGATCAGCGCCAGCGTCGAGTTGATCTTCAGCGCATTGAAGATGAACGGCATTGCCGCCGGCAGCCGCAGCTTCAGCAAGGTTGGCCAGTAGCCCGACGCATAAGTGCGCATCAAATCGCGCTCCATGTGGCCGGAGGCGGCAAGCCCCGCGACGGTGTTCACCAGCATCGGGAAGAAGGTCATGATGATCACGACCGCCGCCTTGGACGGCCAGTCGAAGCCGAACCACATCACCATGATCGGCGCGACGCCGATGATCGGCAGCGCCGACACCATGTTCCCGATCGGCAGCAGCCCGCGCCTGAGGAACGGCACACGGTCGGCAAGGATGGCGACGACGAAGCCGGCGAGATTGCCGACGATGTAGCCGATCAGCACCGCCTTGAAGATCGTCTGCCGCACGTCCGATCCCAGGATCGGCAGCGAGTTGGCGATGCGCGCGCCGATGGCGCTCGGCGGTGGCAAAAGGATGAAGGGAATGCCGGCGCCGCGCGTCACCGCTTCCCAGATGATCAGGATCCAGGCGCCGAAGATCGCCGGAATGATCAGGCGAAGCGCCGTTTTGGCCCCGCTGGCTGCAGTCCGTAGCGAGGACAACAGCGCGACGCAGCGCCAGGCAAGCAGCCAGGCGGCAGCGAGAACCAGAAAGTACGGCGCCAGCGCCGTGCCCTCGAAGCCTCCGATGCCCCTGACCAGAAGCCACGCTGCGACATGAGCGCCGACGAACAGGACAACCGCTTCGACAAGTGGCGCGAGTCTCACCGTTGAAACCAGCGCCGCGATCAGCAGCAATCCGAGGATGAGGCCTTTGGTGCCCATATATGGGTAGGCAACCGTCGCGGCAGGCTCGGCGAGCGCCGCCGCTTCCGGTGTCGACATCGCTCCGAGCGCGAAGGCGACGACGCAAAGAAGGATCGCCAGCACCGCTTGCCACGATGGTTTCAGCCAGGTCATGCCGGCCTCCCACCCATGGCGCGGTCGACCAGGCGGCCGGCGATGCCGACCACCATGACCAGCAGCGCCGCGACGATCGACCCCGCGACCAGCGCCGACCAGATGTCGATCGTCTGGCTGTAATAGGCGCCGGAAAGCAGCTTGGCGCCGATTCCGGCGACAGCACCCGTCGGCAATTCGCCGACGATGGCGCCGACTAGGCTCGCGGCCACCGCCACCTTCATCGACGTGAACAGGAACGGCACCGATGCGGGGACGCGCAGCTTCCAGAAGGTCTGCGAGGCGCTGGCATTATAGGTGTGCATCAGGTCGAGATGCATGAGCTCGGGGGAGCGCAATCCCTTCACCATGCCGACCGCAACCGGGAAGAACGACAGATAGGTCGAGATCAGCGCCTTGGGGATCAGCCCGGTGATGCCGATGGCCGCCAGCACCACGATGATCATCGGCGCCACCGCCAGGATCGGAATGGTCTGCGAGGCGATGATCCACGGCATAAGGCTGCGGTCGAGCGTCGTCACATGCACGATGCCGACGGCGATTACGATGCCGAGCGCCGTGCCGAAAGCAAAGCCGAGCAGCGTCGAGGACAGCGTCACCCAGGCATTGTAGACAAGGCTGCGGTTCGAGGTGATGCCGCGCAGGAAGGTGTTCTCGAAGAAGTTCACCGCCACCTGGTGCGGCGCCGGCAGCGTCGGCTTCGGCTGCGATAATGTCTTGCCGATGAATTCGACCGTGCCGGGGGTTTCGTTGGCTCTGGCGTCGAGATCGCGCTGGAACGGCGCATTGAGGATGACGGCGAAGACATACCAGAGCACCACCACGCCGGCGAGGATTGACGTGACCGGGATGATCTTGGAACGGAAGGAGTCCATTTAGCGGGCCTTCCCCCGGCGCAACGGCAGCACGCGGCGCTGCGCGTTTTTCGTCATCATAGGGCGGAGCAAGGAGCGAAGCGGCCCGCCGCGGACCCTAGGATCCATGCCGTTACCTCGACGCTCCGCTGTGGCGCAGAATACGGCTCCCTGCGCCGCGCTCAGCTCGTCGGGTATTCTGAGCCGCTTACGGCCTTCGGTCGACGTCCCGGCATGGATCCTAGGGTCTGCGCTCCGCTTCGCGTCGCTCCACCCTAGGATAACGAAATCACGGCGGTCGGCTCCCGCCACGCGCGCGGCTTCGCGCTTGCTCCGCCCCAGGATGTCGAAGCAGCGGGTGTCCGTCCGCTGGCAAGCACCCTCAATCATCATAGCTGTGCCCCGCCCTCAACCCGTCGCGCACGCGCGCGGCGATCGCCAGGAATTCCGGCGTCTCGCGGATGTCGAGCGGCCGCTTCCTGGGCAAGGTGGATTCGATCACGTCGGTGACGCGGCCCGGCCGCGGCGACATCACCACGATGCGGGTCGACAGATAGACCGCCTCGGGGATCGAGTGAGTGACAAAGCAGATCGTCTTGTTGGTCGAATCCCAGAGTTCGAGAAGCTGTTCGTTCAGATGATCGCGCACGATCTCGTCGAGCGCGCCGAACGGCTCGTCCATCAAAAGCAAATCGGCGTCGAAGGCGAGCGCGCGCGCGATCGAGGCGCGCTGCTGCATGCCGCCGGACAGCTGCCAGGGATACTTCTTCTCGAAGCCGGAGAGGTTGACGAGTTCGAGGGTTCGCTTGATGCGTTCCGCCTGCTCGGCCTGGCTGAGGCCAATGATTTCCAGCGGCAGCGCCACATTCCGCTCGATTGTGCGCCAAGGAAACAGCGCCGCCGCCTGGAAGACATAGCCGTAAGCCCGCTTCTCGCGCGCCTGCTCCGGCGAAATCCCATTGACGGAGATCGTTCCCGAGGTCGGCTTCTCCAGATCGGCGATGACGCGCAGCAAGGTTGTCTTGCCGCAGCCGGAGGGGCCGATGAAGGAGACGAACTCACCCTTGCCGATGGTGAGATCGACATTGGACAGCGCCTGCACCGGACCGTCATTGGTCTGGAAGGTGAGGCCGAGCTTGCTTGCCGAAACGACGGCTGGCGACTGTCCGCTCATCGGCAGAAACCTGTCTTTCGCAGCCGCTGCCGCGCCGGCCGGAATCCGGTTGATTTTACGATTGCCTTGCTTTCCACTCGTCCAGTCCCACTTGATCGACGCCCGGAGCCTTGCCGATGTCGCCTAAACCCACATGCCACCTTATTCGCCCTGAAAGCACTTATGAAGGCAAGCAAGGCTTGAGCTATTTCGCCGGTATAGCCGCCGAAACCGTCGGCTCCTCCGGCATTTGTATGCATCTTCTCACCATGCCGCCCGGCGCCCGCGCCAAGGCGCATATGCATGAGAACCACGAGACCGCGATCTATGTGCTCTCCGGCGAGGTCCACACCTGGTATGGCGACCGGCTCGAGCATCACGAAGTCGTCAAGGCCGGCGACCTGTTCTACATTCCGGCGGGCGTGCCGCATCTGCCCGCCAATCTGAGCGGAGCGCCCTCTTCGGCGGTCATCGCCCGCACCGATCCCAACGAGCAGGAAAGCGTGGTCCTGATGCCGGAACTGGATGCGTTGGTTGCCTGAGGTCGACGGGACCGCCGTCATTTGCACCGGGAGACTTCTCCCATCGCGTTGCCGTCCTTGTCGGCGATCACCAGTCTCTTGGCGTTCTTGGCGCTGCGCTTGATGATGAACTGGGCCGGCGTCTGCCCCTCCTCGCCTTCCGCCTCGCACTGCGCCGTCACCACAAGGGAGCCATTCGCCTGGGGTCTCTTGTCGGTAAAGGTGCAGGCGCTGGCGACCGTGACGAACGCCTCGCTGGTCAACAGCAGCATGTCCTCGGCATAGACCTCCTGGCCGTTCTTGTTGATGCAGCCGGATTTGTTGCCCCAGGGCTTGGAGAGATCGATGCCGGCGGCGAAAGCTTGGCCGGCGGCCAGCAGCACGGCTGCCACGACGAGAAGGTGAGTTGCGCGCACGCTCAAACTCCGGTCGCCGGAATGCCCGTGCGCTCCACCTTGCGCGGTGCGCTGATCTCCTTCCAGGTCGAAAGCGCGCGGTTGACAGCGGCGTTCGGTTCGCGCGCCACGAACTCCCCGTGCCCGACCTTGGCCTTGACGTCCGCTTCTTCGATCGACAGTTCGCCGCGCGAAAAGACGAAGCGCGGCAGCCCTGTCACCTCGAAACCCTCAAAGACGTTGTAGTCGATCACCGACTGCTGGTTCTTGGCCGTGATCGTCTTCTTGCGCTTCGGGTCCCAGACCACGATGTCGGCATCCGCGCCTTCGACGATCGCGCCCTTCTTCGGATACATGTTGAGGATCTTGGCGATGTTGGTCGAGGTCACCGCGACGAACTCGTTCATCGTCAGCCGGCCGGTGTTGACGCCGCTGGTCCAAAGCACGGGCAAACGATCCTCGAGGCCGCCGGTGCCGTTCGGGATCTTGGTGAAGTCGCCGACGCCGTTGCGCTTCTGCTTGGTGGTGAAGGAGCAGTGGTCAGTCGCCACCACCTGCAGCGATCCGGCCTGCAGGCCTGCCCATAGCGAATCCTGGTGCCACTTGCTGCGGAAAGGCGGGCTCATCACGCGCCGCGCCGCATGGTCCCAGTCCTTGTTGAAATATTCGCTCTCGTCGAGCGTCAGGTGCTGGATCAGCGGCTCGCCATAGACGCGCATGCCCTTCTGGCGTGCCCGGCGGATGGCTTCATGGCTCTGCTCGCAGGAGACGTGCACGACATAGAGCGGCACGCCCGCCATGTCGGCGATCATGATGGCGCGGTTTGTCGCCTCGCCTTCCACTTCGGGCGGACGCGAATAGGCATGCCCCTCGGGGCCGTTATTGCCGGCGGCAAGCAGCTTCTGCGAGAGTGCCGCGATCACGTCGCCATTTTCGGCATGGACCAGCGGCAGCGCGCCGAGATCGGCGCAGCGCTGGAACGAGGAATACATCTCGTCGTCGTCGACCATCAGCGCGCCCTTGTAGGCCATGAAGTGCTTGAACGAGGTGATGCCCCTGTCGACGACGGTGGCCATCTCGTCGAAGACCTGCTTGCCCCACCAGGTGATCGCCATGTGGAAGGAATAGTCGCAGGCAGCTTTCGAGGTCTTGTTGTCCCACATCTGCAGCGCCTCCAGCAGCGACTGCTGCGGCGCCGGCAGGCAGAAATCGACGACCATGGTCGTGCCGCCCGAAAGCGCCGCGCGCGTGCCGGATTCGAAATCGTCGGCCGAATAGGTGCCCATGAAGGGCATTTCGAGATGGGTGTGCGGATCGATGCCGCCCGGCATGACATAGCAGCCAGTGGCGTCGAACTCGTGATCGCCATGCAGGTTCGAGCCGATGGCGATGATCTTGCCGTGCTGCATCAGCACGTCGGCTTTCCACGTGCGGTCGGCGGTGACGATGGTGCCGTTCTTGATGACTTTGGTCATATCCGTTCCCCTGATCTTTTCACGCTTCTTTGCGAGCGGCTTTTTCGAGGTGATTTCTATTCGGTCATTCGACGATTCCTGCCGTCTCGACCACCGCGTGGAACAGCACGTCGGCGCCCGCCGCCGCCCATTCCTTGGAGATGTCCTCGGCCTCGTTGTGGCTGAGCCCGCCGACACAGGGACACATGACCATGGTCGCCGGCGCGACCTTGGCCGCCCAGCAGGCGTCGTGGCCGGCGCCGGAGATGATGTTCATGTGGCTGTAGCCCAGCTTCTCGGCGGCGGTGCGGACACGGCCGACCAGCGTCGGATCGAAGGTCACCGGATCGAAATGGCCGACCGCCTCGACGGCGCATTTCACGCCGAGCGGCTCGCAGATCTTCGGCGCCTCCTTCTCGATGCGCGCGCGCATGCCGTCGAGCTTCGCCTTATCGGGCGAGCGGATATCGACAGTGAAGATCACCGTGCCCGGCAGCACGTTGCGGGAGTTGGGCGAGAACTTCACCTGGCCTACACCGCCGACAGCGCCAGGCTGGTTCTCCATCGCGACCGTCTGCACCATCTCCAGGATGCGGGCCATGGCCAACCCCGCATTGACGCGCATGTTCATCGGGGTCGAGCCGGTATGCGCCTCCCTGCCGGTCAGCGTGAATTCCAGCCACCACAGGCCCTGGCAGTGGGTCACCACGCCGATCTGCTTGTTCTCGGCCTCGAGGATGGGCCCCTGCTCGATATGGTACTCGAAATAGGCGTGCATCTTACGCGCGCCGACCGTCTCGTCGCCGACCCAACCGATCCGCTTCAGCTCGTCGCCGAAGCTCAGGCCGTCGAGATCCTTGCGGGCATAGGCATAGTCCTGCGTGTGAACGCCTGCGAACACGCCGGAGGCGAGCATGGCCGGCGCGAAACGGGCTCCCTCCTCGTTCGTCCAGTTGGTGACGACGATCGGATGTTTGGTTTTGATGCCGAGATCGTTGAGCGAGCGCACGACCTCGAGGCCAGAGAGCACGCCGAGCACGCCGTCATATTTGCCGCCGGTGGGCTGTGTATCGAGATGGGAACCGACATAGATCGGCAGCGCGTCCGGATCGGTGCCGGACCGCGTCATGAACATGGTGCCCATCTGGTCCACGCCCATCGTGAGCCCGGCCTCGTCGCACCAAGACTTGAACAGTTCGCGGCCTTGCTTGTCGGAATCGGTCAGCGTCTGGCGATTGTTGCCCCCGGCGATGCCGGGGCCGATCTTCGCCATCTCCATGATGGAATCCCACAAACGGTCTGAATTGATTCGCAGATTCTCGCCGGGGGCGGCCATTCAAAGTCCTCTCATTTCAGGTCTCCGGTCGGGCGGCGGTTCCCGTCGCCGCCCGAGCGGTTTGAGCAGTTAGTCTATCGAGCGCAGAACATCGCGAACATGGTCGATCAGTTCGTTGATCTGGCCCTTGGTGATGATCAGCGGCGGCGACAGCGCGATGATGTCGCCGGTTGTGCGGATCAGCGCGCCGCGTTCGAACGCTTTGACGAAGGCCGAGAAGGCCCGCTTGGTCGGGCTACCGGCGATCGGCGCCAGCTCGATCGCGCCGATCAGGCCGATATTGCGGATGTCAATGACATGCGGCTCGCCCTTCAGCGAATGCAGCGCGTCCTCCCAGTAAGGCGCCAGCTCCTCGCCGCGGGTTAGCAGCCCTTCTTCCTTATAGGTGTCCAAAGTGCCGAGAGCCGCGGCGCAGGCGATCGGATTGCCCGAATAGGTGTAGCCGTGGAAGAACTCGATCATGTGCTCCGGGCCGTTCATGAAGGCGTCGTGGATTTCCTTCTTCACGAAAACCGCGCCCATCGGGATGACGCCGTTGGACACGCCCTTGGCCGTCGTCATGATATCCGGCGTGACGCCGAAATAATCGGCCGCGAACGGCGCGCCAAGACGGCCGAAGCCGGTGATCACTTCATCAAAGATCAACAATATGCCGTGCTTGGTGCAGATTTCTCGAAGCTTCTGCAGGTAGCCTTTCGGCGGCAGGATGACGCCGGTCGAGCCTGCGACCGGCTCGACGATGACCGCCGCGATGGTCGAGGCGTCATGCAGGGTGACGAGACGCTCCAGCTCGTTCGCCAATTCGGCGCCGTGCTCAGGCACGCCCTTCGAGAAGGCATTCTTCTCCGGCAGATGGGTGTGCGGCAGATGGTCGACGCCGCCGAGCAGCGTGCCGAACATCTTGCGGTTGGCGACGATGCCGCCGACCGAAATGCCGCCGAAATTGACGCCGTGATAGCCGCGCTCGCGGCCGATCAGCCGGGTGCGCGAGCCCTCGCCTCGGACACGGTGATAGGCGATCGCCATCTTCAACGCGGTCTCGACCGACTCCGAACCGGAATTGGTGAAGAACACATGGTCCATGCCCTTCGGCGCGATATCGACCAGGCGGTTCGCCAGTTCGAAGACGATCGGGTGGCCCATCTGGAAGGCCGGCGCATAGTCGAGTTCGGCGGCCTGCTGCTGAATGGCCTCGGTGATCTTCGGCCGGCAGTGGCCGGCGTTGACGCACCAGAGGCCTGCAGTGCCGTCGAGCACCTTGCGGCCATCGCTCGTCGTGTAGTGCATGTCCTTGGCGGACACGAACATGCGCGGCGCCTGCTTGAACTGCCGGTTTGCCGTGAACGGCATCCAGAATGCGCTGAGATCGTTCGGCGTGACTTTCAGCCGGTTGGACATGACCAAGATTTCCCCTTGTAACCTGTTTCTGTGCGCTAACGCTTGGTCTTCCCAAGGCTTGGTCTTCGTTGCGTTTTCGTGCTACGCAAAATTTTGACCGGTTGGACAAACGTTAGCACCGCCCTGTCGGCGGTCAAGGGACTACTAACGGAAATGCGGTATCGAAAGCGCGCTCCACGGCTCGGAGAAAAACTGGTCCAGAGAATTGGTCCAGAGTGCCCACACGGCAGCAGCCGGCAAGGATGACGGACAGGATGGAAGGCTCAGCTCCACGCCGCACCCGCATCCAGCAGGAAAAGCGCGAGCTCATCCTGGAAGCCGCGCTGGAAGTCTTCTCCGCCAACGGTTTTCGCGGCTCGACCATCGACCAGATTGCCGAAGCCGCCGGCATGTCGAAGCCGAACCTTCTCTATTACTTCCGCCGCAAGGAGGACATTCACGAGACATTGATGCAGCGGCTGCTGGACACCTGGCTGGCGCCGCTCCGCGAGCTTGACGATATCGGCGATCCGATGACCGAGCTCAGAAGCTACATCCGCCGCAAGCTCGAAATGGCGCGCGATTTTCCGCGCGAAAGCCGGCTCTTCGCCAACGAGATCCTGCAGGGCGCGCCGCGCATCATGCCGATGCTGGAGGGCGAGCTGAAAACGCTGGTCGAGGAAAAGGCCGCCGTCATCAAGGGCTGGATGCGCGCCGGCAAGATCGCCCGCACCGATCCCTGGCATCTGATCTTCTCGATCTGGGCGACGACGCAGCATTACGCCGATTTCGACGTCCAGGTGCGCGCCGTGCTCGGTCCCGACCGCGGCGGCGACGGCCGCTTCGAGGATGCCGCCCGGTTCCTGGAGCAATTGTTCCTCGATGGGTTGAAGCCGAAAGTCTAGGTCGGGCGAAGATCAGGCGCTGCACCGCTCGGCGGGTTTCTCTTCCAGCAGGTTCTTGAGCTTGGCGATCGTATTCTGCTCGGGCAACGGCGTGTAGACGATCAGCCGCATGTCTGAGCCGTCGTCGATCGACAGGCTCATATGCTCGAAAGCCATCGGGCCGGCTGTGGGATGGCGGACATGTTTCACGCCCGTCAGCCTTCTCGCCACGTCCCGCCGCGGCCACCAATCACGGAACTCCGGGCTTGAGCGCATCATCAGCGCGATCAGCCGCTCGAAATCCGGATCGCCGACATATTTGGCGCTCTCCGCGCGAAACGAAGCGAGCACCATGCGGGCAAGCGCGTCCCAGTCGACCAGCAGCCGGCGGTGCTGCGGGCTTGTGAACACCAGATGGACGATGTTGCGGGCATCGCCCTCCAGCAGGCCATAGTCGCCGAACAAGGCGACCGCCGCCGGATTCCAGGCGAGCACATCCCAACGCCGGCCAACCACATAAGCCGGCTGCAGGACGAGGCTCCCCAGCATGTGCAGCAGTGTGGCGTCGACCTTTTCAGACGTCGCCGTGCGCTGCTCCGGCTGCTGGCGGCCGGCAAGGATGAACAGATGCCGCTTCTCGACGGCGTCCAGGCGCAGCGCCTCGCAGAGCGCGGTCAGCACCTCGACCGAGGGCCGCACGTCCCGCCCCTGCTCCAGCCAGGTGTACCAGGTGGTACCGACGCCGGCGATCATCGCCACTTCCTCGCGCCTCAGCCCGGGCGTACGCCGCCTGGCGCCGCTCGCAATCCCAATGTCGGCAGGCGAGAGCCGCTCCCGGCGCGAGCGCAGGAAAGCGCCGAGCTCGCGGCGGCGGCTGTCGTCAGGGGAATGGGGCACGGCATCCATGCAGCTATTATAGCAGTATCGATACCAGGATAAAATTTGAACTGTTTGGCCTGCGCGCCGCGCCCCATCTTGCGTTCAGAGCAGCATAAGGAGGCTCTGAACATGGAACTTAAGAATAAGACCGTTCTCGTCACCGGCTCGACCGACGGGGTTGGCCGCGTGGTCGCTGAAAGGCTCGGCGCTGCCGGCGCCCGCGTGCTGGTACATGGCCGCGACCAAACTCGCGCCAAGGCGACAGTCGCTGCCATCGAAGCCGAGGGCGGCAACGCCGAATTTCTGCTTGCGGATCTTTCGTCGCTCGCCGAAGTGCGCCGCCTTGCCGGCGCCGTGCGGGCAGGAACCGACCGGCTCGACATATTGATCAGCAATGCCGGCGTCGGCACGGGCGGCGCAGGCGCAAAAAGGCAAGTGAGCGCCGACGGCTACGAAATGCGCTTCGCCGTAAACTATCTCGCAGGCTTCCTGCTGTCGTCGGAGCTTTTGCCCTTGCTGAAGGCAAGCGCGCCGGCGCGCATCGTCAATGTCGCCTCCGCCGGCCAGCAGGCGATCGATTTCGACGATATCAATCTGGCCCGCGGCTATAGCGGCGTGCGCGCCTATTGCCAGAGCAAGCTGGCGCAGATCTTGTTCACCATCGATCTGGCCGAGCAGCTCGAAGGCAGCGGCGTCACCGTCAATGCACTCCATCCGGCAAGCTACATGGATACCACCATGGTCCGGCAGGCCGGCATCACACCGTGGAGCTCGGTCGAGACCGGCGCCGACGCGATCCTCAACTTGGCAATATCTCCGGCGCTCGAAGGGCGCAGCGGCCTCTATTTCGATGGCCAGCGGGAAGCGCGCGCCGATGCCCAGGCCTATGACGAAAAAGCCCGCAGCCGGTTGCGGGCGCTCAGCCTCGAACTGACCGGACAATCTTCCGCGACATCCAAGGAACAGCATTCATGAGCATCGAACATTGCGTCATCATCGGCGGCTCGTCTGGCATTGGCCTTGCCACAGCCAAACGGCTGCTCAGCCCTACGATGAAGGTGACGATCACCGGCCGCAGCGAGGACAAGCTGAACAACGCCTGGAAGAGCCTCGGCGGCACCGTCGGCAAGGCCGCTTTCGACGCGACCAAGCCGGACGCGGTCCGGCACTTCTTCGATGGTCTCGGCCCATTCGATCATCTCGTTCTCGCCGCAAGCGGCGGCAAGGGCCTTGGGCCGTTCGCGACCCTCGACCTTGCCGACATCGGCGGCGGCGTCGACGAGAAGATCAAGCCGCAGCTAGGCTGCTTGCAAGCGGCCCTGCCGACCTTGAACAAAGCCGGATCGGTCACTTTCATTTCGGCCGTCTCGGCGCAGATCGCAGCACCCGGCATTGCCGGCATCGGCGCCATCAACGGCATGCTTTTGACCGTAGTCCCGATCCTGGCCGTTGAACTGAAGCCGCTGCGCGTCAACGTCGTGGCCCCCGGCGTCATCGATACGCCCTGGTGGGATTTTCTATCCGGCGAAGAGCGGCAGGCGGTCTTTGCCGAGTACGCCGGAAAGACGCCGGTCGGCCGCATCGGCCGCGCCGAGGACGTCGCCGACGCGATCGCCTTCCTGGTGTCCAACGGTTTCATGACCGGCCAGGTGCTGACCTGCGACGGCGGCCTGCGCTTCGCCGCCTGAATGGATCAATTGGAAAAGAGGCCGGGCAAGAAGGCCAGCACCATCAGCCCGGCGACGACCGCATACCAGACAGCCAGGTGGACGGCCTTCATCAGCGGGCGGCCGACTTCCCGCGCCCGCTTCGGGTGGAGAGGGTCATAAATCACTTCGACCGCTGCGCCGACGTTCCCGGTCGTTCCGTTGACCGGCAGGTGCGAGTAGAAACGCCAGGTCTTGCCCAGTCGGTCGGCGAATTCGATGATCGGCGTGTCCGGCCCGTCGCTCGACTTGTCGATGCCGATCACCTTGCCGGTGGCAAAGGCGCCGCGTCGCCTGAGCATGATGTCGCCATAGGTCTGTATGGCGACGACCGCCAGGAAGAAGACGCCGCACAGAAAGCACCATATCTGAATGTCGCTCGGATGCTGGCCGAAGGCTCCCGCGACTGCACGGAACGGAAACAGCGCCTGGTGGAAGGCATCCGAAACGCGTGCCCAGAATGCAGTCCAGCTCTGCTCCATGAACGCTCCGACGGGCGAACCTGTTTTTTGCCAATACAGGACAATCGCGACAAACCGATTAACGCGGCGCCATCGATTGTGCGGACTCCGAGTGCAGTTGTCAGGCATAGACCCGCGCCAGGAACCCGCGGCCAGGGGGACATTGGCGACGAAGCCGTTGATGCGTGAGGCGCGATCCGGACCCTGATGATCCCAGAAATTGTGAAACATCGGCGTCGCGACGATCAGGAACAGGATCAGGCTTGCCGCCGCCAGCGCGGTGAACAAGACGCCGATCACCAGCCGTCCGGCGCGACCTGCAGGACATGCCCAGCCACAATGCCGGCCCTGCCTACGGCACGCCGCGTGCCGCCATCATCGGGATGAGCAGGTCTTGTGCTGAGCGTTGCGCAGGCCGGCAATGACGAAGGCGCCGCCGAGCAGCAGGCGCGCGGCAAACAGAGTCTCGTTCTGAAGATTCTCAAAACATGTCATTGATCTCGCAAATGAAAGCCGCGCGGAACCGTCTTCGGATCCGCGCGGCTTTGGATGGTCAGGCAGCCTTGGCGGCTGGCATCGGATGGATGGCGTGGAACGACACGCAGAGCCGGTTCCACGTGTTGATCATGCCGATCACCACCGTCAGCTTGACCAGCTCTTCCTCGGAGAACTGCTCCAGCGTCCTGGCGTAGAGATCGTCCGGAACGCCGTTGTCGGAGATGTTCGTCACCTTCTCGGTCCAGGCGAGCGCGGCGCGCTCGCGCTCGGAAAACAGCGGCGACTCCTTCCAGGCGGCGACCAAATAAAGCCGCTGCTCCGTTTCGCCATCTCGCCTTGCCTCGCGGCTGTGCATCTCGACACAATAGGAACAGCCATTGATCTGCGAAGCCCTGAGCTTGACCAGGTGCATCAGGCTTTCTTCCAGCCCGCACTCCTCGACGGCCTTGTTGAGCGCCATCACCGCCTTCATGATTTCAGGCGCCTTGGCGAAGAACTGCAGCCTCTGTTTCATTCTCTTACCTTTCACGCTTTGCTTGGTTGTTGAACTTTCTGCGCCCGCTGATGGCGTTCGACGAAGGCGCAGCTTGCGGCGACGGTGCGGGGATCGGCGTCGTTCATGAAATCGGCGACGATGTCGGAGAGCTTTGCATCGGCAAGCGCGGCGCGATAAGCGCGCTCGGCCCTCAGCATCGCGGCATTGATGCCGCACGGTTTGACATAGGCCGACGCGTCGAGCTTGACCGGGCCGCGCTGGCGGATCTCGCCGCAGCGGAAGGCAGGCTCCCTGCCCTCGACCGCAAGCACGATGTCGAGCAGCGTGATCCGCTCGGCCGGCTGCGCCAGCCTGTAGCCGCCTGCCGGCCCCGGCACGGATTCCAGGATGCGCGCCGTTGTCAGCTGATTGAGATGCTTCAAGAGATAGCTCGGCGACAGGCCGAACGCCTCGGCCATGGCCGCGCCCGACATGGTGCTGTTGCCGTCGACGCCGGCAAGCATGGCGGCGCAGTGGATCGCCGCTTCGACGCCCTCTCCCAGCTTCACGATCTTTGGCTCCAATTCATGGATAGTACCTATCATGGATAATTCTTATCTGCAATATAGGTAACGAAAAACGGCACCCGAAGGCGCCGCATTTCTTTCAAAAGTGTTCCCTACTCCGCGGCCACCTTGGCCATCGGATTGTTCGGATGCGTCGTCCAGTTGGCGTAGACCGGCGACACCGGTATGCCCGTGCGCTGATCCAGCACGCCGGCGGCCAGCGGTTCCATGGTGATGCAGCCCTCGACCGGGCAGACATTGACGCAAAGATTGCACCCGACGCATTCGGCCTCGATCACCTCGAAATGCCTGACGCCGTCGACCATGCTGGTGATCGCCTGATGCGAGGTGTCCTCGCAGGCGATGTGGCAGCGCCCGCATTTGATGCACGCGTCCTGGTCGATATGCGCCTTAGCGACATAGTTGAGGTTGAGATACTGCCAGTCCGTGACATTGGGTGTGGCGCGGCCGACGATGCCGGACAGCGAGGCGTGGCCCTTCTCGTCCATCCAGTTCTCCAGCCCCGCGATCATCTCCTGCACGATTTTGAAGCCGTATGTCATTGCCGCGGTGCAGACCTGCACGTTGCCGGCGCCGAGCGCCATGAATTCGGCAGCATCCCGCCAGGTTGTGATGCCGCCGATGCCCGAGATTGGCAGGCCGTGCGTTTCCGGATCGCGCGCGATCTCGGCCACCATGTTCATCGCGATTGGCTTCACCGCCGGGCCGCAATAGCCGCCATGCGAGCCCTTGCCGTCGATGGTCGGCTGCGGCGCGAAACTGTCGAGGTCAACCCCGGTGATCGAGTTGATGGTGTTGATCAGCGACACCGCGTCGGTGCCGCCGGCCTTGGCGGCGCGCGCCGGCTTGCGGATGTCGGTGATGTTCGGCGTCAGCTTGGTGATGACCGGCATGCGCGTATACTGCTTGCACCAGCGCACCACCATCTCGATATATTCCGGCACCTGGCCCACCGCCG
Source organism: Mesorhizobium sp. WSM3866 (assembly GCF_002294795.1). Lineage (NCBI taxonomy): Bacteria > Pseudomonadati > Pseudomonadota > Alphaproteobacteria > Hyphomicrobiales > Phyllobacteriaceae > Mesorhizobium > Mesorhizobium sp. WSM3866. Next base: position 18,846 of record NZ_NSGC01000015.1, on the reverse strand, counting down.
AGCCCATGCCGCGTTCGCTCATGCCGTGCGGGCAGCCGAAATTGAGCTCGATGCCGTCGGCGCCGGTCTCCTCGACCAGCGGCAGGATCGCCTTCCAGCTTTCCTCCTCGCAAGGCACCATGATCGAGGCGACCAGCGCCCGATCCGGCCAGTTCATCTTCACCTGCTTCATCTCGCGCAGATTGGTCTGCAGGTCGCGGTCGGTGATCAGCTCGATATTGTTCAGGCCGAGCAGCCGGCGGTCGGCGCCCCAGATCGCGCCGTAGCGCGGGCCGTTGACGTTGACGACCGGCGGGCCCTCTTCGCCAAGCGTCTTCCAGACCACGCCGCCCCAGCCGGCTTTGAAGGCGCGTTCGACATTATAGGCCTTGTCGGTCGGCGGCGCCGAAGCCAGCCAGAACGGATTTGGCGACTTGATGCCGACGAAGGTGTTGCGGATGTCTGCCATGCTCATGCCCTCCCGTTAGAGGTCAGTGCCCGGTGGATGGATTCGGCGGCGTCGCGGCCTTGCGCCACGGCCGAGACCGTCAGGTCGTCGCCGCCGAAGATGCAGTCGCCGCCCGCCCAGACTTTCGCCAGCGAGGTGCGGCCCTCGGCATCGACCCTGATGCGGCCGCCATCGAGCTCGATGGAGGCAACGCTGCCGTTGAGATGAGCCGGCACAAAGCTCTGGCCAATCGCCTTGAACACCTGGTCGGCGTTGAGCCTCAGCATTTCGCCGGTACCGGCGAGCTTGTCGCCATTCATGGCTGTGTATTCGAGCTCGATCGCCGACACTTTGCCGTTCTCGGCGATGACGCGCTTCGGCTGCAGCCAGTGGCGGATCGTGACGCCGTTCGCGGCGGCCAGATCCTGCTCGAAGCCGGAGGCATTCATATGCTCCTGGCCGCGCCGGTAGCAGATCGTCACCTCCTCGGCGCCGAGCAGCTTCGACTGCACCGCGGCGTCGATCGCCGTCATGCCGCCGCCGATGACGACGACGCGGCGGCCGACCGGCAGGCTGGAAAGGTCGCTTGCCTGCCTGAGTTCGGCGATGAACTCGACTGCGTTGGCGACGCCATCCGTATCCTCGCCTTCGGCGCGCAGCGCATTGACGCCGCCGAGCCCGAGGCCAAGGAACACCGCATCGTAGTTGCGGATCAGGTCGGAAAGCTGGAAGTCCCGTCCGAGCGCTTTGCCGTTCTGGATGTCGATGCCGCCGATCGCGGTGACGTAGTCGACCTCGGCCTGAGCGAAATCGTCGACGCTCTTGTAAGCCGCGATGCCGTATTCATTGAGGCCGCCAGCCTTCGGCCGCGCTTCGAGGATCGTCACATCGTGGCCGTGGCGGGCCAAGCGATGCGCCGCCGCCAGGCCCGCTGGCCCGGCGCCGACCACGGCGACCGTTTTTCCGGTCGGTTCGGCGCGCTTGTAGAACTGCTTGCCCTCATCCATCGCGACATCGGTCGCATAGCGCTGCAGCCGGCCGATCTGCACCGGCTTGCCCTCCGCGACCTCGCGCACGCAGACCTCTTCGCACAGCGTCTCCGTCGGGCAGACTCGGGCGCACATGCCGCCAAGAATGTTCTGGTCGAAAATGGTCTTGGCCGAGCCCAGCGGATTGCCGGTCGCGATCTGCCGGATGAACAACGGGATATCGATCGAGGTCGGGCATGCATTCATGCACGGCGCATCGTAGCAGAAATAGCAGCGATCGGCCTCAACCAGCGCCTCGTGGTGATCGAGCGGCGGGTGCAGGTCGGAAAAATTATCGGCGTATTGCTCCGCAGACAGCCGGCCGCCGGCTATGCCTTCGATGAAATGACCAGTCGCCATTCCAGTTCCCCTTGTTTGTTTTGAGGAAGGCTAGCACGTTTTATTTTTTTATCAATTGGTCAATTTTCGGCCAAGCTGCTGTATTGCTTGGACAAAACATGATAGTCGTACTCATATTATCGCCACGCCGATGTCTGTCGGTTCAGCGCTTTCAATCCTGGAGGGATGGATCGACCTGATCTCGTCTGCCACGAGTTCCTGCAGGCGCCACAGATTGCGGTCATGGATGCCGAATGTTTCGAGGTGGCTGACGGTGTAGTAAAGATATTCGGCGCCGGAACCTACATGGCCGCATGCGTGTGCCAGTGTCTTCGCCACCCTTTCGAGCGGCTGCCTGAGCGACGTGCCCCTACCCGTCACCCCGATCCAGAAGCCCAGCGCTTCGCAGCGATCCTTGCGCCGTGCGTACCGGAACCCACCGGACCGAGCTGACGCTTTCATGATCGTCGATTTCTCGCCGCAGCAATCTCTCGATCTGGGCGGGCTTCTCGCCGTCCGGCAGACGATAGATGACGCCGTCACAACGGCCGCCGCGCTCGAGCATCATCAACCCCGGCTGCGCGGCGCTGCCTCGCCAGCGCACCATGTCGAGGCAGAAGGAGCGATGCCAGCCATAGGCGGAGGCGCGGCGTTGCTCGATGGATTCCAACGCCGGCTTCCAGATCAGCGAGCCATAAGCGAACACCAGAGCGGCCCCTCGTCGGCCTCGTCTGACAGGCGCGAGGCGAGAGCGCGGAAATCGTCGTCGTTGAGCTGCGTCCAGTCCCCGCTCGGACCAGGGTCGAGCTCCTCGCGATGGCACAAAGCCACAAGCTCGGGCGTAAGCGACATTCGACCCATGGAAGACAGCCCCTCGTTGCCTGCAGCAAAGTTCGGGCCATGCAAGATCGCGGGGCCTGAAGCACTTCGCGCAGAAACGGATTCGGGCGACGCACTTTAAGCTCCGTTTTTGATGCGTGTCGGTCGCCCAAAAACCGCTGCGCATTTTTGAGTGACATGCATGAGCGCCTTGCCGTTCTCGATTTCTGGTCCAGATGTCGGATTTCTGTCGCCGAGATCGTCCTATGATGGATCGGAACCGCGATCGCTGCCTGAACCGGTGAGGAGACCGACCATGCCGAATGCCGCAAAACCCTTCTTCTGGTACGAACTGATGACCACCGACCTCGACGCCGCCGAGGCTTTTTATACTGCTGTCGTCGGCTGGCGGGCCGAGCCCTTCGACAAGGCGCCGGGCATGCCGCGCTATATCGTGGTGAATTCCAGCCTGCGCGGCGTCGGCGGATTGATGACGATGCCGGAGGATGCCGCCAAGATGGGCATGCCGCCGGCCTGGCTCGGTTACATCTACACCAAGGACGTCGATGCCTCGACGAAGGCGCTCAAGGACGCTGGCGGTGCCGTTCATCGCGCGCCGGATGATATTCCCGGCGTCGGTCGCTTCGCCGTCGTCGCCGACCCGCAGGGCGCGACCTTCATGTTCCTGCAGCCCAACCAGCCCGAGCAGCCGCCGGTACCCGCTACCACGCCCGGCCATGTTGGCTGGCACGAGCTCTACACCTCGGACTGGAAAGCCGCTTTCGACTTCTATTCCAGCCAGTTCGGCTGGGAGAGCGCCGGTCAGTTCGACATGGGCGAGATGGGCATCTACCAGACCTTCGGCGCCGGGCCCGAATCCGGCGGCGGCATGATGAACAAGCCGCCGCAGATCCCGGTCCCGGTCTGGCAGTTCTATTTCAACGTCGACGCGATCGACGCCGCCGCCAAGCGTGCCACCGACAATGGCGGCAAGGTATTGATGGGGCCGATGGAGGTGCCGAGCGCGCAGTGGATCATCCAATGCCAGGACCCGCAGGGCGCGCATTTCGCGCTGCTGGCGCCTGGGCGGTAGAAACTGCCGCCCCCTTGTGGGGCAGATATCCGGTCCATCCTCCGCAGCCGCGGCGCAGCTGCTGCGGAGGTCGGGCCGGGCAGAGGGGAGCGCTGGCCCGGCGCCGGCGTCGCCCTCTTGGGCGTCACTCCGGCGTCAGCACCGCCACTTTGAGATCGGCCTTCTTGGCGCCGCTGAGCTGCACGGTGGCCGGACCGGCCGACAGCTTGAAGCGCACGCTCTTGCGAATGCCTGGGCAGGTCTTCGCGCGGCTGAAGCCCGCCGACTTCACGGCGCGGCCGTCTTGGACGACATCGATCCAGACCTCATCGGACAGGCTGAACTGGAGCTCGCCTTCAGCCGGTACGGTCACGCTTGCCATCGCGCCGAACGTGCCGGCTGCCGGTGCACGTCCAGGCGGAACTTCAAACCCGATCGTGTCGACCGCTGCAAGTGAGAAATCCGCCGCTTGCCCGACTGTCAGGGCCGCGCCGGACTGGGCGGCGGACGCTGACGGAAACAGGGCCTGCTCGCGTGTCACCGGCCATTTGAAGGCATCACAACCAGCATCGGCAGCTATGGCGAAGCTCGTGCCTGCAAGGAATGCGAAGAGGCTGATGGCGAATTTTTTCATGGCGATGGATTCCCGGATGATTTGGTGTATCCGCGCATCAATACAACTTATGAGAGACAATTGCAACCACGGCGAGAATAAGCCGGAAGAGGTGAACTCATGCCCACTCACCGATTGTTGATGGCAGGGCATGGGAAGTGAATGGTCCGCTTCCGGGCGATAATTTATGGCGGGTCCGGAAGGGCAAGATGGAGTTTAGATGAAGCTTTTTGAAGGTCTCTCCCGCTATCAGCCGCAGGCGCTGGGCGTGCTTCGCATCATGACGGCGCTGCAGTTCACCGAGCACGGCACCCAGAAGCTGTTCAATTTCCCCGCCGGCGCCCATGCCGGGGCGCTGACGGGGCTCGCGCTGACGTCCGCAATCCTTGAATTCGCCGGCGGCATCCTGCTGGCGCTGGGGCTGTTGACCCGACCCGTGGCGTTCCTGCTCTGCGGCGAAATGGCCATCGCCTATTTCATGGCGCATTTCCCGCGCGACTTCTTCCCCGTTAACAATGGCGGCGACGCTGCGATCTCGTTCTGCTTCGTTTTCCTCTATCTGGTCTTTGCCGGTCCCGGCGCTTTCACGCTCGACAACCGCCGCGGCGCCTGATGCCCTGTGCGGACGCGCGCCTGTTTTTCAGGCGCGCATCCGCTCGAAATTGGCATCGAACAGCGGCGTTGCCTGAATGCGCGCGGCGTGGCGCTTGCCGAGGATCTCGATCTCGAAGCCGTCGGGCCTGTCGGCGATCTCCTTCGGCACGTAGCCCATGGCGATGGACTTTTTTGCATTGTGCGCATAGCCGCCGGACGTCACCCAGCCGCGCACGACGCCGTCGTGCCAGATCGCCTCGTCGCCGATGACATCGGCATCAGTGGCCTCAACGATGAAGGCGCGCAGCCGGAGCTTGCCGCCTTGCTTGCGCTCGGCAATGGCGGCTTCCTTGCCGATGAACCCGGCCTCCTTGCCGTAGGCGACGAAACGGTCGAGCCCGGCCTCGACCGGTCCGTAGATCGGCCGGTATTCGCGCGCCCATGAGCCGTAGTTCTTTTCGAGCCTGAGCGCATTGAGCGCGCGCGACCCGAACAGGCCGATGCCGAATTCCTCGCCGGCCGTGATCAGCGCCTGGTAGGCGGCGCGCTGATACTCCGGCGCCATCCAGATCTCGTAGCCGAGATCGCCGGTGTAGCTGACGCGGCCGACAAGACACCGCGCCATGCCGATATCGATCGTGGCGACGGCCATGAATGGGAACGCCGGGTTTGAGACGTCGGCGCGGGTGACTTTGGCCAGCACCGCCCTCGCCTTCGGCCCGGCGATGGCTAGGCCGGTGAGCTACTGCCCCAGCGATTTTATCTGCACCGAGTCGTCCTTCGGCAGATGCGCCTCGAACCAGCGCATATGGTACTGCTCGGCGACGCCGGAGCCGGCGACGAACCAGTCGCCCTCGCCGACATTGGCGAGCGTGAAATCGCCGATCAGCTTGCCGTTTTCCTTCAGCATCGGCGCCAGCGTCATGCGGCCGGGCTTGGGCATCCTGCAGGCAAGCAGACGGTCGAGCCAGGCTGCCGCCCCCTCGCCCGTCACCTTGTACTTGGCAAAGCTCGAGATCTCCGAGAGGCCGACGCCGTTGCGGACGGCGGCCACTTCGCTGCCGACATGGTCGAAATCGGTCGACCGCCGCCACGAGAACTCGTCCTTGACGCCTTCGGGCGCATACCAGAGCGGCACTTCCAGCCCAAAGGCGACGCCCCATTGCGCGCCCTTGGCCGACAATGTGTCGTAAAGGGGCGTTGTCTTCAGCGGCCGTCCGGCCGGCAGTTCCTCGTTCGGGAAGCGGATCGAGAAGCGGCGCGAGTAATTCTCGCGCACCTTGGCGTTGGTGTAGGTCATCGTCGCCCAGTCGCCGTAGCGCGCCACGTCCATCGCCCAGATATCGGCGCCGGGATCACCCTCGATCATCCAGTTTGAGAGCGCCAGGCCAACACCGCCGCCTTGAGAAAAACCCGCCATGACGCCGCAGGCGACCCAGAAGCCCGGCAGGCTGCGCACCGGACCGACCAGCGGATTGCCATCCGGCGCAAAGGTGAAGGGGCCATTGATGATCTGCTTGATCCCGGTTTTCTGAAAGGCCGGGAAGTGACGGAAGCCGACTTCGAGCGAGGGCGCGATACGGTCGATATCCGGCTCCAACAGCTCGTGGCCGAAATTTCATGGTGTGGAGAATTCGGACCAGACCTTGTTGGCTTTCTCGTAGGTGCCCATCAGCATGCCGCCGCGCTCCTGGCGCAGATAGAGCTCGCCGTCGAAGTCGACCGCATGGATGATTTCCGTGCCGGTCTTCTTGTTCCAGTCGGCGACCTCCGGCATGTCCTCGGTGATCAGGTACATGTGCTCCATGGCGAGCACCGGCAGTTCGAGCCCGACCATGCGGCCGACCTCGCGCGCCCAAAGACCGCCGGCGTTGACGACATGCTCGGTGATCACATCGCCCTTGTTGGTGATGACGCGCCAAAGCCCGTCGGGCCGGCGCACGATGTCCTCGACCTTGGTGAAGCGCTCCACTTCCGCGCCCAGCTTCCGCGCCGCCTTGGCGTAAGCGTGGGTGACGCCGGAGGGATCGAGATGGCCGTCCTCCTTGTTGCGCACGGCGCCGACGAATTGCTTCGGATCGATGAGCGGCATCAACTCGGCCGCTTCCTTCGCCGAGATCACCTCGAGGTCGATGCCGAGATAGCGGCCCTTGGAGACGACCCCGCGCAGCCAGTCGAGCCGCGCCTCGGTTGCTGCCAAGAGCACGCCGCCGGTCAGATGCACCCCCGTCGCCTGGGCGGAAAGCTCCTCGATCTCCTTGTAGAGCGAGATCGTGTATTTCTGCAGCTTGGCGACGTTGGGATCGCCGTTGATGGTGTGCATGCCGCCGGCCGCATGCCAGGTCGAGCCCGAGGTCAGCTCATCGCGCTCCAGAAGCACCACGTCCGTCCAGCCGTGGCGGGCAAGATGGAACAGCACGGAACATCCTACAACACCGCCGCCGATGACCACGACCTTTGCATGCGACTTCATAGGTTCTTCTCGTTACTTCGGGGAATTGGATGATTGAGTGGATTCAGGATGAGAGGCATGTCTCTCCTCAAACGTCGGCGCTGCCCCTCACCCTTGCCCTTTCCCCGTGAAAAACGGGGAGAGGGGTCGCCAGCGCTGTAGCGCTTCCCTTCTCCCCGTCCTTCACGGGGAGAAGGTGCCGGAAGGCGGATGAGGGGCAGCGCCAGCGTTCCAAAACCGTCACGGCTCGCCCTGCCCGATCGCTTCCTTGCGGCGCGCCATATAGGCTTCAAGCGCCTCGCGCAGGGCTGGGTCCATTGCGGGCTGAACGTAGTCTTCCAGCGCCTTCTTCCAGAGCCGGGTCGCGCGCGCCGTGGCATCGAGCGCGCCGGCCTCCTGCCAGGCCTCGTAGTTCTGCCAGTTGGAGAGCATCGGCTGATAGAAGGCGGTGGCATAGCGTTCAAGCGTATGCGGCTCGCCGAAGAAGTGGCCGCCGGTGGGCACGGCGCCCAATGCGTCGACCGCCAATTCGCCTTCGTCGACCACGATCGGTCGCAGGAATTCCATCATGTGCTGCATCATCTCGACATCGATGATGAGTTTTTCGAATGAGGCCGTCAGTCCGCCCTCCTGCCAGCCGGCGGCATGATAGACGAGGTTGCCGTGGCCAAGCACGGCACCCCACAGCGCCATCAGCGTCTCATAGGCGCCTTGCGCATCGGCGGCATTGGACGCCGAGCCCGGCGTCGTGCGGTACGGCAGATTGTAGCGCCGCGCCAATTGCCCGGAGGCGATGTTGGCCTTGGTGTTCTCCGGCGTGCCGAAGGCCGGCGCGCCGGACTTCATGTCGACATTGGAAGTGAAGGCGCCATACATCACCGGCGCGCCGGGCCGCACCAACTGGGTCAGCACGATGCCGAACAGTGCCTCGGCATTTTGCTGCGCCAGCGCGCCGGCAAGCGTCACCGGGCTCATCGCGCCCATCAGCGTGAACGGCGTCACCGCCACCGACTGGCCGAACTCGGCCATGGTCATCAGCCCTTCGGCCATCATCTCGTCGAAGCGGCGCGGCGAGTTGACGGAAATGATGGTGGTGACGCCGGGATCCCGGCCGATCTGGTCGAGAGTCAAGCCACGCGCGATCGCCATCATCTCGATGCCGTCCAGCGCCCTGCCCCGGCCGATCGCCGAGACATGGAAGCATTTGTCGGTCAGCGTCAGATTGGCGAAGTAGGTGTCGAGGTGCCGCGAATTCGCCGGCAGCTCGATCGGCGCGCAGACCTGGTTCCCCAGCATATGGATGCAGTTGAAATGCTGCGCCAGCCGGACGAGATCGCAATAGTCGGCGAGATTGCCGGCGCGGCGGCCGCGCTCCATGTCGTGCACATTGGGCGGCCCGGCCACCAGCGTGAAGTTGATCGTGTTGCCGCCGAGATAAACGGCGTGAGCCGGGTTGCGTGGCGTAAGTGTGTAGCCGGCCTGTGTCGTCTTCAGCGCTTCGTCGACCATGCCCCGATCGAGGCGCACATTCATCGAGCTGTGATCGACCTTGGCGCCGGCGCGTTCGAACAGCGCGAGCGCTCGCGGGCTCATCACCTCGATGCCGAAACTTTCGAGAATATGCATCGAGGCCTGGTGAATGGACTCGATCTGGTCGGCCGAAAGCACCGCCATGGGCGGGTAAGGGTTGACCACACGCCGTGGCGGCAGCTGCGGAATGGGGGCGGGCCCGCGGTTGCTGGTCCGTTCGGCGCCGCGTTTTCGTCTTGGTTCGGTCATGCGTCTATCAGAGCGCCGACGTCAGGCGCGAGCTGTCAGGAATTCGCCATTTGCCGGCGTGATTTTAGCCAAGGCGGCATTTTTTCGTTCTGATGAAGACAAATGCGACGAACGACGTCGAAATATCGATAGAGTCAAATCGAGGCGCCTCGGCCGGCGTTAAGGAAGCTCGAAAGATTCCTTTTATGATTTCGCCCTATTCGTCTTCCGATGCCTAGCTCGAGTTTTAGTAAAATTGTCGTTGTCTCTGTGCTGCTGGCGCTTTCGGCCTGCGCGACGGCGCCCAGCCACATCAACAATGTCTGCGCCGTCTTCGACCAGAATGACGGTTGGTTCGACAACTGGCAGTCCGCCGCCGAGCGCACCGAACAAAAATACGGCATTCCCGTTCCGGTGCTGATGGCGACGGTGCGCAAGGAATCCGGCTTCAAGAGCAACGCCCGGCCACCGCGCGCCAAGCTGCTCGGCTTCATTCCCTGGAAACATGTCTCCACCGCCGCGGGCTATTCGCAGGCGCTGGACGGCACCTGGTCGCAATATCAGATGGAGACCGGCAACTGGGCGGCGCGCCGCAGCCGTTTCGCCGACGCCATCGACTTCGTCGGCTGGTATCATTCCAAGACTGTCGACAGCTTCGGCGTCGCCCGCAACGACACCTACAGTCTCTATCTCGCCTACTATCTCGGCTGGTCGGCCTACAAACGCGGCAATCGCGGCGATGCCGGCGTGCAGAACTACGCGCGCGCCACGGACCAAATGGCCCGCGACTACGCCGCCCAGTTGCGGCAATGTGGGAACTGAGGCCGGGACCCGGCGAAGTTTTAGTTCGGCTTCGGCCTCTTGCCCCTCGGGCGCTTGGGCGGGGTGCCGGCAAAGCCCGGCCCGGTGCCGTGCGGCGCGTCGTCCGGCACGCCTTCATGTGCCGCATGCTCCTTGTCGAACTTGATGACCGGCTCCATCTTCGCCAAGACATCGTCCGACAGCCAGCACAGGCTCATATGGCCGTTGCCGAGATTCTTCACCGGCGGCACCGTCGTCTCGCACAGATTGTCCGGCACCAGCTTCTTGTAGCCGCAGCGCGTCTGGAAGGGGCAGCCGGTCGGCGGGTTCATCGCCGATGGGATATCGCCTTCGAGCACGATGTGCTTCTTGACCACGCTGGTGTCGGCGATCGGGATCGCCGAGAGCAGCGCTTCCGTGTAGGGATGGTAGGGCGGCGAGAAGATCTGGTCCGTCGTGCCCTGCTCGACGATATAGCCGAGATACATGACGACGACGCGGTCGGCGATGTAGCGCACCACGGACAGGTCGTGGCTGATGAACAGCATGGTCGTCTTGTTCTTGCGCTGAATGTCCATCAAGAGTTCGGTCACCGCCGCCTGCACCGAGACGTCGAGCGCCGAGACCGGCTCGTCGGCCACCACCACCTTGGCGTCGCCAGCGAAGGCGCGGGCCACGCCGATGCGCTGCTTCTGGCCGCCTGAGAGCTGGCGCGGCTTGCGGGTCTCGAAGGCCCGCGGCAGCTTCACCAGGTCGAGCAGCTCCAGCATGCGCTTGCGCCGCTCGGCGACGGTCTTGCCGACATTGAACTTCTCCAGCGTGCGGATGATCTGCGAGCCGACCGTATGGCTGGGGTTTAGCGTGTCGAACGGGTTCTGGAACACCATCTGGATCGACGATACCGTTTCGACATTGCGGCTCTCGATGCCGGTCGACTGGATCTCCTTGTTGCCCAGCGTCACGGTGCCCGAGCTTGCGGTCTCAAGCCCCAGAAGCACCTTGGCGAGCGTCGATTTCCCGCAGCCGGACTCGCCGACGATCGCGACCGTTTCGGACTCGCGCGCGGTGAACGAAATCGTCTCGTTGGCCTTGACGACGCGGCCTTCGCTGGAGCCGAACACCTCGCTGCCGCCGACCTTGTAGTACTTCTTGAGATTGTCGATCTTGAGCACCGGCGCGCCGGGCTCGACCTTTTCGTTGACCTTCTTGGCGCCGGGCGGCAGCGCTTCCCAGTCGATCTCGTTGAAACGCACGCAGCGCGAGAAATGGCCCTCATGCCCCTCGACGGCAACCATCGGAATTTCGGCGGCGTTGCAGACGCCCTCGACGAAATGGTGACAGCGGGGTCCGAAATTGCATCCCTTCGGCCGCTCATGCGGCAGCGGCAATTGGCCGGGAATGGAGATCAGCGGCCGCGAATTCTTGTCGGCGCCAGGCAACGGAATCGAGCGGAACAGCCCTTGCGTATAGGGGTGGCGCATCCGGTCGAACACGTCCTCGATCTTGCCGGTCTCGACGGCCTCGCCGGAATACATCACCGTGATCTTGTCGCAGGTCTCGAGAATGAGGCCGAGATTGTGCGACACGAAGATCATCGAGGTGCCGAACTTCTGGCCCAGTCCCTTGACCAGTTCGACGATGCCGGCCTCGACGGTGACGTCGAGCGCCGTCGTCGGCTCGTCGAGGAGCAGCAGCGCCGGTTTCGACAGCAGCGCCATGGCGATGACGATGCGCTGCTGCTGGCCGCCCGAAAGCTGGTGGGGATAGGAGCGCATCATGCGCTCCGGATCGGGCAGCTTGACCGCGCGCACCATCTCCAGTGCACGGTTATGGGCCTCTTCCTTCGAGACCTTGTCGTGGATCAGCGGCACTTCCATCAATTGCTGGCCGACCTTCATCGCCGGATTGAGGCTCGCCATCGGCTCCTGATAGATCATGGCGATCTTGTTGCCGCGGATGGCCCGAAGCTCCTCGTCGGACATGTCGCCCATGTCCCTGCCCTGGAACTTGATGCGGCCGCCGACGATCTTTCCGATGTTTGAGAGGTCGCGCATGATGCCGAGCGACACGGTCGACTTGCCGCAGCCGGATTCGCCGACGATGCCCATCGCCTCGCCGGGCATGACCGTGCAGGAAAAGTCCATCACCGCCGGGATCTCGCCCTTGCGGGTGAAGAACGAGATCGAGAGGTTCTCGATCTCGATGATCGGCCCATTGGTCGTCTTGGCTGGATCTCGAACTGCCTCGTTCATGGGTCGCTCCAATCCTTGCTTCCTGGAAGATGGGGCCCGAAGCCCCGCCATCAATCCTTCATCGACTGTTCGCGCAGCGAATCCGCCAAAAGGTTCAGGCCCAGCACGAACGACATCAGCGCGATCGTCGGCGGCAGCGCCGGGTGGATGAAGGAGCGCAAGAGCCGGCTGGCATCCTTGATCGCCGTGCCCCAGTCGGGACTCTCCGGCGCCAGCCCCAGGCCGAAATAACCGAGCGTGCCGAGCAGGATCGTCGTATAGCCGATGCGCAGGCAGGCATCGACGATCAGCGGTCCGCGTGCATTGGGCAGGATTTCCCACAGCATGATGTACCAGGGCGATTCACCGCGCGTCTGCGCCGCCGCCACGTAGTCGCGCGTCTTGATATCCATGGTCAGCCCGCGCACGATCCGGAACACGCCGGGGCTGGAAGCGAACACCACCGCCACGAAGATGTTGAGCTGGTTGGGATCGATGTGGACGATCCTCAGCGGATCCTTGTCGAAGACGAGGCCCGTATAGATCCAGCCCCCGATGACGAGCGTCAGGCCGAGCAGGATATAGAGCCGGTCCGGCCGGTTCTTGTAGCGGGTCCAGAACAGCACGCAAAAGAAGATGATCGGGAACAGGAAGAACAGCCCCGCCAGGGCGTACGGGATAGGCGTATCCATGATGCCTGGCGTCACCAGCAGGTAGAACAAAAGGATCACCGGGAAGGCCAGCACCAGATTGGCGAGGAAGGACAGCACCGTGTCGATCTTGCCGCCGTAGTAACCGGCCGGCAGGCCGAGCGTGATGCCGACCATCAGCGCAAAACCGGTCGCCGCCGGCGCGATGATCAGCACGATCTGGCTGCCATAGACCATGCGCGAGAACACGTCGCGGGCGAGCTTGTCGCCGCCGAAATAGTAGACGAGCTTCGAAGTCGGCTCGATCGCGCCGGGCAGCGTATCCTTCATGATCGACACCTGGGCCAGCGGATCGAAAGGCGAGATGGTCGAGGCGAAGATCGCCGTGAACAGCCAGAACAGGCAGATGCCGACGCCGGCAATGCCGACGCCGCTGTCAAAGAGCTGGCCGTAGAGCCCGAGCTTCTTCTTGTAGGTAAAGCTAACGCCCATCACCAGGACAAGCGCGACCCATACCGGCCAGAAGCGCCAAAGCACGCCGAGCACGACATCGAAGGCACCGATATATTCGATCTGCATCCGCCCTGCCCCCTATTGAACTCTGATGCGCGGATTGAGAAACGCGTAGCCGACATCCGAGATGAGTTGGGTGATCAGCACGATGAACACCGAGACCAGCGAGCAGCCGAGCAGAAGGTCGATGTCGTTGTTGCCGGCGGCCTCGACCAGCGTGTAGCCGAAACCCTGGTAGCGGAACATCACCTCGACGATGACGACGCCGGTGAGCAGCCACGGGAACTGCAGCATGATGACGGTGAAAGGCGCGATCAGCGCGTTGCGTAGCGCGTGCTTGATCACCACACTGCCGAAGGAGAGGCCCTTGAGGCGGGCCGTGCGGATATACTGCTGCGTCATCACCTCGACCATCGAGGCCCGTGTCATGCGCGCGATATAGCCGGTGCCGTAGATCGCCAGAGTGATCACCGGCAGGGTGAAATTGTAGAAGGTGATGCCCTGGCTGGCGGATGCCGCCGAGCCGTTCAGCCAGCCCAACCACGAGGCGAAGATGACGGTGAAGATGACGCCCGACACATATTCGGGCGTCGCCGTCGAGGCGATGGAGGCCACCGACAGGGTCCGGTCCGTTCGCGAGCCTTCGCGCATGCCGGCAAGGATGCCGATGAGCAGCGAGATCGGCACCATCACCGCCAGCACCCAGAACATCAATATGCCGGTGGCGCCGAGTGCCGGAAACAGCTTGGCCGCGACCGTCGTCTTGAACTTGGTCGAACAGCCGAAATCGCCCTGCAGCACGCCGGAGAATTTCGGCTCGACCGGATCGTTGCAGAAGGAGAAGCGCTGCGTCACCTTGCCGGTGGCAGGATCGGTGATCGGCTGCTTGGGCAGGACGCCCAGCCATTGGCCGTAGCGCGCAAAGAAGTTCTGCCGGTAGCCGTGATTGACCAGCCAGCTTTCGAGCTGTTCGGCCGACGTGTGCATCTCGGTCTGGCTGATCGCCAGCTTCTTCAAGTTGGGCTCGAGATTGACGAGAAAGAAGACGACCAGCGTCAGGCATAGCATCGTGAGCAGAATCGTGCCGATGCGTCTGGCAATGAATGAGAACATGCGCGCTCCCCTGCCGGCCGGGTTGGGGTCAGATAGGTTCAACCCTGTGTCGGATACCTTGTGAGGCTCCGCCACCGTTGCACAATACGCAACGGCGACGAAGCTGCAAATAAGAGGGGCTGACGCCCCTCATATTTGTCGCAAAAGGATCACGCCTGTTCGAGCCAGACCTTGCCGAAGTCGTGCTCATAGGTCGGGTGCATCGAGTGGTTCTTCACCTCGGGCTTGATGTTGATGTAGAGCTTGCGCCAGTAAGGCTGGATGATGATGCCGGAATCCTGCAGGGTCTGCTCGATGTCCTTCATCACAACCTTGCGCTTCTCCGCATCGGCGATGCCGAGCGCCTCGTTGACCTTCTTGTCGAAGTCGGGATTGGCGTAGGCCGTCTCGTTCCACGCTTCGCCGGAGCGATAGGCGATGGAGATGACCTGGATGCCCAGCGGGCGCATGTTCCAGTTGGTTTGCGAGAACGGATACTTCGTCCAGTCGTTCCAGAAGGTCGAGCTCGGCAGCACGGTGCGCTTCACCTTGATGCCCGCTTCGCGCAGCTGGGCCGCGATCGCGTCCGTGGTGTTCTTGTGATAGTCTTCGTCGTTGCTGATCAGTTCGTGCTCGAAATCGATCACGCCGGCTTCCGTCAGCATCTGCTTGGCCTTGGCGATGTCGCGCTTGACCTCGGGCAGCTTGACATATTCCGGATGGATCGGCGCGACATGGTGGTTTTCAGCCGGGGTGCCGGCATTGCCGTAGCCGAGCTGTAGCACCGTGGCGTTGTCGACCGCAAGCAACATCGCCTGACGAACCTTCTGGTTGTCATACGGCTTGTGGGTGATGTTGAACCGCGACACCACGGTGGCGGCCGTGACGACCTCCGAAACCGGCGCGCCGACATCAGCGATGATCTTGATGTAGTCGGCGGTCGTTTCGTGGTTGGTCTGGACTTCGCCGGATTCGAAAGCCGAAACCGTCGCCGCCGGATCGGTGCCGTAATCGATGAACTCGACACCATCGAGGAAAGCTTCGCCCTGCCACCACCTGCCGGTCTCGCGGCGCTTGTAGACCACCTTCTGGCCGACTTCGTAGGAGACAAGCTCGAACGGGCCGGTGCCGATCGGGCAATTCTTGAAGTTGGCGCCCTTCTCATCGAAGGTCTTATGCACGACCAGTGCCGGATAATCGCACATGTTCGGGATGATGGCGATGTCGGGCTTGCTCAGCTTGAGCTTGACCGTCATGTCGTCGACCTTGACCACGGAGCCTTCGCGCAGCTTCTTGGTGCCGTCGTCGACCAGGCTGCCGAGGCGGCCAGGCATCGAGTTGCCTTCCGCTGCCTTGTCGGCCCAGCGGGTGAAATTGTAGATCACGTCGTCGGCGGTGAACTTGTCGCCGTTATTCCATTCGACGCCTGGCCGCACATGCAGCGTGTATTCGGTGGCGTCGTCGTTGATGTCCCAGCTTGCCAGCAGGTAAGGCGCGAAGGTATACTCCTTCGTGTACTTCACCAGCGGCTCGAGCGCCTGGCGCTCGGCGTTGGCAATCTCCGACCAGTCGGCGGTGCGTGGATCCTTGGGATCCTTGATCGACATGGCGACCTTCAGCACGCCGCCCTTCTTGCCCTGCACGTCCTCGGCCTTGGCCGGCGTCGGCGCGGCGAGACCGAGCATGCCGTAAGCCATTGCCGTCGATGCACCGAAAACGCTGGCCAACGCCAGGAATTCACGGCGGTCCACCGTGCCCGACTTGGCCGCTTCGGCCATCGCCAGGATGTGGTCCGGAACGCGATCACCGTTACTTTTGTAGATTGCCATGACTGACTCCCATTGTTTGGCTTTCTGCCTTTTAACATTCCGCATCCAGACCGTGATGTCAAAAGCCGGTTTGGAATTGGAACATGGTGGGGAATGTGCAACTTTGGAATGGGGCCGGTTGGCGTGATAGCGACAGCCTTGACGCAAATTTGTTAGTCCACAGCACATTTCCAAAAATTAACAGGGCAATCAAATCAAGACATTGCCGGCGGACAGGGCCTCGTGCGCGCGCCAAAAGTCCTCTTCAGCCCGCCGGGGCGGGCAACACCGTCAATATTCGCGTTCGTAAAAGACGCCGCCCTTGGCTTCGCCCGCGTCGTTGGCCTCGCCGCGCAGCTTCACGCCCCTCCCGACATTGAGATCGATCGTCGCCTTGCCGGAGCCCGGTTTGTCGCCCTTCTGGATTGTCACATAGGTACGGTCGTTGAGATACTTGCCGGCCGAAACCGCGGTGCCCCCCTTCTCGTCGGTCGTCACGTCGAGATCGTCGATGCCGATCGCGCTGCGTAGATTGTCGAGCAGCGAGGTCGTGCCGCCGGCGCCGGCCAATTGCGCGGCCGCGTCGGCGAGCTGGGCGATCTGCAGCGGCGAGAGATTGGACATCGAGCGGCCGAAGATCAGTTGCGCCAGCACCTCGTCCTCAGGCAGCGCCGGTGCGGAGGAGAAGTTGAACTTCGGGTTGGTCGCTTCGCCCGAAACGACGATGGTGACGGTGGCGCTGCTGGTCGTCGTGGTCGCGGTCAGGTTGAGGTAAGGCACAAGCGAACCCTGGAACCCGACTGTGCCCTCGGTGAAGGTCAGCCGCTTGGCAAGGATCGTCAGCCGGCCGCGTTGCAAGGTGAAGGTTCCGACGGCCTGCGGCGAGGATGCCGGGCCGGTCAGCTTCAGCGAGCCGCCTAGCTCGGCGTCGACGCCCCTGCCCTGGATGAAGATCTGATTCGGTGCGTTGACCGTCACGTCGAGGACAAGGCCGCTGCCGCTGCTGCCGCCGCTGCTGGATGTCGGCGGGTTCAGAGCCCTGTCCTGCGCGCGCACCGCGCGCGGCGGGTTCTTATGCTTCACATCCAACTCCGAGAGCGAACCGGGCAGTTTGTCCGGCACGGTGATGACCGTCCTCGCCAGATTGATGGTGCCGGCGATCACCGGCGCCGACACGAGCGGGCCTTTAATGGTCAGGTCGCCGCCGAGATTGGCGGTCACCACCCTGCCGTCGGTGTAGCGGGCGTCGGTGAGTTTTATCGACAGGTCGGCCGGAAAACCTTGCGCCGGCGTGATGCCGACGGTGCCGCTCGCCGAAAGGCTGCCGCGCGTCGACAACGTGCCCGTCAGGCGATTGATCCTGGCGACGCCGCCGCCGATCGAGACGTCAGCCCCGATGTCGTTGACCGCCAGCCCGGAGCGCGCGTCGATCAGACGGGCGCCCGACGTCGAGACTTTGCCGCTGATCACCGGCGCGGATACAGGACCGCGCACCTGCACGTCGACATTGGCGGTTCCGTTGAGCGCCAGGCCTTGCACGGCGAGTTTCGAGGCAAGGAAGGAAAACGGCACCTTGCCTTTGAAATCGAGCGCCAGGGTCGGCCCGCCTGCCGTCGTCACCGTGCCGCCGCCCTTGAGACCAAGGCCGGCGCCGTCGCTGATGTTGGCGTCGAAGGCAAGCTTGCTGCCGGCAAAGGTTCCCGACGAGGATACGTTCATGCCGCCGAGGCCTGCGCCCCGCGTCTGCGAAGTCTGCACGCCCGAAGCATCGACATTGAAGGCGACCGTCGGAGTGGCCGGCGCGCCGGAGACCTTGACCGTGCCCGAGATCGAGCCTGCCGCATCGAGGCCAGGCGAGAAACTGTTTGCGAGCGAGACCGGCACCCGGGCCAGATTGGCGTTGATGTCGAGCGTCTGCGTGACCTTGCCCGTCACCGTCGCCGTGCCGCCGCCGAGATTGAGCACCAGCCGGTCGAGCGTCGTCGCGCCGTTGGCGATGGTCACGGTCGAGGCCTGCGCGATCGCCGCCTTGATGCCTTGCACCGTCGCTTGGCCCGACGCGAGCTCGACGGTCGTCGTGCCGTTCGCCACTTTCACCCGGCCGGCCGCTTTCGCCGGAATGTTCTTCACGGTGGCGCCGCCGGAAAAGGCGGTCCAGTCGCCATCGCGCTTCAGGTCGACATCGATGCCGGTAACGGCAGTGCCGCCGGAGGTCACGCTGTCGGCGCGGATCTTGCCGGAGATGACAGGTGCTGCGAGGTAATTGGCGATCTGGGCGTCGACGGCGACTTTTTTGGCCGAGAGGTCGCCGCGCCTGATCGCTGCTGTGGTTGCCTTGACGGCGACGTTCGGTGCGTTGCCGGCCTTCGAGAAGGCGATCGCGCCGCGGACGTCGCCTTCCGCCTTTTCTAGCGCAAGCGCCGCCAGTGGCCCTATGTCAGGAAGATCGAGCGACACGGTGCCCACCGGCACGAACGCTTCGTCGAGCGCGAGGTCGCCCGAAACCTTGTTGTCGCCGAGTGCAAGGCTGAGGCCCTTGATCGCGCTCTTGCCATTGGCGGTGGCAAGCACCGCATTGCCCTGCAGCGGCTGTCCGGCGACATTGCCGGTCAGTTGCACATCGGCCGCCGGATTGGCGGCATCCGCCTT